>JBKCJY010000039.1:0-32611 GCA_046301455.1 Chitinophagaceae bacterium | reverse complement strand
TCGACTTCAATATTAGAATTTTTAAATTGATTTAGCCAATAAACAAACGTACTAGAATTGGTAACATCTTGATTTTTAAGCAGAAAAAAATCGTTTGCAGAGACACTTGGATCTTTAGGGAAAATTATAACTTTTGATACACCATTTAGGTCATTAGTTTGTTAAATGTTTTTATAAATTTGTAGAACTATGAGGAAGCTCAGGCATTTTATTGAGTGGAATGTTTTTGGTGTTTGCACTTATATAGGTGAGCGGTTGTATATTTCTACATCCACCATCCGCAAATATTTTATTTACATCTCTTTCTTAACCTTGGGATCTCCGGTCATTTTTTACTTTTTCCTTGCATTTTGGATGAACATAAAACAATACGTAGGGTTTACCCGCCGAAATCCTGTTCGGTACTGATCATTATTATTGCATTTGTCCCTTTGAGTGATTAACTCTCTCTCATAATTAATTAAGTCAGCTTGTTCAGGTTTGAATATACTTATACTGATTATGAATTGCTGATTGGTGCCATAGCATAACAGGTGGGCAACCAAGTAAGAGATGGCTGGCTTTTATTCCCACCTCAATATGCCAACGGCTATATCCGCTGTATAAAACTTCCAAATGGCATGCAGGTAAATAATTTTAACTGCGCCATTAATACAGATTGGTTTTTTACAAAAAAGCTTCAGATCGGGAATATTATACGCTCCGATTTGATTTGTTGTCTATTACCGATAAAATTGAAAGGGGTATTGCTGATGATTAGGTTGAACGCCAGAGTGGAACATTCTTAGCAGTGTATCTCACCAATGCTATTTACGATTGGTATTACAGAGCAGCTATAGAATCCAAACTTAAATCCAATTTTAAACAGGTTTATGGAACCGGTATTTACGAATACTATCAAAAAAACAGAATGCGTAAAGCACGTAATATGCTTATTACAAACAATTATACAATTAAAGAAGTTGGATTAAAACTGGGCTATACTAATCTTAGTAATTTTTCATTGGCATTTAAGAAAGAGTTTGGGGTGCTGCCCAGCCAGCTGCAGTAATGTAGCTTTCAAGAATAAAAAAGGGTGAAACTAAGTTTCACCCTTTTTTATTTTCATTTTTATTCATCAAACTTAAAAATTAATCCTATCCTAAACTGCAATTGTTCCAAAGGGCTGTTATACACTCTTGCAATGGTATGATTGTGTATGTTGTTGGTGTTGAGATTTGTAAAAGGTACGGCCCATTCTTTACTGCCATCATTTGGTTGGGGTCGGGTACTTACCTGCTCCAGCTGCTTCACATTTACATAATCCATATTGCCGCCCCTTATATGTGATACTGATAAGTTGAGCATAATACCAGAACGAAAAGTTTTTGAGTTTTCAGGATTAACAAGTCCTATTATCAAACCACCACCATAGCCCCACACCATACTTCTTTTTCTGAATGTTACTTCATCTTCAAGTGGTACACATTCATCACCGCCTACCTGGTCTTCATGTACATTAATACGTACACGTGTGCCCAATGTTTGCCTTCCACCAATGAAATGTACATAAGGAATTACATAGCCTTTACTTAAAATTTCATAGCGGAGGTTGAGGTGAGAAAAATTGGCGTAGTTAATGTAGTTCACCATAAAGTTGGTGGGTGTTTGCACCACATCATTCTGAAAAGTTTGCTCAATTCTTTTTTTTCCGAAACGGCCGCTTCCAAAATCAACCGAAACAACAAATTTATTTTTTACAACCGGTAAGCGATAGCCAAAATGGAAATTGCCACCATTGGCGCTACTAATATTATCGGCCATTGAACCACGTGGAGTTTGATTGGAAAGGCCAAAGGCAAATTCCCATTGTTGGGCGTTGAGGGTGATAGAACAAAGTAAAAAGAAGGGGAGTAGAAATAGTTTCATTGGAAGAACGTTTGGTGATGTAATAAAATTACTTAATTAATTGTGTCAAAAAAGTTAAGAAAGTCTGAAGCTTATTTTCAACGCATTCCTTAAAGTACCAGTCCAAGTTTAAATTGAATCATCCTGAACGGGTTGTTATGTATTTCTACTATATGATGTTCATGAGTAGTATTGGTATGGATATCACGGTATAAAATACCAAGTGGTTTTGCTTCGGTGCTTGAAGGCAGAAAAAGCTCGCCTGGTTTCATGGTTTGAATACTACGCATGTCAGCATAATTAATTTGGGGACCACGAATAAAATTTACTGAAAGGTCAATCCATACATTGTTTAAGTGTTCATCTTCATCTGCAGGTGTTTTTTTGTTGAGTCTGTACTTAATACCACCGCCTGATGCAAACATCCAATTGCCTGCTCCTTCTACTTTCTTTTCTTCCAGGTACTCACATTCATCTTCGCTCTGTGGATCAACAATTGAAATGGATGACTTAAACCACATGCGCATTAATGAAGCGCTGATATAAGGATTCCATTTTTTGTTTTGCCTGAATTCATAACGTAGCGTTAATGCAAAATTATCTGCATTGGTATTATAATTAACTGTTGTCGTTGTAACCTCAGGTGAAGTGGGGGAAGTTAAAGTGAGTGTTCTGTCGAAACTTACCATGGAAACCATAGATCCTTCAAGATTAATCCATAACCCGGGTTTTTTAAAAGGTTTAATGCTGAAACCCATTCCAATTCCGGTTGCGGGTGAAAGGTGATTTGCCAATTTCCCTGAAGGTGCATTGTGAACTGCGTTAAAAGACCAGTCAAATTGTGCAAAGGAAACGCTGGAAATAAGCAATGTTACAAGTAGGAGTAAAGAAAGTTTCATACGTTTTATATTTTGAGGTGATTAAATTCATCTTTAAAACTTTACTGATTCTTTTCCCTTTGCACTTTACTCAGTTACAACATGTTTATATGAATGATGTTGAATCCCATTTGTTAATAGTTTATAAAAAACAAACAGCCCGTAAATTTTTACGGGCTGTTTAAGCGATAAGAATGTTGATTAAACAATTTTATAGAACTGCATTCCGCAGCTTCACCAATTGCTCCAGCAATGGTTCCAGTAAATCCAATTGTAACATATTGGCACCATCACTTAATGCTTTTGCCGGATTGGGATGCGTTTCAATAAATAAACCATCGGCTCCTGTTGCTATGGCAGCTTTGGCTATAGTGCCGATCAATTGTGGATTACCACCTGTAACACCTGTGGTTTGATTGGGTTGTTGTAAAGAATGTGTTACATCCATAATCACCGGCGTGCCCTGTTCTTTCATCCAGGGAATATTTCTGAAATCAACAACTAAATCCTGGTAACCGAAAGTAGTGCCACGTTCTGTAAGCATTACTTTATCATTTCCTGCTTTATTGATTTTTTCAACAGCAAATTTCATGGATGGTCCGCTTAAGAACTGTCCTTTCTTTACGTTCACAATTTTTCCGGTTTGTGCGGCGGCAATCAATAAATCTGTTTGGCGGCAGAGAAAAGCGGGTATCTGCAATACATCAATATACTTTGCTGCTTCAGCAGCTTCATCATGTGCATGAATATCTGAAGAAGTTGGAAGTTTGTAAGTGTCGCCAACTTTCTTAATTAAACTCAATCCTGTTTCATCACCCAAACCTGTAAAAGATGAAGCACTGGTGCGGTTGGCTTTGCGGTAGCTTGCTTTAAAGATGTAAGGAATGCCGAGGTTTTTGCAAATGGTTGAAACTTTTTCTGCCACTTCCATTACCAATTCTTCGCTTTCTACAATGCAGGGGCCTGCAATAAGGAAAAAGTTTTTATCATCGTATGCTTGCTGAGCAAATAAGTCTTTTAGAAATTGTTGCATGGGTGCAAAGATATGTTCTAAGTAATCAATAACTGATTCTTAATACTTGCTTTTTCCCACTTGTATAAAATTGAGAATTACTTTTAAAGGATTAGAAAAATTGATTTAACTTTCTCAAAATCAATTTTATGGCTGTTTATAAACTTTTAGTGAATAAAAAGCAATATGAGGTAGAAGCAGATCCAGATACTCCACTGCTATGGATTATCCGTGAGTGGCTCGATTTAATAGCAACCAAATTTGGCTGCGGCGTAAATACCTGTGGAGCTTGTAATGTTTTGATTGATGGAAGAGCATTACGTAGTTGCCAAACTCCTGTACGTATTTGCGAGGGTAGAGCAATTACTACTATCGAAGGATTGAGTGAAGATGGCTCGCATCCTGTACAAAAAGCTTGGGAAGAAATAGGTGTGCCGCAATGCGGTTATTGTCAGTCCGGCCAAATGATTGCATTAACAGGTTTGCTTAATCAATCAAAAAAGCCAAGTGCTGAACAGATTAGTTCCGTCATGAGTCAGCAGTTGTGCAGATGTGGAACTTATCATCGTATTGAGCAAGCGGTGAACCGTGCCATTGAACTCTCCAATCAATAACTTTTTATTGTTGTGTTATGCAAAAAATAAAAATCAGCAGAAAGGAATTTATTAAGTCAACATCTTTTGCAGGAAGTGGATTAATGCTTGGTTTTTTATTGCCGGGCATGAAAGCATTTGCACAAACAAATGCTGCTGCCTGTGATTTTTTTCAGCCCAATGCATTTTTAAAAATTGATACTAAGGGATTGATCACCATATTTGTTGCACGCCAGGAAATGGGGCAGGGAGTGAATACTTCTTTACCGATGCTCGTTGCAGAAGAACTGGATGCTGACTGGAAAAAAATAAAAGTTGAGATTGCTCCTTTTGGTTCATTACCTGATGGAGCGCATGATACAGGTGGCAGTCAAAGTGTGTTAACAGATTTTACTTCCTTAAGAAAAGCAGGCGCTGTAGCCAAAGCAATGCTGATTGCAGCTGCTGCAAAACTCTGGAATATTAAACCGGAACAATGCGCTGCTGATAACGGAACAGTGGTACATACAGGAAACATGAAATCCATAAGCTATGGTGAACTTGTGTGTGAAGCAGCAAAAACGGAGGTGCCTAAAGAAGTAGTACTGAAAAGTCCAAAAGATTTTAAGCTTATTGGTAAAGAACAAAAGAAAAATAATTTAAAAGATATTCTCACCGGTAAAACAAAATATGGGATTGATTTAAAAGTACCGGGTATGTTGTATGCAAGTGTGGAGCGTTGTCCTGTACTTGGCGGAAAATTGATTAGTGTTGATGACAGTGAAGCCCTGAAAGTAAATGGCGTGGTGAAAGTAGTTACCTATAAAGGCACAGGTGTGCCCATGCATGTGCGTGATGGTGTTGCAGTAGTTGCAAAAAATATTTGGGCAGCTATGAAAGCCAGAAAGTTGCTGAAAATAAAATGGGATGAAGGAACTAAGAACAAACAAAACAGCACAGTATTGTTTCAGCAAATGACAACACGTTCTTTGCAGCCGCCTTCATTTGTGAAATTGAAGAAAGGAGATATAACAAAGATTAAGTTGTCGCCCACTAATTCTGTAACGGCAACATACAAAGCTCCGTTTCTTGCACATGCATGTATGGAACCCATTAATTTTATTGCCAGTGTAAAAGATGGAATGTGCGAAGTGTGGGGTGGTTTACAATTGCCCGACTGGACGGTAAATGAAATTGTAAAGACATGTGGATTGAAGAAAGAAAACATTAAGGTAAACCTTGCATTGATGGGCGGTGGCTTTGGAAGAAGATTGCACTTTGAATTCGCCATTGAAGCAGTGAAGATTGCACAACAGTTGAATGCTCCTGTAAAGATGATTAATGACAGGGTTGATGATATTCGATTTGATAATTTCCGCCCAGCGAATGTGCACAGGCTGCAGGCAAGTTGGGATGGAACTGGTAAGTTACAAAGCTGGTATCATCATGTCCTCAGTACTTCAATTGCAGTAATGACCAATGGGCCTGATACAAAAGACCCTGCTGAAAACCTTGGAGGAGCTGATACTGATTTTTATTATGATGTGCCAAATGTTACCACGGGTTATTCCCATGTTGATTTTAACATCAATCGTGGTTGGTTACGCTCTGTTGAGATTTGCATGAATAGTTTTCCCATTGAATGTTTTATTGATGAAGTGGCAAGAAAGTTGAAGAAAGATCCATTAGCATATCGTTTGTCGCTATTAGAAGGACGACCCATGTTTATGACAGGTGAAGGTCCGGGTGCTATGAAACAATATCCGCAACGCATTGCGAATGTATTAAAGTTGGCAGCAGAAAAAATCGGTTACAATCAACCCAGAAAGAAAAACCATTTTATTGGCGTAGCCACACATTCATTCATTTTTGCAAAAGCTTATGCTGCACATGCTATTGAAATTGAAATGACGGGACCTAAGAAATTCCTTATTGTAAAAGTGGTGGGTGCTATTGATTGCGGCATTGTAGTAAATCCAGACGGATTAAGAAACCAGATGGAAGGCGGTGTTGCCTTTGCATTACAGCAAGCCTTGAAAGGTGAAATAACGGTACAGAACAGCCGTGTAGTGCAGGATGGATTTAATGGGTTTGAATTGCTGCGCTATAATGAAATGCCGCCTGTTGAAATTTATACAATAGCAAGTGAGGAAGAGCCAGGTGGTGTGGGCGAAGTGGGATTGCCAACAGTTGCCCCAGCTTTATGCAATGCTTTAGCTGCAGCCGGTGCAAGACCAAGAACATTACCTATACGAAACGAAGGATTTGAGTGGGAGTGAAGAGAATAAAATGTGTACGTTGATTCCATTTGCAGTTCCTGCTATATTTGCATCCTCAAAAGCTTGCTATGGTTAAAGATAAAATCCTTGTAATTGGCGCTTCGGGCCAAATAGGAGTGGAGCTCACAATGGCACTCCGTAAGATTTATGGCAATCAAAACGTCATTGCATCTGATTTGCGGGAGCAAAACCCGTTGCTCGTTGGCACTGGTCCATATGTGAGTCTTGATGTGATGAACAAGGAAATGCTGCACGTGCAGGTGATACGCCAAAATATTACACAGATTTATTTGTTAGCAGCTATCCTTTCTGCAACGGGAGAAAAAAATCCCAACCTTGCATGGAACTTAAATATGACGGGTTTGCTGAATGTGCTTGATATAGCAAGAGAAGAAAAACTACATAAAGTTTACTGGCCCAGTTCGATTGCGGTGTTTGGTCCTACAAGTCCTAAACAAAACTGTCCGCAGCAAACGATTATTGAACCCACAACGGTTTATGGCATTAGCAAATATGCAGGCGAGTTTTGGTGCAATTATTATTTTCAAAGGTTTGGTGTTGATGTAAGAAGCCTTCGCTACCCCGGTTTGATTTCTTACAAGAGTGCTCCCGGCGGTGGTACAACGGATTATGCAGTTGAAATTTTTCATGAAGCATTAGAAGAAAACAAGTATGAATGTTTTTTAAAAGAAGATACTTATTTGCCGATGATGTACATGCCGGATGCGATTAAAGCTACATTAGAATTAATGGAAGCACCGGCATCAAAAATTTCTATTCGTCATTCTTACAACATTTCATCCATGAGTTTTTCGCCCAAAGAAATTGCGGCTGAAATTGCAAAGCATAAACAGGGTTTTTCCATTTCATATAAACCAGATTACCGTCAAAATATTGCAGATAGCTGGCCGCAAAGCATTGATGACAGTGTTGCAAGAGCTGATTGGGGCTGGCAGCATGATTTTGATTTGGCGGCAATGACAAAAGATATGTTCGAGAATTTATAAAAGTTTTACCAATTAAGCTTGCTCTGTGTCATGATCATGACATTCATATTTCAGTTGCTTCAGCTACATTTGCGGCATGATAAAAAGTGTTTTTAGTGTAATTGGTACTGTTTTGTTTTTTAGTGTTAACGCTCAATTGAAAACCGGCTGGTACCGTGCCGCTATTACAAGACCCGACAGTGTATCCATCATTTTTAATGCAGAAGTGGTATTGCAAAACAAGAAATCCGTTTTGTACATCCGGAATGCAGCCGAGCGGTTGAAGGTGGATGACATCAAACTAAAAGGTGATTCTGTGTTTATTGAAATGCCCTTCTTTGAATCTTCTTTCAAATTAAAAAAGCTTTCCAATCATTCTTTAAAAGGTGTTTGGCTCAAAGGTGCCAGCAATCGCATCATTGAAATGCCGGTGTTGTTTGAGTATGGTAACAAATCAAGATTTGTGGCTGGCGATTCATTGAATGAAAATCTTGATGGTAAATGGCAGGTTGTATTTACAAGAGGCAATGGAACTGACCGCCCGGCAGTTGCTGTGTTTGAACAAAATGGTAAAATGGTCACCGGTACTTTTTTAACACCCACTGGTGATTACCGCTATCTTGAAGGAACGCTTAATAAAAACATGTTGCAGTTGAGTTGTTTTGACGGAAGTCATGCCTATTATTTTTCGGCAGAGGTAAATGGTAAAATCATCAGCAATGGAAAATTTTACAGTACTGTTTCTGCACCCGAATCATGGAAGGCTGTTAAGAACAACAATGCATCTTTACCTGATACTTTACAGCAAACGCAACTGAAAGATGGTGAAACAAAACTCAACTTCAGGTTTAAAGATGTAAACGGAAAAACCGTTTCCATTAACGATGCACGTTTTAAAAACAAAGTGGTTATTGTTCAACTTATGGGAAGTTGGTGTCCTAATTGCATGGATGAAAGTAATTTTTTAAAATCAGTTTATAAGGATTATAAAGAAAAAGGAGTAGAGATTATTGCTTTGGCTTATGAACTCACAACAAATGAAGCAAGGAGTAAAGCCAGTTTACAAAAATTTATCAATCGTTTTTCAATTGTTTATCCCCTTTTAATTGCCCCTGCTGCAGTAAATGATGAGCAGCGAACTGAAAAAACATTACCGCAGCTTACACCTATTCGTTCTTTTCCCACTACCATCTTCATAGGAAAAGATGGAACTGTAAAAAAAGTACACAGCGGATTTTATGGTCCAGGTACTGGCGTGTATCATGAAGAGTTTAAAAAGGAGTTTTTTGCGATTGTGAATGAGCTTCTTAAACAGTAAGTTCATTGATGCCCTTCGCACTGAAATTCCAAGGGTGCAACGCAAAAGCGCCGCCACGGGCACGATTGCCTGTAACACCATTCAAAAACACTTCTCCTGCAACCTGTTCATATTTAACTGATGCTGTATATATTTGCCATCCCTTAAAGCAACAAAACCAATTAAAAGATGGCAGCAAAACTTAAAGTAGCCAATCCCGTGGTGGAACTGGATGGCGATGAAATGACGAGGATTATCTGGAAGTTTATCAAGGAAAAACTCATTCTCCCATATGTGGAAGTTGATATTAAGTATTATGATCTTGGAGTAGAGCATCGTGATGCCACTAATGATCAGGTAACTATTGATGCGGCTAATGCCATTAAGGAATTTGGTGTGGGAATTAAATGTGCCACCATTACGCCTGATGAACAGCGTGTAGAAGAATTTAAATTGAAGCAAATGTGGAAGAGTCCCAACGGTACTATCAGAAATATTTTAGATGGCACTGTATTTCGTGAGCCGATTGTAATACAAAATATTCCAAGATTAGTTACGAACTGGACGGCACCTATTATTGTGGGCCGTCATGCCTTTGGTGATCAGTATCGTGCCACCGACACCGTTATTAAAGGTAAGGGAAAACTCACCATGACATTTACACCTGAAGATGGTAGTGCACCTCAAACTTTTGAAGTGTTTAACTTTAAAGGCGATGGTGTGGCTATGAGTATGTACAATACCGATGAAAGTATTAAAGGTTTTGCAAGAAGCTGTTTTAATATGGCTTTGAATAAAAAATGGCCTTTATATCTTTCTACTAAGAATACGATTCTTAAAAAATATGATGGACGATTTAAAGATATCTTTGAAGAGATCTATCAGAACGAATTCAAAGAACAGTATGATGCTGCAGGTATTACTTATGAGCATCGATTAATTGATGATATGGTGGCAAGTGCATTAAAGTGGAATGGCAATTTCGTTTGGGCCTGTAAAAATTATGACGGTGATGTGCAGAGCGATACGGTGGCGCAAGGTTTCGGATCACTTGGATTAATGACTTCAGTTTTGATAACTCCTGATGGTAAAGTGATGGAAGCAGAAGCTGCACATGGAACTGTTACCCGTCATTACCGTGAACATCAGAAAGGAAAGCCTACATCTACTAATCCCATTGCCAGCATTTTTGCATGGACACGTGGTTTGGCGTTTCGTGGTAAACTGGATGGCAATCAGCCATTGATTGATTTTGCCAATGCACTGGAAGCTGTTTGTATTGAAACAGTGGAAGAAGGAAAGATGACGAAAGATTTAGCAGTTTGTATTCATGGCAATAAAGTAAATCATGGGGAGCATTATATGTACACGGAAGAGTTTTTGGACGCACTGGATGAAAATCTGAAGAAGAAACTGGGATAAAAAAGTAAAAAGTTAGAACTAAAATCAAACCGCTCAGAGATGAGCGGTTTTTTTATGCGCATTGTCATTTCAGTATATTACTCAAATCATTGCCACGCATGTAATGTAAGATTATTTTTCCGGTATGTTACGTAAGAAAATTTTTCATGCAAATGGTAAAAACTCAATACGTGGTAATGAGTTATACAGGATTGAAGCGTTGAGCGATGCTGTGTTTGCCTTTACAGTTTCACTGCTCATTATGAGCCTTGAAGTGCCCAAAACATTTACAGAGCTTAAGCATATTATGCTGCAGTTTTTTCCTTTTTTAGCAACGGTAAGCCTTGTGTTCTTTTTCTGGTACCTGCAAAACAATTATTTCCGCTGTTATGGTTTGAATGATAGTAAAGTAATTTTGTTTAACCTTTGGTTGCTTGTTTTGATATTGTTTTATGTATATCCGTTAAAGTTCCTGTTTTCATTACTGCTTGGTTTTGCATTTCATATCAATTATTTTGAAGAGGTGGTAACAAAAGGTGAAACGGTTATTCTGCAGCAGGAATTTCCTGTGCTCATCCTTTTCTTCAGCATAGGTTATGCAGTTATCTGGTTTATTTTTTACAGCTTGTATAGCTATGCATATAAATTAAAGCAAAAATTGGAACTGAGCGGTTATGAACGAGTAGTGCTGCAATCACAGAGAAGGGATGCACTGATGCAGTTGTTCATCGGTTTGCTGAGTATTCTCTTTGCTGTATTAAAGCTGCCGGTTCTGAGTGGGGTTTGTTTTTTACTGATTCCAGTTTGGCTGTTGCTAAATCATTTCATTGAAAAGTCGCAGATGAAAACCATGAATGAACCCAAACGTTAACGTTGGTTTTTCTTTTTCAGTTCTTCTGCCAATATTATGGAGTGTTTTAAAGAGTTTATATCTTTCCAATCGTGGTGTGCGATGATGATAAACTTCGAGTTCCGGAATTTTTGCTGAACGTTTTTCAGTGTAGATGCATAAGTAGTTATATTGGCATCACCTAGATAACCTAAATCTTTTGCATCAGCACCTTTGATTAAGCAACCCCCATAAAGAATTTTTTCTTTTTTAAACCAGATAACGATGTTATCCACCGTATGACCTTCGCCCGGAAAATATGTTTCAAAAGAATATTGCCCGATCTTGAACACGGTATCTTTTATGAGTAGAAACTCAGCCCTTTTCATATTATTCTTTTTACTCAGCTCATCTGTAAGAACTGTGGTATAAGTTTTAATACCCTGTTGTCTGTAGTACTCAAGCCCGGCGGTTTTATCGCTGTGCCAATGTGTTGCAAAAGCAGCAATTACTTTTTTGTTGTGCTTTAATTGAATACTGTCGAGCAAGGGTTGAAATTGTGTGGTATCCCAGGGTGTATCAAACATTACAACACCCTTGTTTGTTACAACATACATTCCGTTTGCAGGAACTTGATATCCTTCGTAGCTATTGTAAGTGGTGTAGATATAATAATTGCCTGTTAAATGTGAGATTTTAAGTTTTTGTTTTGCAGCCTGCGCAAAAGTATTAGCGAAGGAAAAAAGAAAAGCTGTTGTTATGAAAAATGTACGCATTGTGTTTTTTGAAGATTTTGATACTGCTTTGTGAATCATCTCTTAATTGTAAATTCTTTCATCATTTGTAACTCTTCTTCATTCGCTTCTACTTTTTCCACCCTGCTTTTGGGAGAACCTGTGTGACACTATTGTATTAATTCCTGTAATTGTGTCTCTGTACCTGTGGCAAGTATATACACAGATTCATCAATCATATTCTTTACATATCCGCAAATGCCTAATTCGATTGCTTTATCCATTGTGTAGTTTATAAACCACACACCCTGTACTTTGCCGCTAACTTTTATGGAGGTTGTTTTTAAAGACATGGAGAAATGTCAAAAAAGTAAAAAAAAAGTCAAATGTTCGGAAATGCAGAACTAAAAGAACTAATCGACTATTAAATCAGCAATCGTTTTCTTTTCCAATATTTTCAAATTGGCATCCCGAACTTTTACCATCATGTCATGCAGGCCACAATGCTTTTCATCGCAGTTTTTACAGCGCTCATAGAAGTGAAGGCTCACGCAAGAGAGGGGAGCAATAGGCCCATCCAGCAAACGAATCACTCTGGCAAGATCCACATCTTTGGGTTTGAGTTTAAAATAATAACCGCCGCCTTTTCCTTTTTTACTTTCAAGTATTCCATCTTTACGTAATTGGAGTAAAATATTTTCAAGAAATTTAAGCGGTATTTTTTTCTTCTTTGAAATTTCGGCTATGAGTTTAGGCTCATTATTTTTTTGCTGTGCAAGGAAGGTAAGTGCCTGAAAGGCGTATTGCGTTTTTTTTGTGAGCATCGGCTGAGTTTATTGGTACTAAATTAAGCAGCCTTGTTTATTCTTTAGTGAAAATATTTAAATGAGTTTATGTTCATAAGCATACTTAATCAACCCAATAACAGAGTTGGTACCCGTTTTGCGAAAAATGTTTTTTCGGTGCGTTTCAACAGTACGTTCGCTCAGGAAAAGGGTTTCAGCTATTTTTTTATTGCTGTATTCTTTTTCAATTAAACGAACAATTTCAATTTCTCTGTTGGTAAGACGGTTTTCATTGGTTTCTTTTTTTCGTTCACTTGCCTTGAGCATTTCCTGCAGCACTTCATCACTGAAATATATTTCGCCTTCGGCAATTTTATCGAGTGCTTTAATAAATTCAGATTGACCAATGTTCTTTAGTAAATATCCACAGATGTCGCTTTCTTCAATCATTTGATTTACGAGGCTGCCCTCACCATTCATACTAAGCGTAATAATTTTAATGGAAGGAAATTCTTTACGCACCACTTTTGCCAGCTCTACACCCGTCATTACAGGCATCATCACATCCGTTAATAAAATATCAACTTCCGTTTTCTTTAATTGCTCCAAAAAAGTTTCGGGTTGTGTGCTTTCCAGCACAATTTCATATCGGGTGTGGCCTTTGAGTAACGAATGAAGTCCATCTATTACAATTTGATGATCATCTACTATCGCCAGTCTTATTCTTCCGGATTGCATGTAGTTTGGTTTAATGGGTGGATGAAAGTAATTATTTTTTAAGATTCAAAATGACAATAGACCAAAATATATACAGTTTGTTTGTATTGTTTAGCATCGCGAAATAAATGTTTGATTGTATTAAACAGGATTGCTTTTTGGTGCCGGAATATGAATAGCCACTAATGTTCCATTGCCTTGTGTCGAATCAAATTCTATTGTGCCTTTGACAAATTCAACACGGGCACGCATATTTCGAAGTCCCATACCTGCATCGGTATTCAATTGTGAAGTATCAAATCCATTGCCATTATCTTCAATTGTTGCACTTATACCATCATTATCTTTAATCAAAGAAATATCAAGTTGCGATGCCCCTGAATGTTTTATTACATTGTTTACACATTCCTGAATTACCCTGTACAGGATTGTTTCAACATTACCATCAGGCCGTTCAGTAAATCCTTCGCTGTGGAAATTTATTTTCAAAACATCTTTATTAATTTTTGCTGTGAGTTCTTCAACTGCTTCAACCAATCCCTTGCTCATCAAAACCTGTGGCATCATACTATGGCTCACTGCACGTACTTCTTTACAGCTATCATTAACCAGTTTTATAATATTTGAAAGTGATTGCTCTTTTTCGGAATTTAATTGTATTGTATTTGAGAATGAAGAAAGATTCATCCGTGCAGCGCTCATCATTTGTCCCACACCATCATGCAAATCTTTGGCAATGCGACTGCGTTCTTTTTCTTCAGCTTCCAGTACTGCCCTTGCCGCCAGTTCCTGCTGGTTTAAAATTTCAACTTGCATTTTAGCCTGCTGTTTCCATTTATAGCGATTGTATAAAAGTGTACCGATGATTACACTCAGTAGGAATAATCCTATTGTACTATAAAGAAGTTGATTACGTTTGCGTAAAGTATTTTGCTGTTCTTGAATTTGTTTTTCCTTTTTGGTGGTTTCATAAATAGTACTGATCTCTTCTATCTGCCTTGTTTTTTGCGCATTAAAGATGGAATCTTTCAATTGTGTGTGCCATTTAAAATATTCAAATGCTTCTGTGTATTTACCCATTGTACTGGCAAGCTGGCTCATGCTTTGATAATTGTTGCTTACCAGTTCTTTATATCCCATTTTATCTCCCAGGACATTACTCTGGTTAAAATAATATTCAGCCTGGTCATATTTTCCCCAACTGCTGTAGAGGTTACCCAGGTCAGAAAAACTTAGCGTAATGGCAAATGAATCATTTGTTTGTTGTCTGATGGCTAGAGCACGAAGGTTGTAATCTTCTGCTTCTTCATATTTATTCTGAAGCAGAAAAACACCCGCTATAAAATTATAACACCAGCCTTTACCTACAGTATCATTTAATTTTTCAGCAATGGAAAGAGATGCTCTGTAACGGCGAAGGGCCTCATCATAATTACCTTCATATTCATATACTACTCCACTTTCATTTAAAATCATCTGTACACCACTAGAATCTTTTAATTTGCGGAATAACTGCAGAGCCAACTCATAAGTTGCAGCTGCTCTTTTTAAATCTCTCGACTTTCTGTAAAGTTTAGCAATATCATTTAGTGTACTGGCTGTTTCCTGTTGTTTGTTAAAGCGTTCAAATACACCCAACGCAAAATAATAACGTGTTGCTGCTGCTTCATAATCGCCTTTAAAGTAGGATGCAATCCCAATATTCCGGTTGAGGCCGGCAATGGTAACAGAGTCTTTATATTGCTCAGCAATTTTTATACCATCTTCTGATAAACGGATGGTTTCATTAAAACTAACAGTACTCATGCGACCAGTAAGATGTACATAAGCCTGTAATTTTTGAATGGGAGGAATAGATGAATTGATAACACCACGCAAACTGTCAATTACATTCATTTGTGCAAATGAAGTAAAGGGTAAAGAAAGAATCCAGATGATGGTTACTAAATGTCGAAGGGTCATGGCCCTTACAAGTTAAGCACTTCTTTCATTCCAAAAAATCCTTGTTTACCTTTCAGAAATTCAGCGGCCAATACGGCGCCAAGTGCAAATCCTGTGCGGTTGTGTGCGGTATGGATGATTTCAATATCGTCAATGGCTGAGGAATATTTTACATGATGCGTACCGGGAGCGGGATCAATCCGCTCACTGATGATGCTGAGTTCATTTGCATGCATGGGTTTCTCATTCATCCACTTTTCTTTACGCCCAATTTGTTCCAGAATTTGCTCAGCTAAACTAATGGCAGTACCACTGGGTGCGTCTTTTTTTTGTGTGTGATGAATTTCTTTTAAAGAGATTTCATATTCTTTATGCTGGTTCATCAATGCAGCAAGCCGTTTGTTGATTTCAAAAAAGATATTTACTCCCACGCTAAAGTTGCTTGCAACAATTAAACCTGTATGATTGGCCGCAGCAATTTCTTTTACTTCAGCCAGCTTGTCAAGCCATCCTGTGCTGCCGCACACTACAGGTACACTGTTTTCTAAACAAAACCTTACATTGTTATATGCCGTGTGGGGACTTGTAAATTCAATCACCACATCTGCTTTCTTTATGCTTTCTGAAGTTAATTCATGTCTATTATCCAAATCAATAATCAGCACTACTTCATGATCTCGATTCTTGAGTATTTCATGAATGGCTTTACCCATTTTACCATAACCGATTAATGCAAGTTTCATTTTGGATGTTTCGATTGTTTGATTGATAAAATTTAGTTCATACCTTCTTTAAACAAAAACTTAAAACTTATGTAAACTCAAAATAAGAACTGTAGAACTAAGATCCTGTTTTTATTTGCCTAATCTCATCACAATACTCACTCCTGTTTGTCTTGTTTGCGGAATGTAAGATGGATTTACACGCATGCTTAAATTTTCATTTACATTAAACTCTTTTAAATGACCATCCACAGTTGCATCTACTATATTTAAGCCCCAGCAAATTAGAAATGCAATAACAGAGTAATCTACATTTTGCCGCACTCCATTACGGTATTGTATCAAGGAACTTGGATCGCTCTCCAGTGGCCGGAATTTTGGTTTAATCAGGTAATTGTTTGTAGCATCGCCGTCACTGAAATTCCTGTAAGCATCTCTTGCTGCAACATATTCATTTTTATTGTAAATGAAAAAGCCAACACAGGTGCCTAATGCTCCCCAAACTATTGGAATTTTCCAGTATTTTTTGTTGTAGGCCTGTCCCCAACCGGGAATTAATGCTGATCGTTTGGTGGCAAGCTTTGGATTATGTGGTATTATTTTTTTAGTTGTATCAGCAGTAGTTTTTTTACTGGTATTTTTTGAAACTACAGCATTACCACGTGCAGTGAGTGTATCAGTACGTTGTGCATGTGTGCTTGCGAAGCAAGAGACGAAAACTAAAAAGTAAAACAGAAATTTCATATTAACATCAGTCAACACTTACGCCCATTTGTTTGAGGATATGGTTAAACTGCTCCAGCGAAAAATATTCAATCGTAATACTTCCGTTTCCTTTTTTGCTGTGCGTTACTTTTACTTTGGTGCTGTACTGTGTAGCTAAGTTATCTTCAATTTTGCGGAAGGCATCGTCCAGTCCACTCTTTACTGTTTTTTTAACAGGCGTAGATTTGTACAACTCCCTCACAATTTTTTCAGTAGCACGCACACTCAAATCTTTTTGCTTCACCAGATTGTATACATACAATTGCTTATCAACTGTATCAATATTAATCAACGCACGTGCATGGCCCATGCTCAGCAAATTGTTGCGAACGGCCAACTGAATATCAGGCGGAAGTTTTAATAAACGGATGTAGTTGGTAACAGTAGTTCTGTCTTTTCCCATACGCTCTGCCACCTGCTCCTGTGTATAATCCAGTTCATCCATCAGGCGTTTGTAACTCAAGCCAATTTCAATGGCATTGAGATTTTCTCTTTGCAAATTTTCAAGCAAAGCCAATTCTAAAAGTTCTGCATCATTTGCCTGGCGTATATATGCAGGAATATCTTTTAAACCCGCCAGTTTACTTGCACGCCATCTGCGTTCACCTGCAATCAAACGGTATTTACCAGTTGCCGTTTTTGAAACGGTGATTGGCTGAATAATGTCGTGCATTTTAATACTCTCAGCCAGTTCTTTCATGGCCTGTTCATCAAAATCATGACGGGGTTGTTTGGGATTCACTTCCACATCATCCACAGAAATACGAAGCACTCCTGTAACAGCTTCCTGTACGGTGGGCTTGAGTTGCCCGGCCGTTGTTTTCAAATCTTCATCAATGCTTTGCAGCAAGGAACGTATTCCCTTGCCCAGTGCATCTTTTTTATTGGGTTGCGTCATACACGTTTCTTATTGGCTGCGAAGTACCTGAAAAAAATCCAAATAGCAAGGCAAAAGGTAGAAGGTATAAGGCACAAGGTGAAAGGCACAAGTTTGAAGGGGGAAAGTTGAAGTAAGAAGATTTTTTGAGGCAATCAACTGTAGTACTTGTATGAACTGCTGTTGCGGCTATTCGTTACAAGTCCGGCGCAGGGCAGGGCAAAAATCTTCACCAGGCTTTTCACTGCTATCCGCCTGCCTTTGAGCAGATGATTCTTACTTCATCAAACTAAATCCCAGCCATGTGGCTAATAATCCCAGCAACAAACTTCCCCCTACATACAAAACAAATACACCATACCGTTGCTGTTGCAGCATTTGCAAACCTTCGGCACTAAAAGCAGAGAATGTAGTAAAGCCGCCGCACAAACCTGTTGCTAAAAATAATCTCCAATTGGCATCAAAGGAACTGTTGCGGAGTGAAACGGCTATCACCATACCTATCACGAGTGAGCCAATTATATTTACCAGTAAAGTAGCTAATGGAAAACTGCTGTGCTTAAACCAAATAGCAAATAATGAGCGAAGAATACTTCCTGCAGCACCACCAAGACCAACAAGGAGTAAGTTTTTAAGCATAAGCATTAGTGAATAGTCAATGGCGAATAGTGAATGGGGTTTACGTTAAACAGGCAGAACCATTTTATTGTAAATTTATAATCAAGAGATTAACGACTAAATACTACCGGCTAATAGCTGCTCTCTAAAGATTTCCCGTAAACGTATAATTTAAATCCACCTGCCACTTGCCGTCTTTCTTTACTACTTTAAGGGGCAGTGGTTTATTTTTAAAAGAGTTGCTGTAGTTTACAATAACCACACTGTCACTTGCATTTTCAACAGAGTGGATAATGATGGAGGATTTCTTATATCCTTCTTTTTCTGCTGCACTCATTTGAGTGTTGTATTTTTTTTCCAGCACTTCCAATTCATAGCTGTTCACACTGTCTTTCAACAACAATTCATTGGCCCATTTATAATCACCATCAAGGGAACTACGTACAAATTCTCGTGCTGTTTCCAATGCATCATCAGGGCGGGTGCGTTGCTGCTTACATGCAATCACAAAACTTATGACTAAGAAGATGAATAAGATTTTTTTCATGTGGTAAAAGTAAGCAGTTCGGCTTAAGGGAACAACAGGCTAAGAGTTAAAAGAGGAAAAGGATGAAAAGAGATAAGGGGGGCGGGCGAAGTCCGCCCCCTTAATTTAGTTGCCACGGAAATAAGGAAGACACGGAAAAGAAAGATGATGAACAGAGCATGAAGCCATCTGCACATACCTAGAAAGGATTGCGACGCAAGGGACGATGATACATGCACATTAGCTGGTATTAAATAACTTCTTCCGTATTTATCTGAGTCAATCCCTGCAATCTGCGGATTATTCTTCTGGGTATATAAAAAATCCCGCTTCAAAATTGAAACGGGATTGCGGTTGTATAAAGCGGGGATAGTAAGTACTACTTTGTATTGCGGTAAGGATTTTGTTGCTCATCCAGCTGATGGTCCTTATCATATGCACGGATGATGGCTTTCACCAAACGATGACGCACCACATCTTCTTCATCCAGTTCAATATGACTGATGCCATCAATGTTCTTCAAAATGCGGATACCTTTTTCCAAACCACTTCGTTGATTTTTCGGAAGATCCACCTGCGTTAAATCACCTGTGATAATGGCTTTGGCATTGGCACCAATACGTGTTAAAAACATTTTCAACTGAAGGTCGGTTGTGTTTTGCGCTTCATCCAAAATGATAAACGCATTATCCAATGTGCGGCCACGCATATAAGCAAGCGGTGCAATTTCAATAACACGTGTGCTCATGTAATAACCGAGTTTATCTGCAGGGATCATATCATCCAGTGCATCATATAACGGACGCAGGTAGGGGTCAATCTTTTCTTTTAAATCACCGGGCAGAAAACCAAGACTTTCACCAGCTTCTACTGCAGGGCGTGTTAAAATAATTTTTTTAACGAGTTTATTTTTTAAGGCACGTACTGCCAAAGCAACAGCCGTATAAGTTTTACCTGTACCGGCAGGGCCAATGGCAAACACAATATCATTTTTATCGCAGGCGGTAACCATGCGTTTTTGATTTTGTGTGCGTGCACGAACGGTTTTGCCATTTGGACCAAACACCAGCACATCACTGGGGTTGCGTTCAATAAAGGCATCAACAGTTTGCTGATCATCGCCGCCAAGAATCTGCTCAAAATAATTTTCAGTTAGCTGACCATTGCGTTCTAAATACGCAACGAGCAAATCAATTTTTTCTTTGGCCTGTTCCACCTGCTCGGGACTGCCGCTGAGTTTGATTTGTGTGCCCCTTGATAAAATTTTTAAGAGTGGGAATTTCTTTTTAAGGATGTCGAGCTTGCCATTGTTAACACCGAAGAACTCAATAGGATTAACGGTTTCGAGGTTGATGATTGTTTCTGTCAATGCGTTTTCATTTAGAGGAACCTGTTTCACTTTAGGGTGCAGCAGTATTCCATGTTCACAAATAAAATATCAAATGACTGTTTGATACTTCTAACCCTTCCATCTGATTTCAATATTATGTACTAAGGTTTATATTTCATAAAGTTAGTTATTAACAGCATGTGGAAACTGTTAAGATTTGGTAATGATTTTTTACATATAACCTATTCAATGATTATCTTGGCCTGATGATGCAACGAAAGAAAGTTGATGTTGATGTAGTTAAAGATGTTTTGCAACTGGTGGCCCAGGCAAGACCCAATGATTCCTTTGTGCAAAGTATTTCAAAACAATATGATGAACGTGGGAGTTTAAGTAAAAAACAACTGGAAGGTTTGCATGGCAAAGCATCAAGAATAGCAACTGTGCCTGTATCTAAACTTGCTACGCTGGAAGCAATTATGAAAAAACAATTAACGAGGGAGCGAAGTGCAGTTACACAAACTGTTGCTGTTGTATTTGAAAAAGATGAAACTGTTGGATTGATGATTGAAACTATTTTGAACAAAGCACCACAACATAAAAGGGTTTTGTTTTTGAAAGCGAAGTATGACAATAATGAAATACTTACTACTGCTGAAGTAAGTGAGTTGAAAAAATTTGAAAAATTGCTGAAGTAGTGAAAGTAAATAAGCGTTTTAAAGACTATATCTTTTTTCAAAGGTGTCGCCTTTAAAAACCACCTTTCAAAATAAACACACTGCACATCACTTCTTCCTCTTCAATAAAAAGTTCTTGATGCTGAACAATGAACGGTTGTAGCGCTTCAATAAAAGGCTTGGCCATTAATCTTTGTGGAGTTGAAAGCAAAATGGTAATAGGTTTTTGTAGTTGTGTTTGAATGAATGTAAGCAGTTGAGGGAAATCATCCGGATTATAATTTACATCACTCATTAGAAATACATCTGCATCTGCAGAGGTTTCTGATTCATTCCAATTATAAACTTTTGCAGTAATGTTTGTTAGCGAATTGAGTTGAATGGATGTATTTATAAATGAAACTGCTTCTGGTATAACATCTGTACAAATTACTTCTTTTGAAAACTTTGCTGCAACAAGTGAAGGCAACCCTAATCCCCCGGCAATTTCCAGAATTATTTTTTCCGAAACTAACTCCTGATTTGAATTGATGAATTGTGAAAGCGCTTTAGCTGCTGGCCAAACTTTTGCCCAAAAAGGAAAGGAATGTGTTGCTTTTTTATGCTCATACCAATCTTTCAAAGCTTCCTCTTCAGGAAGAGCGATCAATAATTGCTGTTCATTCAATTCAAAAGAAAAAGTTGTGTAAGGAAGCATCAGAGTAATGTAAGCTTATTCCCATATCACTTTTCCTTTTTCATCAAACCATTTAGGGTAAAAATGCTGATGAATTTTTTCTACCTGATTGCGCTTTACTTTCATAGTGGGAGTGAGTAAACCGTTTTCAATACTCCATGTTTCTTTCATGATCACTGCTTTCTCCAATTTCTCATGATGCTCCAGCAATGGATTAATATCGTTGAGAGATGTTGTTAAACTTTCAATCAACTCTTCTTTTGATTTTGCTTTGCCAATTTCACTTAACGTGATTAATGCAATAGGTTGCGGAATACCAGTGCCCACAACACATGTATTCTCCACATCAGAGTTGGCTAATATTTTTGTTTCAATAGGTGTGGGTGCAATATATTTTCCTTTATCGGTTTTAAATTGATCTTTAACACGGCCAATCACAAACAAAAATCCATCATGATCATATTCGACCATATCACCTGTTTTTAAATAACCCTCTTCATCAAACAGTTCAGCAGTGAGTTGTGGTTCTTTGTAATAGCCAATTGTGTTGGATGGAGTTTTCACCCTCAGCTCACCCTCTTCTGTAATTTTTACCTGCATACCATCCAATGGTTTTCCTACAGAGCCCATTTTGCGTGCATAAGGCCGTTCAAAGTGTGCATATACACAATCCTCTGTCATACCCAATGCCTGCATAATAGTGACGTCGAGTTTCTGAAACCACTTGAGTAAATCAACGGAAATAGGAGCTGCTGCACTGTAAATATGTGTGGCACGTGATAAACCCAATGCGTGTTTTATTTTTTTGCGAATGATATTATTCAGAATGGGAATACTTAACAGGATTTTTAATTTTTTCTCGGGCATCTTTTTCAAAACGCCTTCTCTGAACTTGCCCCACAACCTAGGTACTGCAAAAAATACCTGTGGTTGAATTTCCTGAACATTGGCAGCAAAGGTTTCAATGCTTTCTGCAAAGCTGATGACTGAGCCGCTGTAAAATGAATTCATTTCAATGGCTAACCGTTCGGCTATATGACTCAATGGTAAATAAGAAAATAGAACTGAACGCTCTGGTAATTGCAATTGAGGTAATGCTTTACTAAGTGTATGGTCAAAATTTCCATAGGTATGCATTACACCTTTTGAAACACCTGTAGTGCCAGATGTGTAAATGATGGTCATTAAATCATCATGCTTCGGATTATTAACTTCTTTCAGTGGTTCATGTTTGCTTATGAGTGCATTCCACGTGTATTGCTCCTGAATGCCGTAATCATCAAATGAAATACGCAATATGTTTTGTGGAATGCCTCTGGTTTGTGTTGCAAAATCATCCAGTTTACCAACAAAGATGGCCTTGGTTTCACTATGTATCAAAATAGGTTCAATGGCTTTATCACTCAATGTTGCATAAATGGGAACGGAGATACAACCCGCCATCATAATTGCAATATCAGCCATCATCCAGTGTGCACAGTTTTTTGAAAGGATGGCAATGTGTGAACCTTTGGGTAAGTTCAATGCATGCAAAGCTGCAGCCATGCGGCGTGCTTCATCACCGGCTTGTTGCCATGTCCACTCTTTCCATTGACCATTGAAAGGTTGACGTAGATACACTTCATTGGCTAATTCTTTTTCCAGCTTTAAAAACTGGTGCAGGGGAGAAGATGGCATAACATTCGTTTTGTGTTGCGGCTAAGCTAAGAAAAATCATGCGAATCAAACATTGTGTTCTAAACACAAAAAATAAAAAAAAAGGCCAGATTGGCCTTTTTAGAATTTCAATTATATGTGATGTTGTTTATTATTCTACCCAATCAGCCACAAAAATATTCGTATCTCTTGTGCCGCCATTATTGCGGTTGCTGCAAAAGACAATTTTCTTTCCATCGGGGCTGAACATAGGGAAGGCATCAAAACCTTTATCACGACTGATTTTTGTTAAGCCGCTTCCATCTTCATTCATGGTATAAAGATTGAACGGAAAACCTCTTTTGTATTCATGATTGCTGGCAAAGATGATGCGTTTATTATCGGGCATATACGCTGGCGCCCAATTGGCTTGTCCAAAAGTTGAAACTTGTCTTGCATTGGTTCCATCTGCATTGGCCACCCATACTTCCATATTGGTGGGCGCAACTAAATTTTCTTTCAGCAATTCTTTATATTCCTTTATTTCAGCTTCTGTTTTAGGACGGCTTGCACGCCAGATGATTTTTTTGCCATCCGGACTAAACCATCCACCACCATCATAACCCAAGAGGTTGGTGACTTTTATTTCTTTACCCGTTTTTAAATCCATTACATACATATCAATATCACCACCTTTTGTACTTGTATACAACATCTTCTTTCCATCGGGGCTCAATGTTGCTTCGGCATCGTATCCTTTGCCGTTGGTTAAGCGTTTTACAATTTTCCCATTAAGATCAGCTATAAAAATATCATAGCTGTCGTATAAAGGCCAGATGTATTTGTTGCCATACTTTTTACGGTCGGGTACAGGCGGACATGTATCTGCTCCCAGGTGTGTGCTTGCATAAATGATGTGTTTGCCATCTTTCATGAATGCTCCACAAGTAGTGCGGCCTTTGCCAGTACTTACTAATTTGGGTTCAAACTTTTCGCCGGGTGCAGGAATTTTGCCGATGTACATTTGATCGCAGGGAATACCTTCTTTAGCATAGGTTTTTTGAAAGATGAGCCACTTGCCATCATAGCTGAAATAAGCTTCTGCATTATCACCGCCAAAAGTTAATTGCTGAATGTTTTTGAAGTGTGTTTCTTCAGGATACAACAATGTATCAGCATTAGAAATTTGAGTGGTAACTGTTTCAAAATTCTTAAAAGCAAGCAAGGTGAATGAACCGATAATAACGATAATAATTGCAGAAAGTTTCATGCGTAAATAAAATTTTACAAATGTATTGGGTAATGCGGGCACAAATGTCGGTAAAATGTAAAATGTGTATGTTGAAATTCTTTT
Source organism: Chitinophagaceae bacterium (assembly GCA_046301455.1). Lineage (GTDB taxonomy): Bacteria > Bacteroidota > Bacteroidia > Chitinophagales > Chitinophagaceae > Lacibacter. The sequence continues at coordinate 8,113 of JBKCJY010000039.1, read as the reverse complement.
AGTTTTGCGCATGCAAAGGATGAATTTTCTGTTTATACTGATTGTGGCCCTGTTTTTTGCAGCTTGTAACAATAATTCAGCAAAGCCGGATGTGCTTGTAAATGACAAGAGTAATAATACCTCTATTGAGCAACTTCTTAAAGACACAACAACAGTTGATTCCGTTCGTGAGCAATTAATTGCTGAATTAGTTCAAAACAAAGAATACAGTAAAGCACTTGCACAAATCGATTTGCTTTTGGCAAAAGACAGCAGCAATCCCGGCCGTTTGTACATCAAGGCAGATGCTCTTGAAAGAATGGGTGACACTGCCGGAGCCATAGTACATTATAACAAAGCTGTAATTAATGCAGGAGTTTTTGTGGAAGCCGAAATGCGTGCTGCCATTTTATTTGCTGAAACGGGGAATAAAAACGCATTACAATTGGCAGAAAATCTTTTAAAAAATCCAGGTGCTGCCCGTTTCCGTTCCGATGTGTTAATGGTGAAAGGTATTTACTATTCCAAAACAGGCAACACAGCTAAGGCTTTGGAACTATATAATCAGCTCTTAAGAGAAGATTATTCTTATATGGATGCTTATGTTGAAAAAGGATTGGTGTATTATGATATGGCTAAGTATGAAGATGCGTGGAAAGTTTTTAATAAGAGTACAGAAGTGAGTAATAAATTTGCAGAAGGTTATTTCTGGATGGCGAAAGCGGAAGAGAAGATGAATAAAAAACAGGAAGCCATCAATAATTACAAACGTGCACTGGCACTGGATCAAAGTATAACAGAAGCACGTGAAGGAATACACCGGCTGGAAGGAACGAAATAAATCTATATTGAAATCAATTTGTAAATCATCAATTAAATCTCATGCCCATCATTGCACCCTCTTTGCTCTCAGCTAATTTCCTTAACCTGCAGGCCGATTGTAACATGCTCAACGAAAGCGTTGCAGATTGGTATCATTTAGATGTAATGGATGGCCGTTTTGTACCCAACATCAGCTTTGGCCCTATGCTCATTGATTTTTTCAGCAAGGCAACTGATAAAGTGTGCGATGTACATCTGATGATTCTTGAACCTGAAAAATATGCAGAAGCTTTTCAAAAAGCCGGAGCTGATATTCTCACTGTGCATTACGAAGCCTGCACGCATCTCCACCGTAATATTCAGCAAATAAAAAGTTTGGGTATGAAGGCGGGTGTGGCACTTAACCCGCATACACCTGTTGATGTGTTGAAAGATATTCTTGCAGATATTGACTTGGTTTGTTTGATGAGTGTAAACCCCGGCTTTGGCGGACAGGCATTCATCCCAAATACAATCAATAAAATAAAAGAACTCCGCAGGATGATTGATGAAAAGGCGTTGAAAGTTGAAATTGAAATTGATGGCGGTGTTACGCTGGAAAATGCAAAAAGCATTGTTGATGCAGGGGCAACTGTGCTGGTGGCAGGTAATACAGTGTTTAAAGCAAAGAACCCATCAGAAACCATCCAACTGCTAAAAAATATAAGCTGAGTATTTGCGTTATAGCAGAAACGCTTAGTTTTAACCCCCAATGAAGGCAACCAAACTCATTTCCTTACTAACTGCATTGTTTTTCATTGCATCGGCATCATTTGCTCAAAAAAAATCTGCCACAGTTAATGGGCAGGTATTGGATGAAAATGAAAACCCTTTACCCAAAGTATCAGTAATCATTCTTGGCCGCACTACAGGTGTTACAACCAATGATTCAGGTTTCTTTACAATTAAAGTTCCTGCCGATAAAGCATTTGCACTGGAGTTTACTTACAATGGTTACAGAACAGAGCAACGTAATTTCTTTTTGGTAGCCGATGAAAATGAACGCATCATCATTCGTCTTGAGCCGGGAAAAGGAAAGGTGTTACAGGAAGTAGTAGTAAAAGATGATCGCATCCGTGCTGAGGCAGGAGCCGTTCGCATCAATCCCAAAAATGCATTAGTGCTGCCATCAACTGTTGGTGGTATTGAAGGTTTGATCAAAATATTTGTAAACAGCAGTAATGAATTATCATCTCAATACTCCGTACGTGGTGGTAATTATGATGAGAATTTGATTTATGTAAACGATTTTGAAGTGTTTCGTCCATACTTAGTAAGACAGGGGCAGCAGGAAGGTTTAAGTTTTATCAATGCAGAGATGGTACGCAACGTTGCATTTTACAACGGTGGTTTTCAAAGCCGCTTTGGTGATAAGATGAGCAGTGTGCTGGATATTCAATATAAAAAGCCGAAAGGGTTTGGTGGTTCAGCTTATATTTCGTTACTGGAGCAGGGTGTGCATCTGGAAGGTTCATCAAAAAATGATAAAGCAACATTTATTATTGGTGCACGCAACAGGAGCAACAGAAATTTACTCGGTAGTCAGCAGGTGCAGGGCAACTATGTGCCTTCAAGCAATGATGTGCAGGCATACATCACCTGGCAGCCAAAAACAAAATGGTTGTTTGAAATGATGGGCAATCTTTCAAAAACACAATTTCAATTGCAGCCACAGTTCAGCCAGCAAACATCGTCTGTATTTTCGCCTTTCTTTACTGCAAATCTTGGATTGGATGTTTATTTTGCCGGTGGCGAAATTGATGCATACAAAACAAATATGGTGGGGATTGCCACAACTTTTCAGCCACAAAAAAACTTGAAGCTGAAATGGATGCTAAGCTATTTCAACAACAACGAACAGGAAAGCTTTGATATACAGGGTGCTTATTTATTTGGTGAACGTGATTTTGACAGAAGCCGTGCTTCATTTGGTTTAATCACCAATCCGTTGGGTGCAGGTGTGTTTCAAAACTTTGCACGCAACAAATTAAATATTGAACTTGCAAGTGCCACACACAAAGGAAGTTTGGAAAAAGGAAAGCATTTTTATCAATGGGGGCATACCATTGAGCGACAAACCATCAATGATAAATTAAATGAATGGGAGTTGCAGGATAGTGCCGGATATACCTTGCCCTTCAATCCTAATCAGCTTCAATTATCAAGAGTTATTAAATCCACAGCATCGCTCAACTTTATGCGTTTGCATGGTTATGTGCAGGATAATATTGTGTTGAATGATTCTTTAAACATGACCTTACAAATTGGTATACGTTATAATTACAATACACTCAATAATGAATTTTTAATTCAGCCACGTGTGCAATTTGCTGTAAAGCCACAATGGAAAAGAGATATTGTTTTTCGTGCAGCAGCAGGCGCTTATCATCAACCACCATTTTACAGAGAGCTTAGAGATTACAATGGTGTGGTAAATACAAATACCAGAGCACAGAAGAGTGTACAGATTGTGACAGGGATTGATTACAATTTTAAAGGCTGGGGCAACCGTCCGTTTAAATTGCAGGTAGAAGCATATTATAAAAATCTGTGGGATGTGGTGCCGTATGATGTAGATAATGTGCGTATCCGTTACCTCGGCGGAAATACTGCAAAAGCTTACGCTACTGGTATTGAAGCCCGCTTGTTTGGTGAAATTGTAAAAGATGCAGAAAGCTGGTTGAGTTTGGGTTTGATGCGTACAAGAGAAAATTTAAGCGGCGACCAATGGTATAATTATCAAATTGATTCACTGGGCAAACCTTTTGACAGTACATTGGTACAAGGCGGATGGTTGCGCCGCCCAACTGATCGATTGCTCACTATTGGTTTCTTTTACCAGGATTATTTAGCCACCAATAAGAATTTTAAATTTTCAATGAACTTATTGTATGGGTCTAATTTGCCTTACAATATTCCCAATAGTGTGAAGTACAGGAATGCATTGGTGATTGATCCTTACATCCGTGTAGATTTTGGTTTCAGTGCATTGTTGCTGGATGCAGAACGTGCAAAGAGAAGAAGCCGTAATCCATTCCGTAATTTTCAAAACATCTGGGCAAGCCTTGAAATCTTTAATGTGATTGACAGAGCCAATACCATTTCATACCAGCTCATCAAAGATTTCTCCAATACCATTTATACAGTGCCCAATCGTTTGACACCCAGGCTGGTGAATTTTAAAATTGTGGCGAGGTGGTAGTTGAATTATGAAAATTCATTGATTTGGTTTTAAGCATAAAACAGTTTTGCTCAATTGTAACCCCTGTCTTTACTTTGTAGTTCACAATAAAATCAACTATTATGTATAACGGACTCGTTCATTTACACAGTGCCCTTCGTTGGGTTATTTTAATCCTGCTTATTGTTTCTTTGATACAGGCATTTACTAAAAATGAAAAGCTTGCGAAAACAAGTTTGTGGTTACTCATTTCATCACATATTATGTTGTTGCTCGGTTTATTTCAATACTTCAACAGTGAGGCGGTGGGTTTTCACATGATTGAGCGGTTGGGTGGTTTTGGTAATGTAATGAAAGACAGCTTCGCTCGCTTTTGGGTGGTTGAACACATTTCTGTTATGGTTATTGCTATTATTTTAATTACCATGGCAAGAGGCCGTGCCAAGCGATTGAAATTTTCAGCAGCAGCCTGGATGTATGTAATTGCTTTAGTTTTAATTCTTGCCGCTGTGCCCTGGCCGTTTCGTGAAGGTATTGCAAGACCCTGGTTTCCGGGAATGTAATTGAATACATTGTTTCAAATTGTATTTAACCGAAAACTTATGAATCCAGTTTTCAAAAAAATGAATTACAAAGAGCAAAAAGTAATTCATGCGCTTAACAGCCCGGTAAGTTTTGAAAACGACTTGAAGGAGATGGCTGGTGTTGCCAAAATAAAAAAACAATTAAAGACTACTGATAATGCTGAGTTCATCATTTGTTTCTGCACAAAACTTAAAGAAGTGGAAGAAGCAGCAGTACTTGCCCAAATAACATTGAAGGATGATGGAATGATTTGGCTTGCTTATCCTAAAGGAACTTCAAAGAACTACAAATGTGAATTCAACCGTGATACAGGTTGGGACAGTTTGGGGAAAGCGGGTTTTGAACCCGTGCGGCAGGTGGCTATTGATGATGACTGGAGTGCACTGCGTTTCCGTCGTGTAGAGTTTATTAAAACTATGACAAGAAGTTTTGCAATGACGGAAGAAGGAAAGAAGCGGGTGGCAGCGAAAAAGAAGTAAGAAATAAAAAAAGCAGGAGCGCATTTGTTCCTGCTTTTTTTATTTTATGCAATTGATTTCAACGCATCACAATACATCTTCATTTCTTCCAATGTCCCCATACTCACACGGCTCCATTTACCATTCCAGAAATCACGGTACTGCACAAAAATATTTTTGCCTTGCATTTCTTTGGTATATCGATCTCCAATACTGTTGATGTTGAAGAGAATAAAACTGGCAGCACTTGGTATATACTCCAGTTTCATATCAGTAAAGTGTTTGTAACACATTTCTCTTGCAGCTTTGTTTTTTGTACGGCAATCATTTACAAACGCTTCATCTTTTAATGCAGCCATGGCAGCCATGGCCGTTACAGAACTTATACTCACATTGGGCCAGGGTTGTAAGATCCCAAGTTGCGTAATTGTATCAGGATGTGCAATGGCATAACCAATTCGTGCTCCTGCCAATCCATAAATTTTTGAAAAGGTTTTTGCAACAACAATGTTTTTGTTACTAATAGCCATATCTGCCAGTGATGGTAATTGTTCAAATTCGGTATAGGCTTCATCTACCAATACCATTGTTTTTTTACTGCATTCCTGTACAAAACTGCGCAACTGTTTATCTTCAATGATAGTGCCTGTAGGATTGTTGGGATTGCATACATACACCATTCCGGTTTCAGCATCAATGGCTTTAAGCAATGCATTCAAGTCAATGGATTTATCAGCCGGGTTTACTTCAATTTTTTTCAGAGTACAACCCATCAATTCTGCTACTTTAAACCAACTGGCAAAAGTGGGGAAGGGTGTCACCATATTCTTTTTACCCTTACTCGAAAGTATAGCGGTTAACCCTAATATTTCAGATGAGCCGGCACCAAATAAAATACATTCAGAACCAACCTTCCAATGTGCAGCAACTTCTTTTTTGAGTAAAGGAATAATATCATCAGGATAACGGTTGGATAGTTGTGCTGCTTCAGTCATCGCTTTCAAAGTATTGGCAGAAGGCCCATAAGCATTCTCATTGCTGTTAAGCAAAATCATACTTCCGGGATTGGGTGTTTGCAAATGAAGATTGCCGGCAATACTGTTTCTTGAAAAGCTGAGACCTGCTGTTAATGCAGCAGTAATTTTAAGCCAGTCACGGCGTGAAGTTGGTTGTGACATAAATAAAAAATTATAGCTAGGAAACTACATCATTTTTAGAAAATAACCTAACAGTCTTTTTAAATGGTATCATCACTTTATTCAAGATCCTCTTTTTCCTAATTCAATTACCTCACAATTCTTCATCTCCTTCCCATCAATTGCAAAACGGATGAGCGTTCTCAATTTATGCCATCCCTGGTTGCCTGCAGCACCGGGGTTCATTTGCAGGCATTGCAGTTTTTCATCATACATTACTTTTAAAATATGACTGTGCCCAGCGATAAACAATTGTGGTTGATGAATGAGTAATTCTTTTTTTGTTTCAGGATTGTAACGTGGCGGATAGCCACCAATGTGACGTATCATTACTTTTACTTCTTCGCACATGAAAACCAATTGCTCAGGATAAACAGAACGGATATCATTGCCATCAATGTTTCCGTAAACTCCTTTAACCCTCAGACCACTTTGAGTGGCCAAGCGATTCGCTAATTCAATAGTCCCAAAATCACCCGCATGCCAAATCTCATCACAGTTTGAAAAATATTCAAAGACATCTTCGTCAAGATAGCCATGTGTGTCAGATATTAATCCAATCCTTGTCATACTGATTCATCTAAGTTTGTACATTTACAAAGTAAACGATTTGCCCGATGCCGTTCCACCGTAATTTTCTTTATTGGATTGATAAGCGCAAATGGAAATATGTATTTCTTTTGGCAACACTGGAATTGTCAAGGTTTGGTGAATTAATATACAACTGATTTTTTCAAATTTTCCAATCATCAAATTTTCAAATTAAAATGCCTCATTACTATAAACTCGGAACTATTCCGCACAAACGTCACACACAATTCCGCAAGCCTGATGGTGGTTTGTACAGCGAACAATTATTTTCAACAGAAGGTTTCAGTGATGATTATTCCTTGCTCTATCATTGTCATCCGCCTACACAAATTATCAAAACTGAGCCGCAGGTAGATGTGAGCCCGCAGATTGCTGAAGAAAAAATGCTCAAGCATCGATGCTTTGAAGGCTTTCATGTAAAACCCGGTGGCGAATTTTTAGAAAGCCGTATACCTGTGCTGGTAAATAATGATTGCCACATTGTACTGGCAGCGCCCACCAGCGGCACTAAAGATTATTTCTATAAGAATACTGATGCGGATGAAATGATTTTTGTGCACGAAGGAAGCGGCATTGTAAAAACACAGTACGGCCAATTGCCTTTTTCTTACGGCGATTATATTATGCTGCCACGTGGCACCATTTATCAAATTGAATTTAAAGATGAGAAGAACCGCTTGTTCATTGTAGAGTCGTTTACACCTTTGCGTTACCCCAAACGTTACATGAGTAAGTACGGTCAGTTGATGGAGCATTCACCATTTTGTGAACGTGATATACGAACTCCGCAGGATTTAGAAACCTTTGATGAAAAAGGTGATTACCTCATTCGTGCCAAAAAGAAAGGCATGATGTATGGTTTGCATTATGGCACACATCCATTTGATGTGGTGGGTTGGGATGGATGTTGCTATCCTTATATTTTTTCCATTCATGATTTTGAACCCATCACTGGCCGTGTGCATCAACCACCGCCTGTGCATCAAACATTTGAAACCAATGCATTTGTAGTGTGCAGTTTTGTGCCACGTTTGTATGATTATCATCCCAATGCTATTCCTGCGCCTTACAATCACAGCAATATTGATAGTGATGAAGTCATCTATTATGTTGATGGTGATTTTATGAGCCGCAAAAATGTAACACGTGGTATGATAACATTGCATCCTGCAGGCATACCGCATGGCCCGCATCCTGGTGCTGTTGAAAAAAGTATCGGCAAAAAAGAAACACAGGAACTGGCGGTGATGGTGGATACATTT
>JBKCJY010000038.1:0-10028 GCA_046301455.1 Chitinophagaceae bacterium | reverse complement strand
GTGAAGGAGCGCTGGTATATTTTTCCTGTTCCTTATTTTAAACTGGTTGACCGTAATCTGAATCAATGGATAGTAGAACAAAACAGCAGCCTTGAACGGATTAATTACGGTTTGAAATTTAACTGGTATAATGTGAGCGGTCGCAGGGATAAGTTGAATTTTAATTACATCAATGGGTATAACCGTCAGTATTCTTTATATTATGAACAACCCTTTGCTGATAAAAAATTAGAAAAAGGATTTTTGTTTGGCGTGTATTATACAAGCACCAGGCAAACTTCTTATGCCACTGACAGCAATAAGCAAGTTTTTTTTCCTGTTGCAAATAATCAAATCACTGATTTTGTAAGAACCAGCTTTCGTGCAGAAGCAGGATTGAGTTACAGAAAAGGGATCAATCACCGGCATTATGTGCGTTTGCAATTTGTAAACGAACGAATTGCGGATACCATTGCACAACTCATTTCTCAAAATACCAATAAAGGATACGTGCCTTTTTTTACTGATAACAAAACAAGACAATCATTTGGTGAAATTTCTTATAACTATCAATATTTTGATCTTGATAATATTGCTTATCCTGTAAAAGGTATGGCTTTTAGCGGTGCATTTATTTACAGAGGCTTTGGCTTTCCGGGAATGAACTTGTGGCAGTTAAACGGCAAGCTGGGGAAATATGTACCACTTGGTGAAAAAACCTTTCTTGCTTTTTATTCACTCGCAACATTAAAAGTTCCGTTTAAACAACCAATGTACAATTTGCCCGCAATGGGGTACGGCGATTTTTATTTACAGGGTTTGGAGTATTATGTAGTAGATGGCGTATTAGCAGGCATGTTACGCACTACAGTTGCACAGGAGCTTTTTAGAGTAAACATCCCCACTTTTATCATTAAGAATGAGAAGTATAAAAGAATTCCATTTCGTGTAATTGGTAAAGTGTACAGCAACATAGGCGGAGCGTATACTCCATACAACACAGTAAGCATCCTCAATAATCGTTTCTTATACACCTATGGTGCAGGGCTTGATATTATCAGCTATTATGATTTTACTGCACGTTTTGATTATTCCTTTAACCAGTTGGGCGAAAAGGGTTTATTTTTACATGTACGTAAAGATTTTTAAATAACAGTACATGAAAGTTGCAATTTACAGCAGGGTATTTGAGCAGGAACAGCAAACTGATATTCAACGATTGGTTCATCAATTACAACAGCATGCTATTGAACCTGTATTGTTTCATGATTTTTATGCACAAATAAAAGATATTGTTGCGTTTACTTCCACACCCGCCTTGTTTCATTCTTCTGCCGATTTGGATGATTCCTTTGAGTGTATGATTAGCCTCGGCGGCGATGGCACGCTGCTCGATACGGTAACATTAGTAAGAAATAAAAAAATTCCGTTGTTGGGCATCAACTTTGGACGATTGGGTTTCTTGGCCAGCATTGGTCGTGAAGAGTTGGACTCTGCTGTAAGCTCACTCGTAAACCATACGTTTGTAAAAGATGAACGCACATTAATTCATTGCGACAGTAATATTCCCTTGTTCAATGAAACTCCCTATGGCCTTAATGAATTTGCAATTCATAAAGTGGACACATCATCAATGATTAAGATTCATGCTTATCTTAATGGAGAGTTTTTAAATACGTATTGGGCTGATGGTTTAATAGTAGCTACACCAACAGGTTCAACGGGTTATTCACTCAGTTGTAACGGCCCGGTTGTTTTTCCCGATAGCGGAAGTTTTGTAATAACGCCGGTAGCGCCGCATAATTTAAATGTGCGCCCGATTGTGGTGCCAGATAACAATATTATTTCTTTTGAAATCGAAGGTCGCACAGATAGTTTCTTGTGCACCCTTGATTCTAGAAAGGCAATTGTTAAAAAAGATGTACAGATTGCAATTAAAAAGGAAGAATTTTCGATAAACCTGCTCCGGTTAAATGAAAATAATTTTTTACAAACCCTGCGTAACAAGCTTTCTTGGGGACTCGATCGGAGGAATTGATAAATAATTCCATTGCCTGCAAATGAAAATCCTCAAATTTGCGTTATAGCATTAGTTCCAAAAAAAGCTTTGTTTAATGAAACCTATTTTCGCTTCTTTACTTGCAATACTTATCGGCTCACAATTGTGCTTTGCACAATATGAAGGGTTTAAACACGAAGGTGAATTTGGTGTACAGTTAGGCACAGCACATTATTTTGGTGATTTGAACCCCAATACAAGAATTAACCGTCCCAAAATTGCAATGGGTGTTTTTTTCAGAAAACAAATAAACGATTATGTAGCTTTTAGAGTAGGCGCCAATTTTGCGCAACTGGGCTACAGTGATGTGTATGAAACAAAAAATGAATTTCGTCGCCGCCGCAACCTCAGCTTCAACACTAATATTTGGGAACTGATGCTGCAGGGCGATTTTAATTTTTTTAAGTTCAACCCTGTAAACCCCGATGAGCGGTTTACGCCATATCTTACATTTGGTGCAGGTGTAATGGGGTATAATCCCTATGCTTTTCTTGGCAATACGAAATACTTTTTACAACCACTCGGTACGGAAGGGCAAGGATCATCTGCCTATCCCACCAGTAAACCCTACTCTTTAACTGCACTTGCTTTCCCGGTAGGGCTTGGAGTAAAATTTGCGTTAACTAATCAACTCAATCTCAATATTGAAGTGGCTCATCGTTTTACTACTTCAGATTATATAGATGATGTATCATCTACTTATGCTGGTATTTCAGCATTTAAACCTGGCTCTCCTGCCTCCTTTCTACAGGATAGAAGCTATGAAACAGGATCCATTATTGGCAATCAGGGAAACCAGCGTGGTTTCAGCAAACAAAAAGATCAATATATCATGGCTACCGTTGGCATTACCTTCAACTTTTCTTCTTATCAATGCCCCACCGGTTTTTAATATTGATTCTTCAAATCCTTAGTAAACGTGGCTATTTTCTGGCAAACTCATCCGGTGCATAATCTTTAAGAATTTACAAATTATATGTTAATACATACTTTATGTAAAATGTTTAAAGTAGTGTTTTACTACTATAAAACGACCTGTTTGTTGTTTTCTTTCTCCAAAGATTAATTTTCATAACAATTACTTTGTCTCTAATGGCTGTTGACTGTATTTTAGCCGTTCGGTTTTCAGAATTAGCACAACATATGTCGCATCTCACTAAAACTATATAAATATTCAAATGTTAAAAGATTTAATTGTTTTTTTATCAACTCGAATTTTGAAAAGAAAAATACGGGTTTCATTTTTCCTTACCCTTACATTTATCTCTTTCTTAAAAACTGCAGGGGCTGCTGAAATAAACATTCCTTCCATTTATAAAGGCATCGGTAATACTTATGCGGAAGAAACACAAACCATTTTCATTTCGGCCGCTACCTTGGTGCAGGGGAGCAATTTCAGATTTACTTCACGAAATCTAAACGATTTGCAATTTTCAGGCAATAATGTTGAAGGTTTCATACAATATGAAGATGCTTTGAATAACACAATCAAGCTGTTTGGAATAGCATCTCGTCCTGAAAAAAGTGGCGGAAATTTCAGGGCTGTATATGTTTATGTTGCCGATAGTACAAACAGTAACGCACCTACAGGTGAAGCATATCTAATAATTTTCCCTGGGTATACCTCTTTATTTCCGGGTACAGGTGAAATCGGCACCTCGTCTGATCCTGTAGATAATGTTTTAAACAGCTTTCTACCGGCTATATCTCCCGGTTCAATAGGTAATGATCAGAGCATTTGTGCCGGGTTAAATCCTAATGCCTTTGTTTCTTTAAGCAATGGAACCAGTACCTCCAGCGCAGTTAGTTATCAGTGGGAGTCTTCTACTGATAACACTAATTTTTCCGAAATAAACGGCGCAACTGCTTCTACCTACACCTCAGGTTCTTTAACTGTTACAACGTATTTCAGACGAAAGGCAACCGACATAAATAATAATATCGCCTATTCAAATACTGTTACTGTTACAGTGAACGCACTGCCAACTACTCCAACAATCACGGCAGGTGGTCCAACTACTTTCTGCGCAGGTGGATCAGTTGTATTAACATCTTCATCAGCAACCGGGAATACATGGTCAACGGGTGCAACAACGCAATCAATTACAGTTACTACTTCTGGAACATATACGGTTGCAGTTACAACAGCGGGTTGTACTTCAGCTACATCAGCAGGAACAACCGTTACCGTCAATCCAATTCCAGCAACACCAACTATTAGTGCTGGTGGTTCAACAACATTCTGCGCAGGTGGATCAGTGGTGTTAACATCTTCATCAGCTAGTGGAAATGTTTGGTCAACGGGTGCAACAACGCAATCAATTACGGTTTCTACTTCTGGAACATATACAGTTGCAGTTACAACAGCGGGTTGTACATCTGCTACATCTGCGGCAACTACTGTTACCGTGAACGCACTGCCTTCCACACCTACGATCACTTCCGGAGGTCCTGTCACGTTCTGTTCGGGTGGATCAGTAACGCTTAGTGCCACAGCAGGGGCAACAAGTTACAGATGGTTTAAGGATGGTACACTCATCAGCGGTGCAACAGCCGCAGCATATACGGTTACACAATCAGGTGCATATACAGTAACAGCTACCAATGCTTCAAACTGTACAAGTGCATCCAGTGCGGCAACCACAGGAACCGTGAATGCACTGCCTTCTACACCTACGATCACATCCGGAGGTCCTGTCACGTTCTGTTCCGGTGGATCAGTAACGCTTAGTGCCACAGCAGGGGCAACAAGTTACAGATGGTTTAAGGATGGTACACTTATCAGTGGGGCAACAGCCGCAACATATACGGTTACAGAATCCGGACTTTATACTACGATTGTTACCAATGCATCTAATTGTAGCAGCCCTTCCAGCGCAGCTACTATTGTAACTGTAAATATTCCTCCGGCTGCACCGGGAACGATTTCAGGAATAACAGAAACATTTCCTACCAGAACCCACACCTATAGTGTTGCGCCTGTTACCGGAGCAACAAGTTACCTCTGGATGTTACCTAATGGATGGACGGGCAGCTCAACAACCAATACAATTCAGATAACGGCAGGAAATACAAACGGGATACTTAGTGTAGCAGCTATTTCAAATGGATGTATTAGCCCTTCTGCATCGCTTACATTGAAAGTTAATTTATTTATTGCCGATGTTATAACTCCAAATGGTGATGGTTATAATGAAAATTGGATTATAATGCGACCATCTAATTTTCGTATTGGTGTAACGATCTATAATCGATGGGGGCAGGTTGTTTTTAAAGATACAGACTACCAAAATTCTTTTAATGGTATCGGAACAGGTAATTTTCTCGGTAAGCAACTGCCATCCGGTACCTACTTCTATATTGTTGATATTTTTGACAGGCTAGGCACTTCCAAAAAAGTTCAACAAGGATATTTAACCCTCAAAAGAGAGAATTAAAATCATTTTTATTTCGATGCTTTAGAAATTTTTATTATGAAAAAATTAGTTACAATACTTTTAATATTCACAGGTGCTCAGGTTTATGGTCAACAATTACCCATGCATTCTCAATACATGTTTAATATGATGAATATTAATCCCGCTTATGCAGGGGTTCGTAATACTGGATCTGTTACTGTGCTCTATCGTAACCAGTGGAATAAGTTTCCGGGCGCTCCTGTTACAGGTAGTGTTTCTTACGATGAACGATTAAATAATCAAAATCACGGCTTGGGTGTTCAGGCTTATTTCGACCGCATCGGAATCGAAAACCGAACAGGCGTTCAGGGAAACTACTCCTTCAAAGCAGATCTCAACAATTCAACACTTCATGTTGGTATAAGTGCAGGTGCTTTGAGTTATAGTGCAGATTTTGGAAGAACCAATCCTTTTGATCTGGGCGATCCTTCACTTACTTCAATTAGAAGAGGAATATTGCCTACTGTAGGAGCTGGTATTTTGTATGAAAGGGAAAAATGGTATGTAGGTTTTTCTCTTCCATCATTTTTTAAAACCAGAATATGGAATATCGGTGAGTCAACTATTGAAAAAGCAGGCAAAGAGGCACATTATTATTTAACAACAGGATACATACATAAAATTGATGATGATATTGTATTAAAACCTTCTGTTCTCGTTAAACTCGTATCGGGTACTAAGGCCCAATATGATTTAAATATGAATGTGTGGATAGGAGAAAAATTTGCCATTGGCGCCAGTTATCGTACCGGCGATGCTATTCTGGGTTTAGCAGAACTGCAACTGAATTCCCGATTGCGATTTGGGTATGCGTATGACCATGTCATTTCTGAAATTGGTAACTACAGTCGTAATAATCATGAGTTCATGTTTCGATTTGATATCGAAAATCCTGATAAAACAAAAGCACGTAAATACTTTTAATTAGTTGAATCATTCCTGGCCGGGTCTCACCAATTGTTCATGGTTCGATAGATGAACAAAAGGATGCAGTACGCATATAATCTCATTTAAAGCCGTTTTTCTTATAGTGAAGCGCAAATGATAGTGCAATTGTATGATGAAAATTAGCTGCTTCAGGGCAGGTATAAACTGGTTTGATACCAGGTACATTCTGCCATCCTTCGTTCATCCTTCGTCTTTGGGTACAGTTTCTGGCCTGGTAGCTGCCTACCCCCTTCGGGGCAAATCCCTACCCAACTCGGTGAGGAATTACTGTCTCTATTTTTGAGATAGTACACTGCTGGTTATTGAAAATAAAAAAAGGGCGCACCCTTGCGACCCTTCTCCAATTCCCTTGTTCACGAAAGCTGCAACTATCTAAAAGTTAAAAGAAGGGGGGAAGCAAAACAATCTAGTACGGGGGCTTCATCTAATTATTTTTTATAAAGTCAAGAAAGTCATTATTGAATCTTTCCGGCATTTCTAAATAAGGGGTATGACCAATTGGATATTTCAATAAAGCATAATTACGAAATTGCCTGATTGCCTGTTTGTTTCTGGCAAATCGAACAAAACCATCTTTCATGGCCCAAGTAAATAAAACCGGGCAGGTTATATGTTTAATCAATGGCCTTATATCTTCTTCTTCTAACTTAAAACTTGACCATCCCTCAACCAATAAAGAAGCTAATTGATAGGCATCATTAACAATCTCAGCCCTTCTGGTAAAAGCACGATCTGATAACAATACCTTTTGATAAAATTTTTCGAATTTGCGTATATAAGAAGGTTCATTATTTACTCCTTTTTGGAAAAAATGAATCATATAATTCAAAAAGAAAGGAGCAATAAATCCACGTTTATCTAAACCTGCTGGATTGCTTAATGAAAGTAATTTTACATTCGAATTCTTGCTTGCCAATCTTATCGCAACTGCACCTCCTATAGAATTTCCGATAATAATGATATTTTTTAAACCTAGTAATTCGATAAACTTATTCGTGATAGTAAAGTAGAAACTCGAAGAAGCTGGAATTTTTGAAGATGTTGAAAGTCCTTGTCCGGGAAAATCTAAAGTAATAATTCTGTATTCATCTAAAGGTAAATTATATAGTGAAGAGAAGTCCTTTGAGCTATGACCTAAGGCGTGTAAACACAAAATAACTTGTCCATTTCCTGCATCTTTATAGGCAATATTTATTCCATCAATATTTATAAATTGATCTGCTATAGAAGGAAAATCTTTGGCTGAACCAAGCATAGGTACTAATATAAGAATTAGAAACAAAGACTTCATTACTCAGCTCCAAGTTAATAAAATGTTTGAATTAAGTAAAGCTGAAAGATGCAACACCTCTTACCCATTAACGATAAAATAAAAAGCCACCATTCCATATGGCTTGTACAATGCGTCTCTCCTTCTTAACGAAAGTTGCAGTTATAATTCAATAATTAAGCAGGTAACCATAAGAAGATAGATGGCCAAACTTTCTTATAAGTTTACAGTATGATTACTTAATCACTGCCTGAATGGAATTATAGTAAATAGTAGTTATGCCTTCAAAGCCTGAATCTGTACCAATCACCAACCAGATTTCACCCTGTTGATTGGCCTTCACGTTTAAAGGTGTAGCCGCAGTCAGTTGTTTAATCTTGTATACATTTTGGTCAGTTCCATTAGCAAAGTCCCCGATTACTTTCATATCAATGCCGCCAATTGATTGATTGCCCTTATCAATATTCATTCGAAACCAGTTTTCCGGGGTATTCAACACTTTTATTGGTTCGATAGAAACAGCACCTGCTTTTATTTTCACTCCTTCACCCGGAGCTCCGCCAACTCCAACCATATTGCTGGCAGCATTACTTGCAAATTCAACTTTTAAATCGATTGTATAATTTCTTTCAGGAACAAGTCCGGTAACCCTTTTCTTAACGAACATAAAAAGATCGTCGCTCCGATTGATGCCTGATTGCTTTAATGCCCCATCAGAAGTATTCAATGGGAGGGGAAGAACGGAATGAGAAAACTCAAGTTGATACTGAGGAATCTGTACTGCATCAGCAGGATAATCTGCAAAATCACCGATCCAACCATCGGCTCCTGTGGTAAAGTTGTCTGTGAATGATTTATCGGCTGGGGGTTTATTATTAACCGCTTTTTTACAGCTCAGGTAGAGCAAGCATGTAAATGATACAAATACTAAGATTAAATATTTTCTTATCATTTTAAATGAGTTGTTATTGAGTATAACTAAATTTCTTCTTATAGCGTTGCATGATATCGAATTTATTTCATGATATAGAAGCGAGATAATAAGACTCTACGAACAAGACTTTCGTTGCTTTATATCAGAAAAATAAATTTCAATGAAGAAAAAAATGTAACTCAAAATCAGACCAAATTTCTTTGAAGATATTCTTGCTATGTTCAAAGTCTTATGAAATCAAAAAACAGTTCGTAATTGACCTGTTTTCACAACTTGCTCCCTGTTCTTCGAAAGATGTAACTATCAAAAAATACAAAATCAAACTTCTTTAAAGCTAGATTTTACAATATTACTCCTCTATCTTAATTGAGTTAAAAAAGTTATTTTTCACATCCGCTGAAGCTCCATCAGCCCGTTTACTATGAACAATATTGATAGAATAAACACCCTGTATGAATAGATAAGAACTTAGCTCTAGCTTCTTACCATTACGCTCTGTGCTTAAAACAAGGGCTAAAACTTTTTTACTACCTATGTTTTTCATTTCTTTTGATAAGACCTTCGTTTCACTTCCAAGCTGAGCAACAAACGAAGCTTCTAGTTGTTCCCAGAAATTAGGTTCTAGCTGAGCAGTTTCAAGCAGTTCGGCAGTTAGTGAATTGCCTTTTTCTAGGTTTTGAACAACTACATTAAAATTAGCAGTGCTATCAGCTAATTTTAGCGAATAAACAGTAGTTATCTCCTGCATATTTCGAACATCAGGTTTTTCAGGGAAACTGATGGCAACTTTTTCAGTTAATTGCATTTTTGTTTCCTGTGACGTCGCAGCAATTGGAAATAAAATGAATAAAAGGAGTATAGTATTAAGCTGTCTCATAAAATTATTTTTAGGTTTATATTCTAAGATTAAGGTTGGGTTTTGTGTTTATTCTTCTCTTATTTACTTTTCCTCATTCCTCTTAATTGAAGAAAGATGTTAACTGATTTTTCAAGATAGTTACCTTCCGTCCCAGGCATCCATTATTCCTGATTTGATGTCAGTATAACTTGTGAATAGATAAATTACTAAAACAATAATTAAAATTATTTTCCAGTGGGTTTTTACTAAAGTTTTTAAGTCATTTAGAAATTGATTCATATCTGTGATTTTAATGGTGAAATTGAATTCATACGGTTTGGTGTCAGATTTTTTGACAAATTCAGACAAATCAGTTCTTAAGGCTTCCCCAATCGCTTTTAATGAATAAAGACTTGGTTTTACCTCGTTGTTTTCAATTCGTTGAATGGTCCTAAGCGTTAACCCCGTTTGTTCAGAAAGTTGTTTTTGAGAATAATTCAAACGGGTTCTAAGCTCTTTTAATCTTTCTCCAAATTCCATTT
>JBKCJY010000037.1:0-20741 GCA_046301455.1 Chitinophagaceae bacterium | reverse complement strand
TGAAGACTTATTAAAAGAAGTGGAACGTTTGGCTAATGAAAAACGTTTTGACTATTTGCTCATTGAAAGTACCGGCATCAGCGAGCCATTACCGGTGGCACAAACCTTCACCTATCAGGATGAAGCCAACGGCATTGACCTTAGTAAGATTTCGAGCTTAGACACACTTGTTACGGTAGTGGATGCCTATAATTTTATTCGTGATTACTGCAGTACCGATACATTGAAAGCAAGGGAACTAACAGATATGCAGGATGATTACCGCACAATTGTAAACCTGCTCACAGATCAGATTGAATTTGCAAATGTGATCATTCTCAACAAAACCGATTTAGTGAGTAAAGAAGATGCAGGTGTATTAAAAGCAATGCTGCGTAAACTCAATGCTGAAGCAAGAATTATTGAGAGCAGCTTTGGAAAGGTGGATTTAAAAGATATAATGAATACCGGATTATTTGATTTTGAAAAAACAAGTCAGAGTGCCGGATGGATGGAAGAGCTCAATAAAGAACATGTACCCGAAACGGAAGAATATGGCATCAGCAGTTTTGTGTTTCGTGATAAACGGCCCTTTCATCCGATACGTTTCTGGAATTATCTGAACAGTGATTGGCACAGCACCATTATACGGAGTAAAGGATTGTTCTGGATTGCGGCAAGACCAAAAGAAGCATTGAACTGGAGCCAGGCAGGCGGTAGTTTACGGGCAGATAAAGCCGGAGTATGGTGGTGCAGTATGCCTTATGGCGAACGCATCAAACATGCCGGTTTTGTAGAAAATCAACAACATATTGAAGCGAAATGGGATAAGCGCTTTGGCGACAGGGAAAATGAACTGGTGATTATTGGTCAGCAAATGGATAAAGAAACGATACTTAAAGAACTTGAAGCCTGTTTGTGCACAGAAGCTGAAATTAAAGATATGGAGGTGGGTCTCCGCTTTAAAGATCCGTTTCCCTTATCCTGACATACCGTTATTACGAATAGATTTAATAAACGATAAACCTACATTTGTATCGTGAAATATTTAGCATGGATTTTTATTGCATTGCTGCCCTCTAGCATTCAGGCACAAAACTGCAGCGTTCAACTAAGCGGAACTGTTTCTGACATTGATACCAAACAGCCATTAGAAAATGCAACTGTTTATATAAAAGAACTTAATCAATCAGTGATCTCTGATGTAAACGGTTTTTACCGGTTTACCAATCTGTGCGGTGGAAACTATACTATTATTGTAACACACATCAGTTGTATTCCCATTGAATTAAAAATTAAACTGGAGAACAACCTGGTACGCAATTTTGTAATGCCGCATAATTACAACCAACTTCAGGAAATCATTTTACAAGGCTATGCTGACAAACAGCCCGATATTATTAAAACAGAGTTAAGTAAAACTGCTATTCAACAAACCAGGGGGTTAACCCTTGGCGAGGTATTACGAAAAGTAAATGGTGTAACCGTTTTGCAAACAGGCAGCACCATTTACAAACCGGTAATACATGGATTACACAGTCAAAGAGTTTTAATCCTGAATAACGGAGTACGGCAGGAAGGCCAGCAATGGGGCAGCGAACATGCTCCGGAAGTTGACCCCTTTATTGCAGATAAGTTTACGGTTTTAAAAGGCGCCGGTGCTTTGCGGTATGGTGCAGATGCCATTGGTGGGGCCATATTAGTGGAACCAAAGCCGTTACCCTCACTTCCGGGTTTAAAAGGAGAAGTAAACACAGTATTATTTTCTAATAACCGGATGGGTGTTTTTAATGCCATGCTGGAGCAAAACCTGAAAAAATATCCTGAGTGGAGCTGGCGATTACAGGGAACGATAAAAAAAGGAGGCAACACCCTTACACCGGATTATTGGCTCTACAATACAGGTGTAGAAGAAATCAATTATTCCGCTAATGTTGGATATAAAAAAGAAAAATTCAGAGCTGATGTTTTTTTCAGTGCGTTTAATACCAAGCTGGGCATTTTCTGGGGCTCCCATGTAGGCAACTTAACTGATTTACAAACGGCCATTACAGCACCCAAGCCGGTTTTGAATATTGACAGCTTCTCTTATGATATATCAAGACCCAGACAGGAAGTAAGTCATTATCTCATCAAAGGAAAATTCATCCAACAATTCAATAATAATCACAAGCTCAACCTTATTATTGCCCACCAGGAAAATATCCGGAAAGAGTTTGACCGTGCTATTATTACTAATCGGCCTGAGTTGGATCTGAACATCGGTACAACCACTTTTGATTTAAACTATGAAAGATCCAAGCAACAACATCACTCCGGATCTTCAGGCATCATCGTACAAAGGCAGGAAAACGTATGGGATGGCAGCCGTTTTTTTATACCAAACTTTACTTCGTGGATGGCGGGTATATACACCACAGAACGATGGGTTCTGAACAAAACAGCCCTAGAGGCCGGATTGCGTTATGATTACAGAACACAGAAAGTATTCAGAAATCAAAACAACGTTATTACTGAAACATTCAGGTCTTTCAATAATATTTCTGGTTCTTTTGCTGTGAACCATAAAATAAAGGAGGGTATGAGATGGCTTACAAATTTATCATTAGCGTGGCGCCCTCCGTCCATCAACGAGTTGTATGTAAACGGTCTTCATCATGGTACTGCCAACTTTGAAATCGGAGACCCCAACCTTAAAAGTGAAACAAGTTATAATTTCTCTACCCAATTACGATTTGATAAAGACAGTTCCTTCAGTTTTGATCTAACCCTTTACTCAAACTATATCAATGGCTTTATTAACCTGGTACCAAGCGTTCCACCTACTTTAACACTGAGAGGTGCGTACCCAACCTTCCGCTTTATACAAACCAATGCATGGCTTACGGGTGCTGATATCAGTATTGAAAAAACGATTTCACCTGCTTTTCAAGCCAGTATGAAAGCTTCTCTACTATTGCCAAGAGATGTTAAAGCAAAAACATGGCTGCAGCAAATGCCCTCTCAGCGTCTAGAGGGTGATTTAACCTGGTTTTTCAGAAGCGGGCATCCTAAGCAAAGCTTTGTTACAGCCAATGTATTATGGGTAACCCGGCAAACACTAGTTCCAGAAAACTCTAATGACTATTTACCTCCGCCTCCCGGCTACCTGTTAACAAATTTTGAATATGCAACATTGTTGCACATTAACAAAAAACACCTTAATTTTGCTTTCAGCATCTACAATCTGTTCAATGTACGGTACAGGGATTATATGAACCGGTTCCGTTATTTTAATGATGAAGCAGGAAGAAACTTTGTGATGCGAATTAAAATCCCAATTGGATGAAAGAAATTTTATTGAGTTGCTCGGTGTTTGCTTTATTGATCATCAGCGGATGTAAGAAGGCCGATAATCCGAACAATGAAACGGAACATGAGGCGGTAAACAGAGTAGAACTGATCTTTAAATTGGGCAGTACGGTTGTTGCTACCTATATAGCTGAAGACCCAGATGGTGATGGAGGGAACCCTCCCAGCCGCATTGACAAAATTAATTTGCAGGCAGGTTCAAGTTATACTGTTGAAGTAGTTCTCAAAAACGTTTCGAATGGTGTGGTGAAAGATATTTCTCAAAGTATTCGTGACCAGGGCAAAGAACATGAGTTCTACTTCCTTCCTTCCGGCATTAATGTAACTATTACAAAAACGGATAAAGATGCAAATGGATTCCCATTAGGATTTAACTCATCATGGTTAACAGGCACTACAAAAACCACGGGGAAAGTGCAATTGAAATTAATGCACAAGCCACGCATTAAAGGTGCTGCTGATGATCCGTCTAAAGGCCACTCCGATTTAACAATCGATTTCCCAGCCGAAATTCAATAACAAATAAATCAAACAAAATATAAATAAAGCTGTTATTTAAAATTTGCAACATAGTTTCACTAAAAAATCAAAACAAAGAGTTATGAAAAAAATGTTATGCCTTGCATTCGTGTTAATTACGTTACAAACTGCTGTAGTTGCCCAAAAAGTAAGAGTGGGTGCTAAAGCCGGATTAAATCTTTCAGAAGTACGTACAAATGACAAAGAAGAAAACAAAGAGATCGGGATTCGCCCGTCTATCCATGCAGGTTTGGTGTTTGACATCAACATCAACAAAAATCTGAGTTTCCAGCCACAAGTTTTATATAGTGGCCGTGGTGCTAATGAAGACCATGAAGATCATAAAGACATTTACAAATTTAACTCTATCGAATTGCCTTTAAATCTTATCTACCGTTCCGGAAATAAATCAGGAAGTTTCTTTATTGGAGGTGGCCCCAGTATTGGTTATAACCTGAGCGGAAGCCTTGAAGCAACTGATGATCCAAATGAAAATTTTGATTTTGAATTTGGCAGTGGTGATGGAGAAATACGCAGAATAGATTTAGGCGTTAATGTGTTAGCAGGCTACGAACTAAAGAACGGCTTATTCTTTAGTGCTAACTATACCAGAGGTCTTACTAACTGGTTAAATGTAAGCACAGATACATGGCGAAATAATCTGTTAGGTGTATCTGTTGGTTATTTCTTCGGAAAGAAAAAATAAGTAACACTCTGAATAGTAAAGCCCTGTATTTTTACAGGGCTTTTTTTTATGAACGAACTCTCCATCAACACTCCAGCACTCTTGTTTCCTGCAATTACATTGTTAATGCTGGCTTATACCAATCGTTTTTTAGCCATTGCTGCGCTGGTACGTAAGCTGCACGATGAATACACAAAAGAAGAAGATAAATTACTGAGGCGGCAAATAAAAAATCTTCGTGGCCGCATAAGTCTTATAAGAAATATGCAGGCTGCCGGTGTATTGAGTTTCCTGCTTTGTATTATCTGTATTTACCTGATTTTTGAAAACCACCAAGGTGCAGCCAAGCTCATATTTGCAGGCAGTTTATTGAGCCTATTACTGTCGCTTATTTTTTCGCTCATAGAAATTTTCCGCAGTACTAAAGCAATTGATCTTGAATTGAGCGATATGGAACTGAAAGAACGGAGTATTTTAAATCGCATCCTGGATGTGGATGATGAGGAAGAAGCTTAGTAATCAAACTTTGTAGGTTCATGCGTTTGATAATCTTCATCATACCGAACAAAAAAATACAAATAGATAGTGCGGCTTAAACGCATGAGCACAGGTTGTAACAGCACAAGCAAAACAGAATTAGTGCCCAGCCACCAAAAAATGCGGTTGTCATTAATGGAAATACCAATCAATACCCACCATGCAATAAATGTAGCCACTGAAAATGCGATGGCCAATGCATAACTTACATAACCGGTTCCGTACCAAAAGCCGGGCTCCATATCAAATTTCTGTTTGCATACGGTGCATTCATCATGCATATCAAATGTATGTTTAAAGTTATAGGCACTGTAATCTTTAAACAGCTTTCCTCTTCTACATCGTGGGCAGTGCATACTAAAGATACTCCAGAAGTAATTGGGCTTTGATTGATTGGACATAGATGTGTACAAAGGTAAGACTGTATGATTGAGCAATAGTAACTTTAATCACGCATCACACAAAAGCTATTTTATTTGGATGCCTTTAACCAAATACCAGCATACAGGCTTAAGAAATTGCAGAAGTTATTTTTCTTCGTTCGCCAATTTGCTGGCGCCACATAGCATAATACAATCCTTTTTCCTCCAGCAAAGCATGATGTGTTCCTGTTTCCACCACTTCGCCACCTTCCAGCACATATATCCTGTCAGCATGCATAATAGTACTTAAGCGGTGTGCAATTAAAATAGTGATTTGAGATTTTTGTGATGAAATATCACGAATAGTGGAAGTAATTTCTTCTTCAGTGATTGAATCCAATGCAGATGTGGCTTCATCAAAAATGAGCAGTTTGGGTTTGCGCAATAATGCCCGTGCAATAGAAAGTCGTTGCTTTTCACCACCACTTAATTTTAAACCGCCTTCACCTATCATCGTATCCAAACCCTTTTCAGCTCTTGTAAGTAATCGTTGGCAACTTGCTTTGTTCAACACATCAGTTAACTCATCGTCCGTTGCATGTGGGTTAACAAACATTAAATTTTCTTTGATTGTGCCGCTAAAGAGTTGTGTATCCTGTGTAACAAATCCAATTTGATTACGCAGGTCTTCAAAGTCCATTGAGTTTTCATCAATCCCATTGTACAAAATTGTTCCTTCCAGTGGCCGATACAAACCCACGAGCAATTTCATTAATGTAGTTTTACCACTACCACTTGGGCCAACAAAAGCAACAGTTTCACCGAGTTTTGCCTCAAAACTAATTTTTGTAATTGCGTTATGCGAAGCGGAATGATGTTTAAATGTAACACTGTTAAAATTCAGCGATTCAATAGCGCCTAAATGTTTGGGATTTACCGGTGTTGGCTCAGGCAATTTTTGCATAAGCGTATTAAAATTGTTAAGTGATGCTTCTGCTTCACGATACGACAATAATATATTTCCTATTTCCTGCAATGGGCCAAATACAAAGAAGGAAAAGATTTGCATTGTTACAAGCTGGCCTGCATCCATCATTCGGCCGAATATCAACCACATTAAAATAAAAAGAATTACCTGTCTAAGTGTATTTACAAATGTTCCCTGTAAAAAACTGATACTTCTTATGCGTTTTACTTTTGTAAGCTCCAGTCCTAAAATCTTGTACGTATTTTTATTTAAACGACTTACTTCCTGGTCAGTAAGTCCAAGACTCTTTACGAGCTCAATATTTCGGAGAGATTCTGTTGTGCTTCCGGCAAGAGCAGACGTTTCTCCAACAATCTTCTTTTGAATTATTTTAATTTTTTTACTGAGCACATTTGTAATAAGTGTGAGTAAAGCGATACCGCCTAAATAGGCAATAGGAATACTCCAGTGAATAAATACGGCTGCATATATAAAAACGAAAGCAATGCCTACTATAATACCAAAGAGTACATTGATACAATAATTTATAAATTTCTCTACATCTGTTCTTACTTTTGTAAGAATACTTAATGTTTCTCCGCTACGTTGATCTTCAAACTCTTTGTAAGGGAGTTTCATTGCATGTTGTAAGCCGTCTGTAAATACTTTAGCCCCAAATTTTTGAATTACAAGCGTTAAAAAATAATCCTGAAAGTTTTTTGCAATGCGGCTTATCATTGCTACAGAGATGGAAGCAACCAATAACCAAACGATTCCATATAACATATCCTGCTTACCAAGTTTATTGGTATAAACCGTTTTCATAAATAAATACTCATCCCAAGAAAATTTACTTGCGGGCGAGGCAACAGATTGATGTTCATTTGCTAAATTGATCAATTTGCCAAAAATGATTGGATCAATTAATGAGAAACCAATATTGATGGCAGCTAAAACCATTGTAAGTAATACCAACCACTTATATGGAGCAAAATATTTAAAAAGAATTTTCATGTGTTTGTTTGTAGTTGTTAAATTTTTGTCACATAGTATGCCCAAATAATCATTGAGGTTAGTAAATAAGATATGTTTATGGGCATTTCATAAAACTGTTTTAAAGGAAGCCATGAATTTACAGCTTTATGCCCAGTGTAAAGTTACTCAGCTTTCATCTGAAACGTAGGAGAATGTATTACCGCCTTCCTGTTGGCTCTCCTGCTCAAATAAACGGGGTATAGTTATATAGCCATTTATGTACTGATTAGTGATGGCATAGCCAAGCAAGTTATCTGCAATAAAAGAGATGGGTGTTTGCAATTTTAATAATTTTTGAGCAGCATTTAGCGTAATAGCATAAGCACTTGTAAACTCATGATAGCCTGCTTTTTTTAAATGTGTTGAAAAGGGCTCGGCATACAAATGACTGATCATATGCGGGGTCCAGTTATTTCTGCCTAAAAAATGTTGAATGCGGTAAATTAGTTTTCGATATTTCGCAGCTCTGTTATTCTCAGTTCGCTTGTGATAATCAAAATACAGTAATTCCCAGTCATTCGGCAACTCTTGAATCATGAGCGGAAACAAATCAATACCCACCTGATGAATAATGACATCATCTTCCAGCACCAACACACGCTTATACCCATGTTTCACCTGTTGCTCATATACTTTTTTATGACTCCAGGAGCAGGCTATTTGCCCGCTAAGCATCGATTCATTCCATAGATGATGCTTTTGAGCCAGCTTTTTATCATAAATACCATCTGCAATAAGTTGCTCCTCATTCAAATCTTTACGGTCAACCCCGTAAACAAATTCATAATTCAACCCCTGCAGATGCATTTCTATTTTTTCATGACGTTCAGTGGCGCGGGCAATTGTGATAATATAAACTTTATCAAAAAAGGAGTTAATATGTTCAAATTGGTTGTGCATTACTGGAGCCATTTTGCGGCAAGATTAGCAAAGATGGTGAAAAAGAGGCTTACACTTAATTTTGGGTTCAAAATCAATGGCAGTTTGATTGGATTAACTCAAAATAGCCATTACATTTGCTTTCATCCATTATCTTAATGGTAAAGAATTGAACACTATGGAACAAAACAAACAATCTGCTGATGAGATTTCAATTGGCTCAATAAAAGACTCTTTGCTCAGTTTTTCTCTGGCATTATACCATCTCTTTCAGTCTTTTTTTGATTTTGTAAAAGGGCATATTAAAACGATTGCCCTACCTGTTATAATACTGGGCATGCTGGGTGGCGCATTAGCGTTTATGTTGCCCAAAGTTTACAATCTTAAAATGACAGTTATTCCAACTGAACTGAGCCGCAAAATGTACTCTGACCAGTTTTTACAACTTGATAAACTGGTAAAAACAAAATCATACAGCAGACTCACAAAAGAGCTGGGGCTTTCTGAAGCCATATTAAAAAAGATAACACAAATAAAATGCAGTGATTTGTATGATGAACCACTCATTAACGATACCACCATTTATGATCGTGATCCGTTTGTTGTGTATGCAAAAGTGATTGATAATACCATAGCAGATACTTTACAGCAGGCATTGATGAATTATATCAACAACAATCCTTATCTGGTTAGTATAAAAAAAATACAGGAACGCATTTATACAGAAAAACTTTTGTTTGTTGAAAGCGAACAAAGGAAATTAGACAGCCTTAAAATTGTTTATAATAATTCACTTGCAACATCGGGCAATAAAGCCATGTTTTATAACAATGCATTTAACCCTGCTGAGTTGTATTCAAAATCAACCGAATACCAGTCTCAAAAAGATTTCATTTACACCTGGATGGGTGAAAATAAATACCCTTTGCGTATTGTAGATGGATTTAAACCTGCACAAAAAGCTGATTCACTTTCAAAAACGTTTACCATTCTTCTTTCACTCATTGCAGGTTTTGTTATTGGAGTTCTTATTGCTGCATATAAAGAGCTTGGCAGGATGAGCAAACAACTTGCAGCATGAGTAAAGTGAGCAGGAATATCAAAAACTCTGTTTACAACGTAGCAGATGTTGTACTATATCCTGTTAGTTTTTTTGCCACTATCCCATTTTTTATGAGGCAAATGGGAGAAGAAATCTTTGGTTTGTGGATGCTTATAAATACACTTATTGTAGCGTTTCAGGTTTTTAACCTAGGGCTTGGCCCGGCCGTTATGAAGTTTACTGCACTTTATACAAGACAAAATGAAACTTCAAAACTCAGTCAAATTATCTCAGGAGGGCTATCCTTTTCATTCATGTTATTATTGTTGAGCCTAAGCGCAGGCTTTATCATCAGCTATTTTACAGGAAACGGAACGTTATTTAAACTGCCTGTTCACCTGAGAGAAACAGCAGCAGCAGCAGTTGCCATTGCAGGCTGTATTATCGGTTTAAAATTCACGGAACAAACATTGCTGCATGTTTTTAAAGGGCTGGAACGGTTTGATTTGTATTTCCATATCAACAATGGGATTAAGTTTTTGATTCTTTTGATAAATATGGTGCAGGCATATTATTCGCAACCTCTTACAGCAATGCTTACTGTAAACATTATTTTAACACTTATCATGCTTCCGTTGCAGATAATAATTTTAAGAAAATTGCTGCCAGGTTATCTGCCGCTCTTTTCCTTAAAAATGAAAGAACTTTTTTCATTTGGATTTTATGTTTGGGTGCAAACAGTAATTGTAATAATTGTATTTCAGGTTGACCGTTTTATTGTTATTTCATTTGCCGGCCCTGCTGAGCTTGGTTATTACGCAGTAGTATCAACACTTTTTATAAACATACACGGATGCATTACAGCAACCGTTTCCTGGCTGATACCACGTATCGGCTCTATTTCAGAACACGAATCATCTGAAAAGAAAATATATCAGCACCTGGCTGCATTTGTACTTTGCATAGGGCTTTGTACACTACTGTTGTTTTTCATCTGCTATAAGCCTCTCATTGAATTTTGGGCAGGCAATGCCGTTTTATTGCGCATAAAGGATTACTTACTGTTATTTCTTGCATTTGAACTTTTTTATATGTTGCTCATTGCACCATCCATGTTTATAACATACAGCGGTCATATAAAAACAGGTGTACTTATAACTTACTTAACCTCTTTTATGAACATTGCAGGTATGATTGCTGGTTTTTTAATTACAAAAAGTATAACAGGCATGGTTGAAGGTCTTTTATTTTCCACTGTTGCTGCTATGTGTATTGTATATACAATTGTTAATAAAAAACTCTTTCACAAATTTTTGCCGGCCGATACCGCTTTTTTTCTGTTGCTTCCGGCCCTGTTTTGTATAATGATTTACGTTCACCAGACTCAGGTTTCAGCAATTATTATATTACTTTTAGCTTTGTTATACGGATTGTATTTCTTTAAAATTAAAAAGCTCAACTTCAGAGTGCTGTTTCATTAAACCAAACACTATTAATCCTGCATGCCCAACACATTCAGCATAAACAAATTTCTACCTGTTGCCTTCCTGTACTTTTTCGTTAACGGGTTGTTTTTGCCTGTTGGTGTTTTTTATACATCGCTGCTGGCTCCTTTTTTTATTCTATGGATTATTAAAAACAAAAAAACTTCGCTGCTGTTTTGGTTTGTAACCCTCATGTTGCCTTTTACTGTAATACACCTGGTTAATGGTGTAATACTTTCCGTATACATTAAATCGTATGCACTCATTTTTACCGTTTTTGTATTTTGCATCTGCTTTTATATTTTTCTTACTACTACAAACAGTATAGGTGAAATTTTTAAACAAATCGTTATCTGGAATTTTTTGCTCACTATAGTTGCTGTGGTTCTTTTATTTGCAGGGGGCGGTAAAGAGCTTTGGTACGAAGGTAATTTAACCCCTGGCTCAGAAACCGTGTTACGGCTTAAAATGTTTACCACAGAAGCTTCAGTTTATTCTTCAATGCTTGTACCCATTGTCCTTTTTTATTATCTCAAATTATTACTGTATAAATTAAAAAGTCCGTGGCTTCTTTTTATTATGGTAACTGTGCCACTTGTACTTTCCCTCTCCTTTGGCGTATTACTGGGTTTGTTTCTCACTATTCTTTTTGTTTTGTTTTCTGATGTGAAACTATTTTTTGTTAAACCGCATTTTGCAAAGCGCCTGGTGGGTGTGTTGATTTTAGCTTTTACAGCAATCATAGTTTTAATTTTTGTTTATCCTGATAATGTAGTGTTTCTCCGACTAGTGAATGTTTTTGAAGGAAACGATAGTTCTTTCAGAGGCCGCACTACTGATGCTTTTTATCTTGGCTATTTAATTGCTGACATGAAAAGTGTTTTATTTGGAGCCGGCCCCGGCCAGATTAAAGAATTGGGAATGGATTTGTTTACCAAATTTTATGTACACACCTTTACAAAAGATACCATCACAATTCCCAACGCAACAGCCGAAACCCTTGCTATTTTTGGCTTAATTGGTTTGCTTTTACGTTTTGCAGTTACAATATGGCTCTTCTTTAAAACAAAGGTTTATACAAATTATTACAGACTGGCACTTTTTATTTTTATTTTTATTTACCAGTTTACAGGCAGTTATATTACAAATATTCCTGAATACCTGATATGGATTATTGCCTTTACTCCCGGTTTTAAAGAGTTTGATAAATCTGTTGTACATAATAAACCACAGCATCAGCTCTCTGTTCAATAAATTTGCAGTAATATTTGTGTATGAAAGTTTTGTTTATAGCAAGAAACACTTTGTTTAAAGTAACCGGGGGCGATACGGTTCAGGTACTTGAAACCGCTGCACATTTGCGTGAACTGGGTATTGAAGTGGATGTAAAAATCACTGGTGAAGTTTTTGATTACAGCAAATATGATCTCATACATTTTTTCAACATCATCCGCCCTTCCGATATTTTACCTCATATTCAAAATTCAAAACTCCCTTTTGTTGTTTCCACAATTTTTGTTGACTATACCGAATTTGAAAAAAACAACAGACATGGTATAAAAGGTTTGATATTACGTTTTATGCATACTGATGCAGCCGAGTATGTAAAAAATATTGTTCGCAGCTTGATAAGAGGTGATGATAAAATTCACAAGGGATATTTATTTTACGGTCACCGCAAATCATTAATAAAAGTGGCAGAAAAAGCTGTTCGGCTTTTACCAAACTCCAACAGCGAGTATAAACGGTTACAAATGAGTTATGGAATAGACAAGCCTTACACCGTAATTCCTAACGGAATAAACACTTCTATTTTTCATAACGCAGTACAAAAAACCGAAAAAGATGTAAAGCTTGTACTTTGTGTGGCTCGAATTGAAGGCAGAAAAAATCAACTGCGTTTAATTGAAGCATTGAATAATACAGATTATACATTATTGCTCATTGGCGACCCAGCCCCTAATCAAAATGCATATTACAAGCTTTGTAAAAAGAAAGCCGCTTCTAATATTGAATTTATTCATCAACTGCCGCAACATGAGCTGGAGCCTTTTTACCGAAGGGCAAAAGTGCATGTATTACCGAGTTGGTTTGAAACAACGGGATTAAGTTCGCTGGAAGCAGGTATTATGGGCTGCAATATTGTTATTTCCGACAGGGGCGATGTTCGTGAATACTTTGGGGATCAAGCATTTTATTGTGATCCATCTTCAGCAATCTCCATCAAACAATGTATTGATGCAGCAGCTTCAGCACCAGTTAACGAGCAATTTCAGCAATACATACTGGAACATTACACCTGGAAAAAAGCTGCAATGCTTACTGCAAAAGTGTACAATCAAATACTTGCATAAATTTTAATGTACGGTACTTAATACCGCTTATAATTATTATTAAGTACGGATTTAGATTTGCAGTGGTATTATACGTTTCCCAAAATTTGAAGGGCGGCTAAGTTCAGTTTCTAATTTCATTTTAGTATAACTTCGGCACTATGAAGATTGGCATCATTGGCACAAGAGGCATACCTAACCGTTATGGGGGGTTTGAACAGTTTACTGAATTTATTGCACCGATGCTTGTTCAAAAAGGTCATGAGGTTACTGTCTACAATTCATCATTACACCCACAGCAATTTTCTGAGTGGAAAGGTGTGCGCATTATAACTAAAAAAGATCCTGAGAACCGCATTGGTACAGCCGCACAGTTTTTATATGATTTGCAATGCATCCTTAATTGCCGCAAACAAAATTTCGATATTATTTTACAATTGGGTTATACAAGCAGCAGCATCTGGGGATTTTTATTCCCCCGCAAAAGCAAAATTGTAACCAATATGGACGGACTTGAATGGAAACGCTCCAAATACACACCGGTTGTAAAACGCATTTTAAAGCTGGCAGAAAAATGGGCAGTGCAGCAAAGCGATGTGTTAATTGCAGATTCCATCGGCATTCAGCAATACATCAGTACTCATTACAATAAGCGTTCTGTTTTTATTGCTTATGGTGCCGAGCATTTTGAAGCAGCTGATGCAAAGCCGGTTGTTGATTTTGGTTTTCAACCCTATGAATATAACCTGCTTATTGCAAGAATGGAGCCTGAGAATAATATTGAAACCATTATTAAAGGTCATCTGCTTTCAAATACAAAGGAGCCGTTGTTAATTATTGGCAGTACAGCTAATAAATTTGGTGAGCAGCTTAAGAAAAAATACAATTCACCTTCCATTGTATTTTGTGAGGCTAAATATGACATCAATTTGCTCAACCATTTGCGATATTATTCCAACATTTATTTTCATGGCCATTCAGTTGGCGGTACTAACCCCTCCTTACTGGAGGCAATGTCATCGGGGGCATTAATAGCAGCACATGAAAATATTTTTAACCGTTCAATTTTGGGTGATGATGCATTTTATTTTTCAACGTCTGAAGATATAGCGGCGCTGTTGCAATCAAAGCCTCAGAAAAAATTATTTTCAACACTTATACAAAATAATTCAGTTAAAATTGCTGAAGATTATTCCTGGCAAAAAATAGCCCAATTAATGGAAACCTGTTTTATCAATGCCCTTCATTAATCAACAGCAGCACAGAGAGCAAGTTTTGTTCATCAGCATCAGTTTGGTGCTCTGCACTGCAATTATTGGTTTAAAATGGTATAACAGCATTGCCATTATTGCATTTGCTGCCGCATGTGTGCTTATTGTGTATAAGCAACAGTTCAAAGCAATTCCAAAACAATTTTTCATTATTACCTGTTGTTTCTTTTTTTTGCTGCATCTGGTTCCTTTTTTGATGGATGTAAATGCATCCACGTGGTTTGAAACTGAAAAGAAGCTAGGTTTTCTTATTTTACCGCTGCTCATGAGTATTGCAGTGCCGCTTAGCAAAGCAACACTTCATAAAATAATGATGCTGGTATGTAGCTCCGCTGCGGTGCTGATGATTTTATTGTTCATCATTTCGTTTTCAAACTATTTTAATGGGGCAGATGCATCTATATTTTTTTATCACCAATTAACAGCTCCTGTGCAACATCATGCTGTTTATCTTTCTGCTTACATTGGTTTGTGCAGTTTCTATCTTTTCTTTTATATAAGTGAAAATCAAAAACCAGCTGCACTCCCTGTATTATTGCTCGGCTTCCTGCTGCTTTCAATTGTAATGCTGTCTTCCAAAACAATTATACTTGTAGTCTTCATTTTATTAATATGGGAGCTGAGGAAACGAACTTTCAGGTTTGGTAAAAAGAAAGCAGCCTTATTAATGATTAGCATGCTTGCGTTGTTCGTTATTTTAATAACAGTAACAGGCAATCCGCTATCAAAGCGTTTTAAAGAATTATATGTAACTGACCTGCGCATTTTATCAACAGACAATTATGCGCCTGATATGTATTTTAATGCTGTACAGTTCAGGCTGGTGGCATGGAAATTTTCCTGGCAAATAGTGAAAGAATCCAATGCCTTTATTTTTGGAGTTGGTCCCGCACATGCACAACCTGCTTTAAATGAAAAGTACACAAAAGCAAAAATGTTTACAGGTTCTGTAACTAACTTCAACACTGGTTACCTGAACATGAATGCCCACAATCAATTTATGCAAACATTTCTGCAATCTGGTTTGCTGGGAGTATTAATTCTCTTATTGATGCTGTTTTATTTTTTCAGAGAGGCCGTAACGCAGAAAAACAAACTATTACTTTACAGTATGTTCCTTATTTGTGCATTCTTTTTGTCTGAATCTGTACTTGAAGGACAATATGGGCTAGTTTTATTTCTATTCTTTCCGTTTTTGTTTTTCAAACACCATCGTTTGTAATATATTTTTTTTGCTGAACTGAAAAGAAACGGCGGTAAAATTTTAAAATACCTGTTAACCTAATGCGGTTCAAAAAACGTGTGAGACCAATTGCTGTTATGTGTTTAATAAAATAAATCCGGTTTTTTATTTTTTGCTGAGGCAGTAATTGATTTTTTATGGATAATGTTTCTTTGCAGCCTTTGTACCAGTTTACATCACTCAGGCCATCAAACTGCATATTAACTGTAACTGAGTTTACATAAGAAAAAATTGCGCCCTTTAATAAAAACCGTAGCATCAAATCATAATCCATTGCTATGCGGTATTGCTCATTAAACAAGCCCCATTTTTCATAACAGCATTTTTTGATAAATACAGAAGGATGGTTGATGGTCATTTCATTTTTCAATCGCTTATCATTTCCTGCCTGTATATAAACTGCTTTATTTTTTTTCCAGTAACGTACCATGCTGTGTACCACATCAGCATCGGGCACAGCAAAAATTTTTTCAACCGCATCGGGTTCATACCAGTCACCCGCATTAATCAATCCAATGTATTTTCCTTTAGCTGCTCTGATGCCTTTATTAAATGCATCAGCAATGCCTCCATCTTTTTCGCTCACCCAAAAGGCCAGTTGCTGCTGGTATTTTTGAATAAGCTCAACAGTTCCATCGGTAGAGCCGCCATCAATTACAATGTATTCAATGGAAGTATAGCTTTGATTGATTACACTCTGTATTGTTTTTTCAACAACATCTGCTCCATTAAAAACCACGGTAATAATACTCACACGAGGGCTATCCATAACAGGTTTACTGTTTTACTTTTTAAGCAATTCTTTGTTTACAAATATGGCATCAACCTGTAACAAACGGCCGGTATCTTTATTATAAAAACCCGGCTCCAGTGTATAAAGCTCAAAGCCTTTTATAATTAAATAATCCATAAGCTCACCATACGTTTTTTCGTTTTGATAAAGAGGCGTAAGTGATAACTCCAACTGCAGGCAAGTGATGCGGGGCAAATACTCTTCAGCGCCTTTTAAAACTTCCCACTCGTAACCCTGCGTATCAATTTTGAGAAAAATATTTTGGGGCAGGTGCTGATAGTTTT
Source organism: Chitinophagaceae bacterium (assembly GCA_046301455.1). Lineage (GTDB taxonomy): Bacteria > Bacteroidota > Bacteroidia > Chitinophagales > Chitinophagaceae > Lacibacter. The sequence continues at coordinate 3,977 of JBKCJY010000037.1, read as the reverse complement.
TGAGAAATACATCAAGGGTTGTGAGATTAATTATTTCTGTATTTGTATAGCCGGAGTTGGGCGCAGCATCCAGGTGAGCAGGCAGCATTTGAAGTATAGAGCTGCTGAACGAATTCGCAGATACATGAATTTGTGAAGCACCTGTATTACTCGCCAAGGCAGTTTGATGAACTTCCCATAAGGAATCAGCATTTGATTTTTTTTGCAATTGCTCAAATGCGGCTTTAACAGGCTCAAAAGAAACAATTTGTTTTTTATACTGCAGTTCACGCACCAGTTGGGCATATTGTCCTGTATTGGCTCCTACATCCACGAGCAAGTCAATATCAAAATACTGAAATATTTTGCTGAGCCTTTTATATTCAGGAACAGGATATCTCCGTATGGCAATGCCCATTTTTTTTGCTGTTCTTATAATAAAATCTTTTAAAGGCATAAAAGGCTGTTGCTGATTTTATATTAATTCACTGTAAAATAGTAATTATACAATTCGTCGTTGCAGGAAATAAAGGGCTGTGGCACTCCTTTATTCAGCACATAAGCTTTATATCCTATGTCTTTAAGCATTTGTACTGTATGTTCGGGATTGTTGTTGGAGTTAACCCCTTTATAAATTTCAATAAATAAATCTGGTTTATATTTTTTTAATGTTTCAATGCCTCCTTTCAGCACCTGCTCTTCTGCACCTTCCACATCAATCTTAATAAAATCCACATTGGCTAAGTTTTGATGTTGCATAAATGTATCAAGCGTTTGAACGGGAACTGCATAATTTGTTTTGATTGATTTTCTTCCTGTATCCTTTAAAGCACTGTAAGCATTATCAGCAGCTTCAAAAAAAGCAGCTTCTCCGTTAAAGTCTGCAACTGCAAGGGCAACTGTTGTTACACGCTCCTGAAGCTTGTGCTCAGAAATATTTTTGTCAAGAATATTTTTTGTGGAACGTGATGGCTCAAAGGCATAAACCTGCTGCAGCAATGGACAAAAGTTAAGCCATGCGATTGTATGTACTCCAATATTTGCACCAATATCAAAAAGCACATGATGTTTTTTTTGGTTGATAACAGTAGAAAAAAAGCGGATATCTTCTTCTTCAAAACCCTGTTTCCAAAACAGCAGGCTGCCTATTTCTGAATCGGGTTCATAAAAAAATTGCCATTTCTCATCATACAACAAATTGTCATTTTTATACCATGTTATCCTTTTAAAAAAAGAGATAAGCCTCCAGTTAATCATTCTTTGTGGAGTGATATACTTAAGAAACAGGTATTTTATTTTATGAATCATGAATGCTGTGAAATCTTCTGCAAAATAAAGGTCTAAACCTATTAATTTGCTTTTATTTCCCGGTCTGCTATTGAAAAGCCCCTACTGCCGCAATAATTATTGAAAATAAAGAAATGAGCCGCTGAAAATAATCTCAACTTTGCTCCAAAAATTGAAACCGGATGAAGCCGTCCAATCCAGTGGGTAAAATTAATTTTATGTTACCTGAGGAAGGGCTTTTTAAGGGCAGTACAGCGTTTTACAGCCCGTTTTCCCATGATTTTTATTTTGTCGGCTAAGTAAACAAATAGCAATAATTAGTTAATTCCACTTCTCACAAAATCTCCTATTTTTGTTGTTCACTCAAAAATGAAAGCCTACCTTAGAAAAACAATTACTAAAATAGTTTATGTCCTTTACCAATCATAAAATTTCTAATTCTGCGAACGGAAAAAAAAATAAAGTTCCGGCCATTTCACTTACTTCTCTTGTGCGTGAACGAAGTGGTTTTACTGTTGGTAAAAGAATATTAGATATTTTGGTTGCTTCTGTATTAATTCTTACCGTTTTATCCTGGTTAATACCAATTGTTTCAATTCTTATTTTAATTGACAGCCGCAGCCCTGTTTTCTTTCGTCAGCGGAGGGTGGGCCGTTTTGGTATTCCGTTTTATTGCTTAAAGTTCCGTACCATGTACAAGAACATTGAGGCAGATTACAAACAGGCTACTGATGATGACCCACGCATTACCCGTTTGGGCCATTTTCTCCGTAAAACAAATATTGATGAACTGCCACAGCTTTTCAATGTTTTAATGGGGCACATGAGCATTGTAGGCCCCCGTCCGCACATGTATAAAGATTGCCGGGACTTTAATGCTGTGGTAAAAAATTATAAACTGCGCACTCTTGTAAAGCCCGGTATTACCGGTTTGGCACAAATAAAAGGTTTTCGTGGGCCAACTGATACAGAGTTGAGCATTACACAACGTTTTAAATGGGATTTGTTTTATATAAAAAAAGCTTCTCTTCTGCTTGATGCAGCTATTATTGCTACAACTGCTGCACAAACATTTGCCCATTTCTTTACTGTGACTTATAGTTTTGCATCCGAAAAAAATCGTTCAGGTAAAAAAATTCCAATTCAGGGCAAAAAGCAAATTGCTGCTTAAGACTTATCCCGCCCAACCTTCCCTGTCTAAACTTCTGTACTGTATTGCTTCGGCCAGATGTTCAATTTTTATTTCTTCGCTTGCGGCAAGATCAGCAATTGTTCGGCTTACTTTTAAAATACGGTCATAAGCACGGGCAGATAAATTGAGTTTATCCATAGCAGCTTTGAGTAATGTTTGCCCTGCTTGAGATATCACACAAATTTCTTTGAGCATTTTACTTGTTATTTGTGCATTGGCATAAATACCTTCTGTATCCTGATACCGTTTTACCTGTATTTCTCTTGCAAGAATTACACGATCCCTAATGGTGGCAGAATGTTCTGTTGTATCTGTTTTTGATAACTCACTAAATGGAACTGGTGTTACTTCAACATGCAAATCAATCCTGTCAAGCAACGGTCCGGAAATTTTATTCAGATATTTTTGAACAGCACCGGGCGGGCAGGTGCATTCTTTTTCAGGATGATTATAAAAACCACAAGGGCAGGGATTCATTGATGCAATGAGCATAAAACTTGCAGGAAAATCCAAAGCAACTTTTGCCCTTGAAATGGTTACCCTTCTTTCTTCCATTGGCTGCCGCATTACCTCAAGAACTGTTCGTTTAAATTCAGGCAACTCATCTAAAAACAAAACACCATTATGTGCCAATGAAATTTCACCGGGCTGCGGGTTGGTGCCACCACCAACCAATGCTGCATCACTTATTGTATGATGTGGTGAACGAAACGGGCGTTTTGAAATCAATGTTGAGTTTTCCGGCAACTTACCGGCTACGCTGTGAATTTTTGTTGTTTCCAATGCTTCCTGCAAACTCAATGGAGGAAGTATAGTAGGCAATCTTTTTGCGAGCATCGTTTTACCTGCACCTGGCGGGCCAATTAAAATTGCATTATGACTGCCTGCTGCCGCTATTTCAAGTGCACGTTTAATATTGCTTTGCCCTTTTACATCGCTAAAATCAAATTCAAAATTATATTGAGCATTAAAAAATTCTTCCCTTGTATTTACTTCAACCGGTTTAAGTGATGATTCATCTTTAAAAAATGCTATTACATCTTTAATATGCCCCACTCCAAATACATTCAGATTATTTACCATGCCTGCTTCTCTTGCATTTTGAACGGGAACAATTAATCCCTTGAAATTTTCTTTTCGGGCCTGTATAGCAATTGGCAAAGCGCCTTTGATTGGAAGAATACTTCCATCAAGACTTAGTTCTCCCATAATTACATATTGCTCTAATTTTTCCGGATTGATGAGTTGATCTGATGCGCCCAGAATACCTAATGCAATAGGAAGATCAAATGCTGTCCCTGTTTTTCTTATATCTGCAGGAGCAAGATTTACAACAACTTTAGTGCGGGGAAAAAAGAGACGGTTATTTTTTAAAGCACTGTCAATACGGTGTTCACATTCTTTCACAGCATTATCAGGCAGACCTACAAGATAAAAATTTTTGCCGTTAGAAACATTTACTTCCACAGTAATGGAAATGGCATTGACTCCGTAAACAGCGCTTCCAAAAGTTTTAACC
>JBKCJY010000036.1:0-2989 GCA_046301455.1 Chitinophagaceae bacterium | reverse complement strand
CAATTATAAACTGTTTCGCTGGTAAGTTCATCTATGGTAAAATTGCGGAGTAAGCTGGGGGCATCAGGTTCAGCCGTTAAAAATTCAATCGCTGTTTCTCGTACACCTGTTGCACTTGCATAAGCTTCTAATGAGCCATAGGCACCTGTGCCTTTATGCAATCTTCCTCCATGCCGCACAATTACGTGACCGAGTTCGCCTGCAAAACCATCATGACCTACTACAATTTTTCCATCAATCACAATTCCACTACCAACACCTGTGCCAAGCGTAATGGTGATAAAATGCTTCATGCCTTTGGCAACTCCATACATCATTTCGCCCATTGCTGCAGCATTGGCATCATTGGTGAGACGTGCTGATAATCCAAATTTCTTCTCCACCATTTCAGCCATGGGAATAATGCCTTTCCATTTTAAGTTAGGCGCATATTCAATAGTGCCCGTGTAAATATTACCGTTAGGTGCACCCATGCCAATGCCTTTAAACTTTTCATTGCCACCATGATTGGCAATCATGGGCGATAAGTTTGTGTAGAGTTCATCAATAAACTCTTCTGCATTTTCATGTGCATCAGTTCGCATTCGGCTCTGTTCCAAAATATTTCCTTTGCGGTCAACAATACCAAACTTGGTGTTAGTGCCGCCAATATCAATGCCAACTGCAAAATCTTTAATCATAGTTCTTTAATTGTCGTATCAAAAAAATATCGTTCGATTTTTTACTTTTTATATTGAACTTTTTAATGTCCTCCGCCACTTACCTGTGCATCATAATCAATTCCCTGGCGTTTCAAAATTCCTTTTACTATAAATGCAAACAAAGCTAAGTAAGCAAAACAAATTACTGCTACCCAATAAGAAGAGTGAATGCCAATCAAATCAGCCAGTTTGCCTTGTATAGGTGGAATAATACCACCACCCAAAATCATCATGATCAAGAAGGCTGAACCTTGTGTAGTGTATTTGCCCAAACCTGCAATGGACAAAGAAAAAATACAAGGCCACATAATAGAGCAAAACAAACCTCCGCTCAAAAATGCGTAAATAGAAACAGTGCCCGTACTCATAATCCCAACAACCACTGCAGCAACCCCAAGTAAACTAAAAATCAATAATGTTCTTGCAGGTTTGTCTTTACTTAAAAAGAAAGCAGCAATCTGCACCGCAACACAAACAATATAATAATACAATGGACTCATATCATATTGTGCCAATGAGTTTACACCAATGATAATTCCAAATGCCACAATCGGTACAACTATCAATAATATTTTTTTGGTGCTGCTGGAAAATTCAAAGGCACTGATGGCGCCTGCCCATCTTCCAATCATCAAACTTCCCCAATACATGGAAATGAATGGTGCAATTTGTGATGATTGATAACCACCAAAATCTTTTTGTTTCAACAATTCACCCAAATTACTTCCAATGGCCACTTCTACACCCACATATGTAAAAATGCCCAGCATGCCTAATACCAGTTGCGGATATTGCATGGCTCCCCAACCTTCAGATTTCTTTTTGGCACTCATATTAGCAAACAATAATCCAATTACAACAACTGCCAATGCGCCAAACAACCATTTCATACGGTATTGTTCTAAGGGATGACGTATTTCGACGATTTCTTTATTTTTTTGTTCAATTGAACTAGTGAGTGCAGAAACATCACCCATTGTTGCTGCTACTTGTTTTTCAATTGCCTTTACTTCATCACCCAGCAACACAATCTTTTTTGCATCTTCACTCAAATAACTTTTAAACACAGGTGTAAAGCATATCGCTAACAAAACTGTAATGATAAGCATGGTGATGAGCGATTTGTTTTCACGCTCTATTGGTTCATCATTAATACCAGCAGGAACTTTCTTAGAAAAACCAAACAATGCTGCAGCCGCCATAAATAATGCACCCACACATGTATAAAGAACAATTACTTTGCTGAGCGGTAATGCCTGTATTTGTTCATCAGTAATAGCAGCAGCAGAACCAAATAAAGCCAGCGCTACTACAATAGGTCCAATAGTAGTTCCAAACGAATTTACTCCTCCACCTAAATTCACACGGCTGGTACCGGTGGCAGGGTCGCCCAAAGAAATAGCAAAGGGTTGCGCACTTGTTTGTTGCAATGAAAATCCAAGTGCCATAACAAACAAACCCAGCAACATTCCGGTAAAAGTATTGGCATTAACTGCAACAATCATCACAGCTGCACCAAGGGCACTGAATAACAATCCATACACAATACTTTTTTTGTAACCCCATTTGCCCACAGGGTCGTGACCTCTAAATGCACCATAAATAAAAAGCCCTAAAGCACCCACATAGTAGGCGGTATAAAATGCAAAATCAATTAACTGGCTTTGAAACTGGTCTAAGTGAAAATAATGTTTACAAAAAGGGATGAATACGCTGTTTCCGGCAGCAATAAATCCCCAAAAGAAGAAAACAGTAACAAGTGTGCTTAAAGCACCATAATTGGTTGGTTGGGTTGGTTTCGTCATGTCAAGCGTTCTTTTATTTGAATGCTGAAAGTAAAAAGAAAAGCAATCACTAAAAATTATTTGTTGTTTTTTGGTGTGTCAAACATCCTTCCTATATTCAGCCATAAATCCTTCAATCCCAAGTTCATGGAGATAATACATGTTAGTGCTGAATGTTACCCCGTTGCCAAAGCTGGCGGTTTGGGTGATGTAGTGGGTGCTATTCCTAAGTATTTAAATGAGGCAGGGCATATTGCCAAAGTGGTGATGCCTATGTACCGCACCAAATTTTTACAAAACAACGAGTGGGAAGTAGTACATAAAGGCTCCACCAATATGGGTGATTATTTTTTTGATTACACTGTTATCAAAGAAGCCACCAATAAGCTGGGTTTTGATTTATACCTCATAGATATTTACGGCTTGCTGGACAGGGATAAGATTTATGGTTATGATGATGACAGTAACCGTTTTACTGCTTTTCAAATTGCATTTGTAGATTGG
>JBKCJY010000035.1:0-6574 GCA_046301455.1 Chitinophagaceae bacterium | reverse complement strand
TATGCCGCTTCCGGTTTAAAACGTAACTGGAAAATGCGGCAGGAGTTACGCAGTAAACGTTACACCACACGATGGGATGAGTTATATGAAGTGAAATAATAATTGGGGCTGTATCCGACAATAAAAATATCAACTAATGCCACTGCTCTTCAAATATCAATAAAATCAACACATGCACAATCCGCTTGCATTACTTACTACTCCACTTATGGAGGCAATGCTTAAAGAGCCCAAGCTTTTTGTGCGTGAATATTATGCACGTGGGCACAATCATTTTGATGTACACGGTACAATACCATTACTGTTTACGTATTATGAAAAGGAAAAAGATGTGGAATACAACCGTGCTCATTTTCATTTCAGACAGTTGAAAGAGGATGCGTATGTTTTTTTGTATGACAGTGAAAATCCACAGTACCGTGAACGATTACTAAAAGCAGCGGCACAACCATCACCTTATAAATGCTATACCAATCTGTTACTGGCAGAGTGGAAAGCACCCGCATATCTCCGCACAAAAATTCACAGCTACATGCTGCATCACTTAAGCTGGTGGGATTATAATAAAACACACAGCCTGCATGTTCACCTCAAAGACCGCTATGGTAAATTGTTTTTACAAATGGGTTGGAAAGGCAACCATGCTGAAGTACTTTTGGATGACATTGAAAATTTCAGCCCATGTGCTATGACATGAGTTATTTCTCTTCCATTAAACTCATCACTGAATTCATGCAGATTGATGAGTTACCGCAATTTGATTTTAATCCGACCTATCACCAGGTGGCACAAGGGTGGCATCCGTTTCCTATCGTGATTTTTGAAGATGGAAAAACAAAGCTCAAATATTTTGAATGGGGTTTGATTGCCGATTATATGAATACACCGGACAAGATCAAACAATACCGTAGCAGCATGGCCAATGCACGCAGTGAAAAAATACTGGATGATCAACGAAGCGTGTGGCACCGTCTGCGTAAACAAAGATGTCTCGTGTTTACAACTGGTTTTTTTGAACACCGTGATGTGGGATGGAAAAAGAAGCTTCCTTATTTCATTAAGGTAAAAAATACAGATGTATTCTGCTTTGCAGGATTGTATAATTATTCTCCATTACCTGATGAAGAAACAGGAGAACTTACAGGTACCTTCACCATTATAACAAGACCGGCTAATTCACTCATGAAAAAAATTCATAATCATGGGCCCAACAGTGAACGTATGCCGCTCATTCTCACAAAACAACGGGCTATGCAATGGCTGCAACTGGAGTTGAGTGATGAAGACATGCGAACTATTCTTGAATTTGAATTCCCTGATCATGAATTTGAAACATGGCCGGTAAATACTATTCGCACCAGAAAGGCTGATGATATTCATGTGCTGGATGCATTACCGACCGAGATAGTTCCTCCATTATAGATCCTGCAGTAAGTGTGCAATTAACGCCGTCCAACCTGTTTGATGATTGGCACCCAAACCTTTACCGTTGTCGCCATTAAAGTATTCATAGAATAACACAAGATGGCGATTATTGGGTTGTTTGTAAAACCAGTTGTACTTTTCATAGCAACGGCGTTCATCCAGTTCATCTAAATAGAATAAATCAAATACACGTTTGGTCAATTGCTTGGCTACCTGTTCAAGGTTTAAAATATTACCTGAGTTTTTTGGATATTCCACCTGCAAACTGTCACCATAAAATTGTCCGAACTTTTTTATTGATTGAATGATGAGAAAGTTTAATGGCATCCACACAGGCCCACGCCAGTTACTATTTCCTCCAAACATATCACTGGTACTGTCGCCGGGATCATAATTGATAGAGTAGGTGTGGCCTTCGATTTCAACAGAGTAAGGATTTTTTTCATGATACTTTGATAAGGCACGGATGCCACCTTCAGATAAAAATTCATTTTCATCCAGTAAGCGTTTTAAGATAGCAATTAGTTTTTCTTTGGGTACAATGGATAATAAAATTTCTTCGCTGTCACTTCGTTCCTCATTGGGCCAGTAACGTCCATTACTTTTACGATAGTTTTCAAACCAGTTGATACGCTTTTTAAAATCTTTTAAACGGCTCAATACATTTTTATTGATAGTTGAAACGGCATACAAACTTGTTAATCCCACTGCAGATTGTATTCGCAGTGGAATATGTGTGCCATCATGCAAACAAAGTACATCATAGTAAAACTTATCTTCTTCATTCCAGGTGTGCTGTTCATTTAATGCTTCGGCAATTAAGATGAAATGCTCAAAGAATCTTGTAGCTGTATCTTCAAACGAATCATCATGTACAGCAATTTCAACAGCTATGTCCATCATGTTGAGGGCATACATACCCATCCATGAAGTTCCATCAGCCTGTTCCAGATCATGATTGCCGGGAATATGATGACTGCGGTTGAATACACCAATATTATCAAGTCCCAAGAATCCCCCCTGGAATAAATTATTGCCGTTTTCATCTTTACGGTTGATCCACCAGGTGAAGTTGATGATGAGTTTTTGAAAGATGCGTTTTAAAAACTGTATATCGCCTTTGCCTGTATTTTTCTTTTCAATACTGTAAACATACCAAGCTGCCATTGCATGTACCGGTGGATTCACATCGCCAAAGTTCCATTCATAAGCAGGAAGTTGTCCATCCGGTTTCATATACCACTCTCTCATGATAAGCAGTAACTGATGTTTGGCAAAAACGGGATCTAACGATGCCATTCCAATACAATGAAACGCAAGATCCCATGCAGCGTACCATGGATATTCCCACTTATCGGGCATCAGGATAATGTCGGCATTTTTTAAATGTTTCCAGTCATGATTGCGGCCAAACTTTTTTCCATCATTTACAGGTGTAATACCATCGCTTGTGGTTAACCATTTCTCTACATCAAAGCCGTAGTATTGTTTGCTCCAGAGTAAACCGGCATAAGCCTGTCGGGAAATATTTTTTTGTTCAGCAGTAATATGATTTGGAATAATAGAATTGTAAAACTCATCCGCTTCCTGCTTGCGTTGTTGAAAAATCTGTTCAATTCCATCGGGGAAAGGGGTTTCAATAAATGCATTTACCAAACGGCAATACACTGTTTTGGTTTCATGTGCTTTAAGATGCATTTCATACACAGGGGAGCATTTGGTTCCTGTTTTCTTTTCACGGAGTTTTTCCCTATTGGTATTATGGATGATGGCGTCATGAAATGCATCTTTTACAAAAATGGAAGTATTCGATGTGCCATCAAGTTTTTCTTTGTTGGTTTCATTTTCAGTAAACAGCAGATCATTTGCATCAGAAAAGTAAAAATAATAATTACCTAGGCGATGATGCCATGTGTGAACAGTATTGTTGTTTACAAATTCAATCTTGGGTTTTATTTCATTTTCATTCGAGCTCCACTTATTCATAAACCAAAGTGTAGGCAGCAGAGTTAAATCAGCAGCACGATGAAAATGATTAGTTACATCAATTTTAATAACTATGTCATTTGAATTATACTTGGCATAACTAACTAACACATCAAAGTAGTGATTCTTTTTAAAAACAGGTGTGTCTAAGATCTCAAACTCGGGCTCATCTTTTCCACGTTTTCTGTTTTCATCATATAGTTTTTTATAGGGGAAAGCAAGTTGCGGGTATTTATACAAATACTCCATGTAATAATGGGTAGGCGTATTATCAAGATAATAGTAGAGTTCTTTTACATCTTCTCCATGATTGCCTTTGTAATTACCTAAACCAAATAACCGTTCTTTTAAAATTTCATCTTTGCCATTCCACATGGCAACTGAGAAGCATAAGTTTTGGAAATAATCTGAGATGCCGGCAATTCCATCTTCGCCCCAGAGATATGATCTGAAATGAGAATGTTCAAAGGGGAAATAACCCCAAGCATCACCATAAGGGCCGTAGTCTTCACGAACTGTTCCCCATTGCCGCTCACTTAAGTAGGGGCCCCATTTTTCAAGGGGTACCTGTTTATGTTTATTTTCCTGTAAACGCTGATATTCTGCAGTCATATTTCATACATTCAGTTAAAAAGAAAGATGCACATGGCATCTTTACCAACTTTTTCAAAATGGAAACAATCGCAGAAAAATAAAGTTACAGGTATTTTTTATAGAGCTGGTATAATACTTTTTTTGCCGGCTCATTCATTCCTTTTGTAGTATCCTGTAAAAAGTGTTGTTTAAAACGGATTATGGCTGCACTTGTATCCTTTACATCATAACCAACGATGCGAACAGCAGTTAAGTAATCAAAATTTTGCGGTACCTGAACATTTGTTGTATCGCTCCACCATAACCCAAATCCTTTTTCACTCAATGTTTTCCAGGGAAAGCGCCAGTTGGGATCATTCTTTCTTGTTGGTGCAATATCACCATGACCTATAAAATTGGCAGCAGGAATATTAAATGATTTTTTTAACCGTTCCAATAACGTAAGTAAGCTGTTGAGTTGTGCTTCATCAAAAGTTGTATAACCATCATTATCCAGCTCAATACCAATACTGCTGCTGTTAATATCAACAGCTCCTCCCCATTTGCTCACACCTGCATGATGCGCCCTCAGGTAATCATTAAGCATGTGAAAGACAATTCCATCTTTACAAATTACATAGTGGGCACTCACGGCAGTACGTGGCAGGGTGAATGTTCTTAATGTTTGATCACAACTTTTTTGTGCAGTATGATGAATGATTACATAGCTGGGTTTGCGCATGGAGAAATTAGTGGTACCCACAAATGCATCAGCATAGTTTAAACCTGCAGAATCATTCAGTGGATAGGTTTGCAGGAGCTTTGCAAACTTCTTTGACTGTTGTTTATAATCTTTATTAGTGGCTTTATATGCCGATGGAGAACATTGTATAAAAAAAACAGCCGCAGTAATGATTGCAGCCAATTCTTTGTATTTCATTGTGCATTCAATTTGGCACAAGGTATCAAATCATTTTAAAAAAGGTAGTTGATTTTCTGCCAATAATCATTTTAAATACTGCCAGACGTCATAGGCATCTGTATTATAGCTGACTACCTTAACATCTTGAAATTTTAACTTTAAAACATCAGTATATGAAACATGTAAACTTCTTCATATTGCTGGTACTTCTATCCGGTAATAGTTTTGCACAAGATTGGGCCAAACAATATGATTATGTAGATGATTGTATTTGCGGGCTTGCCAAAGTGAGCAAGAATAACAAATTTGGTTATGTAGATGCAAAGGGGAAATTAATTGTACCTCTTATTTATGATGAAGCCATGACTTTTAATGAGGGTCGTGCCCCTGTGCGTGTTGATACAAAATGGGGTTATCTTGACAGTACCGGAAAAGTTGTGATTGAACCGATATTTGAAGACGCAGGTACTTTCAGAGAGGGTTTTGCTTTTGTAAAGAAAAACAACCGGTATGGTTACATAGATTATACCTATAAAATTGTAATTCCGCTGGAATATGATATGGCACGTGGTTTTAGCGAAGGAATGGCACCTGTATCAAACATCAAAGGTTTATGGGGTTACATTAATAAAAATGGGGAGCTTGTATTAAATTATAAATACAACTTTGCTGATTTGTTTACTGATGGGAAAGCAAGAGTAATGTTAAACGGAAATATGATGATGATTGATAAAAAAGGAAATCAGGTAAAGGATGACGAGTGAACTATTGGTTATTTAATAAAAAAAGACGCTCAGAATTTGAGCGTCTTTTTTTATTGTTCTTCAATTTTACTTAATAATCGTAAGGCACAAGTTTTCCTTCGCTGTTCAAAATAATAAACTGTGGTTTATTGTTTATGATTTCTTTAATACGGAATAAATCAGTATTCCCTTTGGGTAAAGCAATTTTTATAATTTCTTCAAGACGAGACTGAGGTTGTCTCTTTAAAATAGAATCAATTACTCTGCCCGGCACATCTTTTCTTGTAACAGGCGTCCTTGTATCTCTTCTTTCACCATTTGCATGATATACCGCAGTTGAAGTGAATACACCATTACGGAAAGTTGCAGTCCAATCACCACGATACTTACTCCAGGTAGCGTTTTGTGCGCCCGGGTAATCTCTTGTAAAAGATGCTCTTACTTTGGCCGGTTGATTTTTGGAAGGCTTAGGTCCGTCGTTTTCATTTTCATAAGTTCCTTCCCAAACTTTTTTATCATGATCCTGTTTTTCCCGATTATCCTTATCATCAACCTTCTCCTTTTCTTTCTCTTTTGATTTGCCGGTATTTTGTGACTGACCTTGTGATGATTTCTGTTTGTCCTTGCCTTTACCCCCGCTGTTACCCTGTGCACTCACACTGAGCGATAAAATAATTGCTGCAATAATTATAAAAGTCTGTTTCATAAACTTTGAATTTAGTTTTATTGTTTGTAAGATGGAATGATAAACAAGCGGGTTGCATCATTGATTATTAGCCAATATTCATGCCATACTTTACATATTGCGTCTGTATTGCCCGCCCACTTCATACAGCGCATGTGTTATTTGCCCCAATGAACAGTACTTCACTGTTTCCATCAACTCTTCAAACAAATTGCCATTGTTAATCGCCACCTGTTTCAA
>JBKCJY010000034.1:0-1881 GCA_046301455.1 Chitinophagaceae bacterium | reverse complement strand
CTCACAGTATATTCATTTTTTTATTGAGCACAATAAAGGTCATCATAAGAATGTAGCAACACACGAAGATCCAAGCAGTGCAAGATTGAATGAAAGTGTATTTGCATTTTACCCACGTACTATCATCTTCAGCTACATCAGTGCCTGGAAGATTGCAACAGAAGAAATGAGAAAGAAAAACCGTTCCTGGCTGCAAAATGAAATGCTGCAGGCGCAACTGATACAACTTGCTTTCATCACCACTATTTACGTTTTATTGGGGTTAAAAGTGATGTTGTTTTACTTGAGTGCTGCTTTCATGGGCATACTGCTGCTTGAATGTGTTAATTACATTGAGCATTACGGTTTAAGCCGTCAGAAAAAAGAAAGTGGCATCTATGAACGAACCATGCCACATCATAGCTGGAACAGCAATCATGTTATAGGTAGACTGATGTTATTTGAACTGAGCCGCCATAGTGATCATCATTATATGGCCAGTCGTAAATATCAAATACTTCGTCATCATGAACATTCACCACAAATGCCCACCGGCTATCCCGGCATGATGATTCTGGCACATATTCCCCTGCTTTGGTTTTGGGTAATGCATAAAAAAATCAATAAAAAATAAAATAAGAGCTTTATAAAATCAATACAGAAGTTTTAAATTACTTATTTCGATATAGGAGGGTATTAATTTGGCAACACCGTAAAATTACTATATTTTAGCATCGCATTTTTAATCTAAACTCAACAAAATGAAAAAATTTTCAATGCTGGCTGCACTAGTTATTGTTTTGTTTGCAGCATGTAACAAAAACAAATCAACAGAGCAGCAGGCAATTGTACCCGAAAAAGAAACTATTAACACTGCCGCAGTACGTGAATGTGCTGCTTATGATGTTTTAGAAGAGAAACTAAGAAAAGATCCATCAATACAACAACGTATAGATGCTATTGAAGAATTTACAACTCGTTATGTTCAAAATCCTTCAGCATTTCGTTTAGTTGGGTCAGATCTGGAAGTACCAGTTGTGGTAAATGTACTTTACAGTTCGCCTTCGCAAGATGTGTCTGACGCACAAATTGCATCACAAATTGCTGTGTTGAATGCTGATTTCGGTGGCACTAACGCAGATCTTTTTAAAACAGCTACTTATGATAACGTGAAATTTAAAAGCACAAGTACATTGCCAAAAATTAAATTTGTACTTGCTGGTACTGTTCGTAAACTAACGACAATTTCTTCTTGGGGAACCAATGATGCTATGAAACGCTCTTCAACAGGTGGTATTGATGCTACATCACCCACAACAACTTTAAATATGTGGGTTTGTAATATGGGAGGTGGAATCTTGGGTTATGCTCAATTCCCCAATACCGGTACATCTGAAACTGACGGTGTAGTATGTGATAATAACGCATTTGGAACAACAGGAACAGCTACTGCTCCATTCAATAAAGGCCGCACTGCAACACACGAAGTAGGTCACTATTTCAACCTCCGTCATATTTGGGGTGATAAAAGATGTGGCACTGATGGAGTGGGCGATACTCCTGCGCACACTGGCGCAAACTATGGCTGTCCTCGTGCAGGAATTACGAGCGGTTGCACAGGAAGACCTGTAATGATGACAATGAACTACATGGATTATACAGATGATGCATGTATGTATATGTTCAGCATTGGCCAAGTAAGCCGTATGAATGCAACCTGGGCAGAAGGCGGACCAAGAGCAAGTCTCAGGTAATTTATTTTTATAATCAACATGAAAATAAAAAGTCCCGTCAACTGGCGGGACTTTTTATTTATTCTTTAGAATGCGTTCAATTAAGAATATCAAATCCGGTATAAGACCTTAATACTTCAGGTATAACAATTCCGTTTTCAGTTTGATA
>JBKCJY010000033.1:0-10346 GCA_046301455.1 Chitinophagaceae bacterium | reverse complement strand
CTCAATTCAAAAAGAACGTGATGCGATGGAGAAATTGTGGAAGCAGCGGGAAAAGCAATTAGAAAAAGTCTTACTCAATGCAGCACATATTAAAGGAAGTGTGGAAGGAATTGCAGGAACAGATGTAAATGTAAATTTGCTGGAAGACAATGATTTGTTGGCAGAGGAATAAATAAAAAAGCCCGGTTTAATTAACCGGGCTTTTTATTTCAGGTAAAATCTTCTCCATCAAAATCATCCTCTTCTCCGCTTTGTGACGTATTTAGGTTGATAATGCTTCCCATCAAATCTTTAAACTCTACTTTCCCTTCTACTATTTGTTTGCTGATGAGTGAGAAGGAAGCCAGTCCGTGCAACACAAACTCCATTAGCAAGGCTGCTTGTTTTTCATTGGCACCTTTAAAGAACTTTTTTACCAATGCATGCAAGCCATCTACTTTATACAACAGTTGAATCTTTTCATCATCTTTCAAATTCATAAGCAGGCTAATGGTATTCCCTTTATCAAACCAGCCAGTAATAGCCTTATAAGGATTATCAGGGGCTGCTTCTCCCCGTCGCTTTTTGATATTCTCAGGATTGGGGAAATATTGCACAAACTGTGAGCGTATGGCTTTGTTCAATAAGTTAAATGCTACCTGGTATGGACCTTCCTGTTCACCTTCATACACCAGTTCAATTTTGCCAGTGATGGAAGGAATCACACCAATCAAATCATTCACCCAAACTTGTGTGTCTTTTTCCTTGTTGGTAATGGCACGTAACTCTGCCGTGCTCACTGCATTTTCATAAGCACTGATGGTGAGCCTTGCACTAACACCACTCTTCTTATCAACCAACTCACTGTTTCTTGCTTCAAATGCCACCTGCTCTATTAGGCGCTTAATCAAATCACTCATTTCAACAGACTTCTGCTGCTGTGGATGTATTTGTGCTTCCTGCTCAGTAATGGCCAAACCGGTTTCAATTGTTTTGGGATAGTGTGTGAGTATCTGACTTTCGATTCGATCTTTCAATGGTGTTACGATTGAACCACGGTTGGTATAATCTTCAGGATTGGCAGTGAACACAAATAAGATATCTAATGGCAAACGCAACTTGAAACCACGTATCTGCACATCACCTTCTTCAAGAATATTAAATAATGAAACCTGTATGCGTGCCTGTAAATCCGGAATTTCATTAATCACAAAAATGCAACGGTTACTGCGTGGAATGATGCCGTAATGAATCACACGTTCATCAGCAAAATTCAATTTAAGGTTGGCAGCTTTGATAGGGTCAATATCACCAATCAAATCAGCTACACTTACATCAGGCGTCGCCAATTTTTCGCCATAGCGTTTGCTGCGGTGTACCCATTCGATAATTGTATCATCGCCTTCTGTTGCTACTTTATCAACCGCATAATGACTGATAGGGTTAAAAGGATCATCATTTAACTCACTTCCTGCAACAACCGGAATATATTCATCCAACAACTCTGTCATCAGACGTGCCATTCTCGTTTTGGCCTGCCCACGTAAACCAAGAAATAAAATATTGTGTCGGGAAAGTAATGCACGCTCTACATCCGGAATCACTGAATCTTCATAACCCAGAATTCCTTCAAATACATTTTCATTGCTGCGAAGTTTCGAAATTAAATTCTGCCTGACTTCTTCTTTGATCGTTTTTGATTGATAACCGCTCTTTTTTAATTCGCCTAAAGTTGTAATATGTAACATGTACAAATAATTCTTTTAATGTTTTAATATACCGTCTTTCTTTTCCCGCTTTCAAAGTCTTTAAATATAAATGCACCCAATTTATCCAGCGAAGCAAAGAATGCTTTACCATTATTGGTTTCAGTAAATTCCTGTACAAACCGTTGCAGATAAGGATCTGTTGCAATCATGAAAGTGGTGATTGGAATTTTCAACTTCTTACATTGTGCTGCCAGATTCAAACAACGGTTGGTGATTTTTCTGTCTAATCCAAAACTATTCTTGTAATACTTCTTACCGATTTTTAAACAGGTGGGTTTACCATCGGTAATCATAAAAATTTGTTTATTGGGATTTTTTCTCCGTCGTAATGTTTCCATTGCCAGTTCCAAACCGGCAACGGTGTTGGTATGATAGGGACCCACTTCCAAATAGGGAAGATCTTTGATTTCAACCGGCCATGCATCATTACCAAAAACAACAATATCCAATGTATCTTTTGGATAACGTGTAGTGATCAGTTCACTTAAGGCCATCGCTACTTTTTTTGCTGGTGTAATACGGTCTTCGCCATACAAAATCATAGAATGCGAAATATCAATCATCAACACAGTTGATGTTTGTGTTTTATAATCGGTCTCCCTTATTTCCAAATCATCTTCCCGCATCTGAAAACTGTCAATACCATGATTAATTTGTGCATTTCGGATAGAGTTGGTAAAATCAATTTGTTCCAATGTATCACCAAATTGAAAAGGTCTTGTTTCAGGATTAATTTCATCACCACCGCCCGGCTTAAATGTATGATGCTGCCCTTGTTTTGTTTTTTTGAGTTTACCGAAAATTTCTTCCAATGATCGTTTACGAATTCCTTGTTCTGTTTTGGATGTAATTTTGAAGGTGCCGGTTACCGGGTTTTCATCGAGATAACCTTTTTCTTTAAGTTCTTCAATAAAATCGCCCATTCCATATTCATCATTCGTGAGATTATATTGACGGTCGAGTTGGTTCATCCAATCCATAGCTTCACTCACATCTCCATTGGTATAAGTGAGTAACTGTGTAAACAAATCGAGCAACTGCTCAAATTTTGATTTACTGTTTTTGGAGGGATCGTATTTTGAAAAATGGTGGCCTGTCATAAAAAGGATATACAAGTTAGCTATTTTTAAACTAACATGCAGCTTCAAACAATAATTAACAATGTGAAAAGTTTTTGTGGAAGCAATAACCAAGTTTTAATATTTTTCCATTATCAAAAAAATAAGAATCCCATGAAATGGACCCTGCCTGCACCGGCCTTCATCTTCTTAGCACTATTATTCACATCCTGCCATGCACCGCAAATGCTCATTAAACAGGAAGCTAAAATTGATACACTCAATTTGCAATTTGATTTCAGAATAGTACAACCTTATGAATACAGACAATTGTTGGAACAACGGCTGGAAAAATTTGTAAGTGTGTATAATGGAGAAACACATCCGTTTAAATTAAGTTTAAATAGTGGTGATACTTTGCAATCATGTGCGATTAAAATAACACGTTCCAAATTTGTATCAAAGAAACAAAGCAATCTGCATCTTGGCTATTCAGTGCTGGGTCTTGGAACCTTTAGTTATTTACTGGCAACAGGTTTTCCTGTTCCGGTTGGTTGGGTGTTTATACCAAGAGCAAGAACTACATTGGAACCAAAACTAAGTAGTGATATTTCAGATGTGGAAGGAACAACAAGTATAGGCATTATTTCATCGGGCATGTACCGCTCTCAACAAAAACAGATGGACATACAGAGCACGAAATTTTTGAAATATATTGTTTCAATTGTGCAAACAGTGGAAGCAGATTATCAGCAAAAGAAACAATGATTTATTTTACCATTGCATCAATATTCCGCTGTATCACTTCTTCAATCTTTAACTCCACTTCTTTTTCTTTTACCATTAAATCCTTAAGTGTGAGTTTGTTTAACAGGTTATCAATTGTAAATTGAACCATGCGCCACAGAGAACGGGTGGAGCAATCAACAGAATTGGTGCACAACTTACCCATGCCTGTATGTGATTCGCAAAACTCTTTATCAAACAAACTGCCTCCAAGTGCTTTGATAATATCGTTGATGATGATTTGATTGGATTCCTTAGCAAGTACATAACCGCCTTTATTACCAGGCGTACTGTTGATAAACCCTTCCATGCGAAGTGTGCGGCAAATTTTTGCGATATGCGGTTCACTCAACCCTTCTGCTTCACTCAACTGGGGAATGCTGAGACCAGCATTGGCATCGGCTGATGCAATGCGGATGAGCATCCTGATTCCATATTCTTCTGCGGCGGTTATCTTCATGATAAAAATTTATTCTTGAGTTGCTAATGGGTCAACCTGATACACCTGCTGAAAATAAGCACGAAGATGATTGCGGTCTTCTTCGCTTGTTTGTTTGTTGCAATGTTGATTATATACATTGATTAATGCGTCTGCAATCGTGCCTGCATCAGTGGTTTCAATTTGATGACGTTGCAAATGCAACAACACCTGTCCATCTTTCATCACCAGAATATTGGGTGATGAAGGCGTAACGCCATTCAGATACTTTGAACGGAAATGAGCTACTGCTTCTTTTTCCATCCCTGCAAAAAGTGTTGCTTTTACGTCGGGCACAACATGATTGAAAAAGCTGAGTATTGCACCGGGGCGACTCACTCTTGCACTGCATCCACAAACACTGTTAAGTACAACAAGAATGACTTTCCCTGGATTTCCGCTGATAACATTTTCAACTTCATCCATTGTCATCATTTGTTCAAAACCATAATCCACCAGTTCCTTACGGTAAGGTGCCACTACTTGTTCGGGATAACTGCGACCCTGATTGCCCATTAAACTGTCAATTGAAATCATTGCCATGATGAATCTTTTATATTATTACATAAAACCAAGTTCCAATGCTGCCACTTCACTCATCATACTCTTTTCCCATTTGGGGGTCCAGGTGATCATTACGTTCACATCAGTCACACCTTCCACCTCCCTTACTTTATTATCAACTTCTACCGGTAGTGATTGTGCAGCCGGACAGCTTGGTGCTGTTAAAGTCATGGTTATTTGAACATAACCGTTATCACTGATATCAATCTTATAAATCAATCCTAAATCATAAATGTTCACCGGCAACTCAGGATCAAAGATCGTCTGGAGCTTGTCGATTATTTTTTGATTTAATATCTCTTTATCTAATGCCATTAACTGTTCATTTGTTGTTGAGCCAGATAAACTGTTGCATCTAACCTCATTTGTTTTACCATTGCCAGCAATCCATTACTCCGTGTCTGAGCTAAATGCTGCTTCATTCCTATCTTATCAATAAATTCAAGCTTCGCATCAATAATTTCCTTGGGTGTATGACCGCTTAAAACACGGATCAACATGCTCACCAATCCTTTCACGATAATCGCATCACTTTCTGCCCTATATATTACTTTACCATCTTTCATTTCACTCACCATCCATACTGTACTTTGACAACCTTTGATTTTGTTTTCATCTTTCTTATAAACATCATCCAATGGCTTTAATTTCTTTCCCATGTCAATGATGTATTCATATTTTTCATCCCATGAGTCGAACAATGAAAACTCATCTACAATTTCTTCTTCAATTGCTTCGATTGATTTTACTTCACTCATCGTAATAACTTAATAGCTTTATGAAGGGCCGCAAACATCACATCAATTTCTTCCTTCGTATTGTACATTGCAAAACTTGCCCTGGTAGTCCCCGGAATTCCAAAACGGTTCATCAATGGCTGAGTGCAATGATGACCAGTGCGTACAGCCACACCCTGATTATCTAATAAGATGCCCAGATCCTGCGGATGTACTCCTTCCACAACAAAAGATGCTACACTTACTTTATTCTTTGCCTTGCCAATCATTCGTATACCTTCAATAAATTCAAGCTGTGATGTAGCATAATGTAACAACTCATCTTCATGCTTTCTGGCAGGCGCTTTTCCAATTGTATTTACAAAATCCAAAGCAGCTTTGAATGCAACGGTATCAGCGATGTTGGGTGTGCCTGCTTCAAACTTGTAAGGCAGTTCGTTCCAGGTGGTTTTTTCAAAGCTTACATCTTTTATCATTTCACCACCACCCATGAACGGAGGCATAGCTTCCAGAATTTCTTTCTTACCATATAAAACACCAATACCGGTTGGACCATAAACTTTATGGGAACTGATGGCAAAAAAATCACAATCCAATTCCTGCACATCAATATCAAGATGTACTGTGGATTGTGCACCATCAATCAAAATAACAGCACCAAACTTATGTGCTGCGTCAATCATTTCTTTTACAGGATTGATGGTACCTAGCGAATTACTGGCATGAACAACAGATACAATCTTTGTTTTTTCTGAAAGAAGTTGATGATAAGCTTCTAAAATCAATTCACCATGATCATCAACAGGAATTACTTTAATAACAGCGCCCGTCATCTCAGCAATCAATTGCCACGGAACGATATTACTATGATGCTCCATGCCGCTGATGATGATTTCATCACCTGCTTTTAAATTGGTTCTTGCCCAAGTGTAGGCGACAAGATTGATACTTTCTGTTACACCTCTTGTAAAAATGATTTCTTCTCTGTGTTTTGCGTTGATGAACTGCTGTACCGTATCTCGTGTAGCTTCGTATGCTGCAGTAGCTTCTTCTGCTAAAGAATGAATGCCACGGTGAATATTGGCGTTGTATTTTTCGTAATACCCAGTTAAAGCATTAATAACAACTTGTGGCTTTTGTGACGTGGCAGCATTATCAAAATAAACCAACGGTTTGCCTTTCACCATTCGGTTGAGAATAGGAAATTCTTTCCGTATGAGGTTTACATCAAATGCTGTATGTTGTAAGGTATCAATCATTATAAATTCCTATCCGTCTTTTAATAAGGTTTTAAAGTTCAAATCCTAAGCGCTCTGAAATGATCTGATCAGCATAGGCACGGATTGGCTCCAGTTCAATCTTTTCTAAGATCTCACCGGCAAATGCATGCAATAACAATGCCTTTGCTTCTTTATCACCAATACCTCTTGCTTTCAGATAAAACAATGCTTCTTCATCCAAACGTCCCACAGTACAGCCGTGTGAACATTTTACATCATCAGCAAATATTTCCAATTGGGGCTTGGTGTTTACTGTGGCTGTATCACTTAACAATACATTCTTATTACTCTGGTATGCATTTGTTTTTTGAGCATCCTTGCGGACAAAGATTTTACCATTGAAGACACCTGTTGCATTTTCATCTATGATGCCTTTATAAAGTTCATTACTTAAACTGTTAGGCATTTGATTATCAACAATGGTATGATTGTCAATATGCGTTTCACCCTTCACACAGTACAAACCATACATGTTGCTTTCACATCCCGGTGCTTCTAAAATAAAATTGAGGTTGTTACGGATAACACCGCCATTCAATGTGAGTGTAACTGAATTTACCCTGCTCACTCCAAGCTGGCGTACATGTGTTGTTTTTACACAACTGCTGTGGCTGTCTTCGTTCTGAATTTTATAGATATGAACATTCGCATTTTCTTCAACCACTACTTCACTGATACGATTGATGAATGAATCACTGCTACCCAATGTAATTTCTTCTTCTACCAAAAACACTTCTGCATTTACTCCTACATGAATTAAGGTACGTGGTTGTGATAATACACTCACTGCTCTTGCGTCATTAATGTAATAACAGTACAAGGGATGCTGTAATGCTTTATTTTTCTTCACGGCAATAAACAAGCCCTGGTAAGCAAATGCATTGTTCATGGCATTGATTCCATCCGTATGATACTTAGCACTGTGACCAAGATTGTTATCAATAATGGCTTTGTATTCCCCTTTTACTGCATCACTCAAAGGCATTATCACCAGCTCATCTGCAGTTGAACGGATTGTTGATAATTCTGCATGGTAAATACCATTTACGAACACCAACTCATTTGCTGCTTCGTTACCGGGCAAACGCACTGCATCTACATCTGCTTGAGAAACAGAAGTTGTATCAACTGCATAGCTGAAATCTTTGTTTAGTACACCCGCAATACGGGTATACTTCCATTCCTCATGCTTCACAGTTGGAATACCTTGCTCATTGAACAACTGAATGCCCTTTTGACTCAAAGCCTGCAGTGAACCATTACCTCCAAAAGGTTCGTTCGTGAATTTATTTTGTATGATCGATTTTAAATCTGACATGTTTTTTTGTTTTAGGCTTCAACACCTTCTCCCAGTTCTTCTTTAATAAAATCATAACCTCTTTCTTCCAGTTCAAGCGCCAGTTCTTTACCGCCACTTTTTACAATCTTTCCTTTGTACAATACATGCACATGATCCGGAACGATGTAATCCAGCAAACGTTGGTAGTGTGTGATCACCAAAAATGAACGTTTACCATCACGCAGTTTGTTTACACCTTCCGCAACTATACGAAGGGCATCAATATCCAAACCACTGTCTGTTTCATCCAGGATTGACATGCTTGGTTCCAGCATCGCCATCTGAAAAATTTCATTGCGTTTCTTTTCACCACCACTGAAGCCTTCATTCAATGAACGGCTTAATAAACTTTGATCAATTTCAACCAGCTTCATCTTTTCTTTCATCTTCTTTAAAAACGCAACAGCGTCCATGGGCTCTTCTCCACGATACTTGCGTATTTCATTCACAGCTGTTTTAATAAAGTTAGTAGTGCTTACTCCCGGAATTTCAACAGGGTATTGAAACGCAAGGAACAACCCTTCCCGAGAGCGATCTTCTGGTGACATTTCCAACAAATCTTTTCCGTTGAACTCCACTTCACCTCCGGTCACTTCATAATCAGCACGACCAGCAAGTACTGATGCCAAAGTTGATTTTCCACTTCCGTTAGGTCCCATGATGGCATGTACTTCTCCGGGTTTGATATCCAGGTTAATGCCCTTTAAGATTTCTTTCTCTTCAATACGGGCTTGTAAATTTTTTATTGTTAACATAATAATTCTACTATTTAATGATTTGAAAAATTTTAAAATTATCCTACACTTCCTTCCAATGAAATTGCCAATAACTTTTGCGCTTCTACTGCAAACTCCATCGGCAACTGATTCATTACTTCTTTGGCAAAACCATTGATGATTAATGCAACAGCCGTTTCTGTATCAAGTCCACGCTGGTTGCAATAGAAGATCTGATCTTCACCAATTTTAGAAGTAGTGGCTTCATGCTCTACCTGTGCAGTACTGTTTTTTACTTCGATATAAGGGAATGTATGAGCGCCACATTTATCGCCCAGCAACAAACTGTCACACTGAGAAAAATTGCGTGCATTCACTGCGTTCTTACCAACTTGTACTAAACCACGGTAAGAGTTATGACTGAAGCCTGCCGAAATACCTTTGGATACAATACGGCTTCTGGTATTCTTACCAATATGCATCATCTTGGTACCGGTATCAGCCTGTTGATGATGATTGGTAACGGCAACAGAATAAAATTCACCCTGACTGTTATCACCTTTCAAAATCACACTTGGATATTTCCAAGTAACCGCACTTCCGGTTTCAACCTGTGTCCAACTGATCTTTGAATTCACACCTGCACATATTCCACGCTTGGTAACAAAATTGTAAATACCACCTTTACCATCTTTATCACCGGGGTACCAATTTTGAACAGTTGAATATTTTACTTCAGCATTATCAAGCGCAACAATTTCAACAACAGCGGCGTGTAACTGATTTTCATCACGCTGCGGAGCGGTACAACCTTCCAGGTAGCTCACATAACTTCCTTCTTCTGCAACAATTAATGTACGTTCAAACTGTCCCGTACCTGCTGCATTAATACGGAAGTAAGTGCTCAGCTCCATCGGGCATTTCACACCTTTAGGTATATAGCAGAAACTTCCATCGCTAAACACAGCACTGTTTAAAGCACTGTAAAAATTATCTGTCACTGGCACCACACTGCCCAACCATTTTTTGATGAGTTCAGGATGTTCTTTAATGGCTTCGCTCATGCTGCAAAAGATAATACCCATTTCGCCCAACTGCTCTTTGAATGTTGTGGCAACAGAAACCGAATCAATTACTGCATCTACCGCCACATTACTCAAACGCTTTTGTTCATCTAAAGAAATGCCCAGCTTTTCAAACGTAGCACGGAGCTCGGGGTCTACTTCATCAAGACTGTTCAATGTTTTCTTTTGTTTGGGGGCGCTGTAATATTTAATAGCCTGAAAATCCACATCAGGGTACGTAACATTGGGCCAGCGGGGAACACTCATTTTCTGCCATTGGCGAAAGGCTTTTAAACGCCATTCCAGCATCCACTCCGGCTCGTTTTTCTTGGCGCTTATGAAACGCACAATGTCTTCATTAAGTCCGGGAGGCGCTTCATCAGCCTCAATGTTGGTAACCCAACCGTATTTATAATCGCTGAGGGCTGTTTGCTCCAGCGTATTGAGCATATCACTCATGTGTTTTGTTTAATCAGTTTATATGAAAGATTCTACACTTTGTTCGTTCTGCAAAGGTAGGGGTCTATTTATACAAAAAAGTATAGATAATGTTCGAGATAGGGAAAAATTGAGTGA
>JBKCJY010000032.1:0-6944 GCA_046301455.1 Chitinophagaceae bacterium | reverse complement strand
TGCCCAATGGCCGTTTGCATACGTTTGAGTTTGTAAATATTATTGTCAAACACTTTTACACTGGCCCCCATTGCCAAAGCAGTACGTGCTGCGTACTCACCCACAATACCTGCACCAATGATGATAACTTTTGTGGGCGGAATACCGCTGATACCACCAAGCAATACACCTTTACCATTATTAAAATTGCTTAGGTATTGGCCCGCAATCAACATCACTGCACTTCCTGCAATTTCACTCATACTACGAACGATGGGATTATTACCGCTGTCATCTTTTAAATTTTCAAATGATAAAGCAGTAATTCGTTTTGTCATCATGCCTTCCAATATGCCCGATTTCATCACTGCTACATGCAGCGGTGAAATAATGGTTTGTCCGGGTGTGAGCAATTCCAATTCCTGTTCTGTAACAGGCGCTGATTTAATGAGCATATCGCATTGATACACTTCTTTTCTTTCGTAAGCAATCTTGGCGCCAGCTTCACTGAAATCTTTATCGCTATAATGCGAACCTTCACCTGCTAAATATTCAATCACTACACGATGGCCATTACTTACCAGCACACTCACCGCATCAGGTGTGAGTGCTACACGGTTTTCCTGGAACATTTGTTCTTTGGGAATACCGATGAAAAGCTGTGCCCCTTTGGCTTTAATATCTAATGTTTCCTCTAAAGTTTCGTAGCTGAATGAAGCACTTACAATCGGTTTGGAAGAAGCCATAAATTGGTTGGTATAGTTGAAATATTTGAACGGTTAAATTACAAAAACTATTTGGGAATTGTGATGGTAATACGGCGTTTTAATTCATTCACCGTTTCGAGATGAACAGTCAGCACATTATCAGGCATAAGTGTGGGAATTTTTTCGGGCCACTCCACCATGCAGTATTCACCGCTGTACAACACTTCTTCAATGCCTGCCTGTATGGCTTCTTCTTCATCATTGATGCGGTAGAGATCTAAATGATAAAGCGTGCGCCCATCGGCCAATTGATATTGATTGATGATTGAAAATGTAGGGCTGCCTACAGCATCTGTTACACCCAGCACATCGCAGAGGGCATGCACAAAAGTAGTTTTGCCCGTACCCATGGCCGCATCAAAAGCCCATACTTTATAGTGTTGGTATTGCTCCCATGCCTGTTTGGCAACGCTGTGGATGTTTTGTATGCTAAATTCTGCTTGCAATAAAGTTTTGAATTGTGGTTGCAAAGATATTGATTGATGAGGTTGAACAGCTGTCGTAAATTTGCAATATGACAATCAAAAGTGAACATACTGAATCAGTGAACTGGAAAGTGGAGGGAATGACCTGCGCCAATTGTGCATTGACGATTTCAAAATACTTGGAAAAAGAAGGATTGAAAAATGTAAAAGCCAATCCTGTGAGTGGTGAAGTGATGTTTGAAGTGGTGGGCAGTAATGGTATTGAAAAAATTGAAAAAGGAATTGAATCATTAGGTTATCATGTAGCAGAAAAAAATGGTGTAAGCACAAAGACCACTGAAAAAGAACCGATGAATAAATTTTTACGTTACGTGCTCATATGTGCGCCATTTACATTGGTTCTGATGCTGCACATGGTGGAGAGATGGATTCATATACATTGGCTGATGAATCCGTGGGTGCAATTGGGTTTGTGTTTGCCTGTGTATGTTGTGGGTATGAGTTTTTTTGGACGCAGCGCCATCAAAAGTATTCGTAATGGTATGCCGAATATGAATGTATTAGTTGCTGTTGGTGCAACAGCTGCATTTGTATATAGTTTGTACGGCACACTCACTGGTCAGGCAGAGCAATACATGTTTTATGAAACGGCTGCAACGATTATTACATTGGTGTTTCTCGGCAATTATTTAGAAGATGCGTCGGTGATGCAAACACAAAGAGCATTGAACAGTTTGGCAAAGAGTCAAAAAGTGATGGCAAATATGATTGCATTTGATGAACATCATCATGAACAAATATTTGCCGTTGAAAATAATGTGTTGCGCACGGGTGATTTGATTTTGATTAAGAGCGGCGAACAAATTCCTGCCGACAGTAAAATTTTATGGGGAGAAGCTACCGTAAATGAAGCAATTATTACCGGTGAAAGTTTACCCATTACAAAAAAACAAAAAGACAATTTAATTGGCGGAAGCATTTTGGTGGATGGCACGGTTAAAGCACAGGTAACGGCATCAGCAAAAGATTCTGTTCTCGCCAATATTGTGAACTTAGTGAAACAGGCTCAGGGTGAAAAACCTCCAATGCAACAAATGGCCGATAAAATCAGCGCCATTTTTATACCTGTTGTACTGGTGATTGCTGCTGTAACACTTACAGCCAACTGGATCATTTTAAAAGAGTTTACTCCAGCGTTGATGCGGAGTATTGCGGTCTTGGTAATTGCATGTCCATGCGCAATGGGATTAGCAACACCTGCTGCTATTGCGGTTGGTTTGGGAAGAGCAGCAAAGAATGGTGTGCTTTTTCGCAATGCAAAAAGTTTAGAGTTGTTTAAGAATATAACGCAGGTAGTGTTTGATAAAACGGGAACGTTGACAACAGGAAATTTCAGAATTGATAATTGGAAAATGGAAAATGGAGAAAGTGAAGAAACATTTAAAAGAGTAGCTTATTCATTAGAAAAATATTCCAATCACCCAATTGCAAAATGTATTGCTGATGCTTGGAAGGTGAAAGATGATATTCGATGGTCAAGTATCGAAGAGATAAAAGGCTTGGGCATGAAAGCATTGAGCAAAGAAGGTGACGTATACATTGCAGGTTCGTATAAAGCTGCTGAACATTTGACAACAGATGAAACGCATAATGTGTATGTGCTGAAGAATAATCAACTGCTTGGATGGATTGATGTAAAGGATGAGTTGCGTGCAGAAGCCAAACCGATTATTACTTATTTGCACAGTAAAAACATTAAACCCATTTTGCTTAGTGGCGACAGAAAGCAGAAAACTGAATTGATTGCCAAAGAGCTGGGCATTGATGAAGTGATTGCCGAGCAAAGCCCTGAGCAAAAATTGCAAACCATTGCTCAGTTAACTTCAACTGCGCCTACTGCTATGGTGGGCGACGGTATTAATGATGCACCTGCATTGGCAAAGGCCACGATTGGAATATCGCTGAGCGATGCTTCACAAGTAGCAATGCAAACAGCTGATGTGGTGCTGATGAATCATGGATTGAAAAATTTACCTTTGAGCTTGGGATTAGGTAAGCATACATTTATAACTATTAAGCAAAATTTATTCTGGGCATTCTTTTATAACATCATTGCTATACCGGTTGCAGCCTTTGGTTTATTAACTCCAACTTTTGGTGCATTAGTGATGGGGCTAAGCGATGTGGTTCTGGCCATTAATTCTGTTCGTCTTTTCGTTAAGAAAGTAGTGTAATTTCGAACAAACAGATGACAGATATTCATTCGATACTAAAGCAATACTGGGGCTTCGCATCTTTTCGTCCATTGCAGGAAGAAATCATTATTTCTGTTTTAAAAAAACATGATACACTTGCACTCCTCCCTACTGGTGGCGGCAAGAGCATTTGCTACCAGGTACCTGCATTGGCAATGGATGGAATGTGCATTGTTGTAAGTCCGCTTATTGCTTTAATGAAAGATCAGGTGCAGGCATTACATCAAAAGAAAATTGAAGCGGCAGCAATTTACACGGGTAGGCCTTTCCCGCAAGTAAAAGATATTTTGCAAATGGCGGTGAATGAAAAGCTGAAGTTTTTATATCTCTCACCTGAACGATTAACCACCAATTTATTCTTAGAATACCTGCCTGGTATGAATATCCGGCTGATTGCCGTGGATGAAGCACATTGCATCAGCCAGTGGGGATATGATTTTCGTCCGGCATACTTAAAAATTGCTGAACTGCGGAATGAATTACCCAACGTTCCTGTACTTGCCGTAACTGCATCTGCCACGCCTAAAGTGCAGGAAGATATATGCGATAAACTTCTATTTAGAAATCATCACATCTACAAAGGAAGTTTCCTGCGACCCAATCTTTCGTTTAGTGTATTTAAAGTAGAAAGCCGCATCAACAAAATTTTACAGATACTACGCAATGTTCAAGGCGCTGCTATTGTGTATTGTAAAAGCCGGCGCATGACGCAGGAAGTAGCACAACTGCTGCAACTACAACAGATCAGTGCAGATTTTTATCATGCAGGTTTAAGCAATGATGAACGAACCACAAAGCAGGATGTCTGGTTGCAAAACCAAACAAGAGTAATGGTGTGTACTAATGCATTCGGCATGGGCATTGATAAACCTGATGTACGTGTGGTGATTCATCATGACACACCTGATTGTTTAGAAAACTATTATCAGGAAGCAGGCCGTGCAGGCCGTGATGGAAATAAAGCTTATGCTGTGTTGCTGTATGAAGAAAAGGATTTAAGAGAACTGGAGGGCTTGTCCGCAATTCGTTTCCCATCCATTGAACAAGTAAAAAATGTGTACCAATCTTTAGTGAATTACCTGCAAGTACCTGAAGGAAGTGGTGAAATGGAATGGATGGAATTTGATATTACTGATTTCATCAAAAAATTTCAGCTGAACGTGCATACAGCTATGTACAGTTTAAAAACATTAGAACAGGAAGGATGGCTGAATTATGCTGAGCAGATTTTTCTTCCTGCAAGATTAGTCTTTACGGCTAATAAAGAAAACCTGATAGAGTTTGAAGAAAAGCGTTCTGATTTAGAACCAATGATTAAAACATTGTTACGTAACTACGGCGGCATTTTTGATATGGAATGTTTCATTTCAGAAAAACAATTAGTAGTTCTTACACAACAAAGTTTGGATGAAGTAAAAAAACAATTGATACAGTTACATCAAAACGGCATTGTACAATACACGCCGCAAAAGGATAAACCGCAGTTGCAATTTGTACAAGGCCGCCCATCGGTTGAAAATTTATTTCTTCATCCGCAAAACAGATTGAACAGAAAAGCTGAATTTGAAAAACGCATAAAGGCAATGATTACCTACGTTAAAGAATCCATTCATTGCCGCAGTAAAACCATCGGCAATTATTTCGGTGATACAGAAAGCGACGAGTGTGGTATTTGTGATGTTTGTTTGTGGAAGAAAGGAAATAATATTTCAAGTGAAGAGTATGAACGTATTACAACACTGCTTCATCAAAATGCTGTTCAAAACAAGATTGATTTAAAATCACTTCTATTGGCAGCAGGCAGTAAACAAAAAGAACGGATTCAGATAGTAGTGAATCATTTGGTGGCAGAGGAAAAAGCTATGCTCAGTAAAGAAGGAAATTTGCTATTGCTTTAAATCACCGCACTTCAAATCATCAACATAAGAAATCCGTTTCTTATTTTCTTCCTATCTTTTGCACATGAATAAAACGTTTCTGATTGTTGTTGCAATTTCGTTTGCTGCACTATCATCATCTGCCCAAAAAACAAATTCATACAACGCACTGGTACAACTCTTAAATAAATGGAGAAGTTTTGAACAGCCGCCTTTACGTAATGGTGCGCCTGATTATACGCAAACATCTTTTGCCAAGCGACGTGCTGCGTTTCAACAGTTACGAGTTGATTTAAAAAATATTGATACCAGCAAGTGGTCCATTACGCAACAAAACGACTGGATGATTCTTTGGGCAGAAATGAACGGTTATGATTTTAATGAACGCATACTCAAGCCGTGGCAGCGTGACCCTGCTTTTTATAAAACTGTTTGGACAGAACGCAGTGATGTGCCCGCACATGAAGGCCCCACTCATCACGCAGTTCTGGAAGTATGGCAATATCAATTTCCATTGATTGCTGAAAAGCGAAATAAATTTTTAAGAGAATTAAAAGTAATTCCGTCGCTAAATGAGCAGGCAAAAATAAATCTCACAGGCAATGCACGTGATTTATGGGTTACAGGCATCCGTGATATAGAAACACAGGTAACAGATTTGAATGATATAAAACAATTGCCAGGCATTGGTGCAGATGAAGAAATCATCAAAGCAATTGATGCTGCCATTGCTTCAACAAAACAATTTGTTACATGGCTTCAAAAAGAAGCGGTTAAAAAGAACGGGCCATCAGGCATAGGTAAAGAAAATTATACATGGTATCAAAAGAACGTTCATCTTGTTCCGCTTACATGGGATGAAGAGGTGACGTTATTGAAAAGAGAATTAACACGAGCATGGACATCGCTGCAACAGGAAGAACATCGCAACCGATTATTACCGCCGTTACAGGAAGCAGAGAATGAAGCAGCTTATCAGCAATTAGCCGATAATGCAGCTAAAAGCCTGATTGATTTTTTACAATCAAAAGATATTGTAACTGTAAAACCATATTTTGATAAAGCGCTCCGTGAACATCTGGGAAATTTTGTGCCAAAGGAAAGACGGAATTTCTTTTACATTACTTCACATCTGGACCCACGTCCATTGTTTTCACACTTTTATCATTGGTTTGAACTGGCACGGATGGACAATGAACCGCACAACAGTGAGCTTCGGCGCTCGCCTTTGCTCTATAATATTTTCGACAGTCGCAATGAAGGTTTAGCTACTGCTGTTGAAGAATGGTTTATGAATGCCGGGTTATATGACAACTCACCACGTTCAAGAGAAATTGTTTATATCCTCATTGCACAGCGTGTAGCACGTGGCCTGGGTAGTTTGTATGCACATGCCAACATGATGACAATGAGCGAGGCAGGAAGCATTCATAATGAGTACACACCTCGTGGCTGGATGAAAACAGAAAAAGAATTACAGATTTTTGAACAGCATTTGTATTTACGTCAGCCTGGTTATGGCACGAGTTATATAACAGGTAAACATTTGCTTGAAACTGCCATGGCTGAATATGCAAGGCAACGAGAAGCTGCACAACAACCTTTTGTACTAAAAACATTTATGGACAGGTTGAATGAAAT
>JBKCJY010000031.1:0-3532 GCA_046301455.1 Chitinophagaceae bacterium | reverse complement strand
CCACACCAATTCCGCATTAAACTTTTCTGCACTGATGCCAAGTTGTGAAGCAGCAGCATTGCTCAATAAAAACAAAGCACTGCTGCCCGGCGTTGTTTCTTTAACACCAGCCAATACTTTAGCATAAATCGCTTTGCCGTTAGCAGGATTACGTACCATCACTATGGTTCCTTTTTCAAGATTATCCATCAGCACATAATATTTTCCATCGCTCCAGCCGCTGGTGCTTTTAAATGTTGAGCCGTTGCCGCTGGCATTAGAAGTATTGCGGCCGTTATTGCTTTGCTTGTTATACTCATCCTTAAAAAATCCATTACCCTCATATGAAACAGGTGTCACCTGAGTTTTGGGTTCTTCTTTTACAACAGGCTTGGGCTCTTCTTTTTTCGGTTCGGGCTTGGGTTCAACTTTGGGTTCCTGTTTCTTTGGTTCTTCTTTTACAACAGGTTGTTGCTTTGCTTCTTCTTTTTTAGGTTCTTGTTTTACCATCGGCGGTTCTTGTCGGCTCATACCGCTGGCTGCCAAAGGAGATAATGTTTTGTCCACTTTCAAAAAACCAATGATGATTTTTTTGCCCGTACTCACTGCATCGCTGCTCAAATTGTTCCAACTGCGGAGTGTAGCGTTATCTGTTTGAAAAATTTTGCTGATGGTTGAAAGATTTTCACCTGCAGTTTTTGTGTAATACAAAGGCAGCACCACTTCATATTCTTTGCGGCTGCCGCTTTGCCAGAAGTTCTGTTCGTTTAAAGGAATTTTCAATGATTGGCCAATACTTAGTGGGCTGGTTAGCTCCAATCCATTATAAGGTGCAAATACACGTGGGCTGATATTGTAAATCCTCCCCACGCTGTAAAAATTTTCTTTGGGGGCAAGCGAATGAACAAGATAAGGCTGGTTCTTACTGTCGAGCTGCACGGTTAAAGGTGTTGTTTGTGCAAATGACAGAATGGTGATGAACAAGGATCCAAGTACAAAATTGGTTCTCTTCATGGGAGTTTGTATTTTCTTTGCAAAGATGCAGAAATATCATGCCAAAACAAAAACATACCTCATCCTTCTCCCAAGGAGAAAGACGGTGCAAAAGGCTAAGTCAAACAATTTATTCTTCCACATCAACAATCATTAATTCCAGAAATCATGAACGCCGCTTCAAAAAAATTAGTGTTTACAAAATGTTAGGATTGTGTTTTATTACTATTCTTTGGAGCAATGAGGTGAGGTGTTTTTTCTTTATCATTGCATTGCAATGACCAAACAAAAATTTTATGTGGTGTGGAAGGGAAAAGAACCTGGTATTTATCACAACTGGAATGATTGCAAAGCGCAGGTAGAAGGGTTTGCGGGTGCTGCCTACAAAGCCTTCCCAACAAAAATGGAAGCTGAGATTGCTTTTCATGAACATTTTGCCAAACATATTTACAAGAAAGAAAAAGAAACACCCAAAACAAAAGAAGGTGTGGGCACTCCTGTACAGGACAGCATTGTTGTAGATGCAGCATGGAACAGTGTACAAAAAGACATGGAGTACCAGGGCATTTTATATAAAACCAATCGTCGCATTTTTCACATGGGACCACTGGCAAATGGCACCAACAACATAGGTGAATTTTTAGCCATTGTGCATGCATTGGGTTATTGTAAAAAACACAATCTTACGGTAATACCTATTTACAGCGACAGCCGTAATGCCATTGCATGGGTGAAAGCGAAAAAGTGTAAAACGAATTTAGAAGTAAGTGCCAAAACAAGACATATTCATGATTTGATTGCTCGTGCCGAACTGTGGTTGCAAACCAACAACTACAAAAACAAAATATTAAAATGGGAAACAAGCAGCTGGGGTGAAAATCCGGCTGATTTTGGGAGAAAGTAAATCCACATTTCTCATTGTTAAGTTTTTAGAATACGATATTCTTTCGGGTAATAATTATTGATGCGATTACCAAGCAATTTCATCCAACCCAAATTCATTCCTTTATATTTTGCCAATGCCCAGCCTTTGTGTGATGACTCTATTTGCAAATCATTTTTGCGTAGATAGGTTAAGGCCTGTTCTTCATTTAATTCAACAGAAAAAATAGATTGGTTGATGATGGTACTTAATGCCAGAGCATGCTCCGGCAACAAATCCCTTTTAGCAATGGTACCAAGCTCCACTCCTGCATACCGAACTTTTAATTGTTGCATGAGGTATTGAATAATTGTATACCAGGATGAAGGAACAATAGCAATATTTTGTCCCTGCAAAATGAATGATAAGTTTTCTGTTGACTGAAACCAGGTAGATGCAAGTTTGATTTCTTCTTTTGATGGAATACTTTCCTTCTTGATTTTCATTCTTACTTCATCTGTTTCTTCTTTCTTTCTGAATGCAGCTATAAAAAAACCTTCGCCTTTTACTTTATGCGGCCAGAAACGATAGCCATAAGCACCTGTTGTACTTTGCACTTCATCAATATTCCATTCTTCTTCAACTTTTAACTTTATACTTTCCACTTTCGATTTTGAAACCATCCAATCTAGTATCTCTTCATCCTCTTCTGCTGAATAAGAACAAGTGGAATAAATGAGTACACCATCTTCTTTCAAACAATTCCACACATCAGCAATGATGCGTTGCTGACGCTGAGAACACAGTTGCACATTGGCTTCACTCCATTCATTGATCGCTTCTGCATCTCTGCGAAATAAACCACTACCACTGCAGGGCGCATCTATTACTACAACATCAAACAAACTATGTAAGGATGTAAAATCTCTTGGGTCGTTATTGGTTACAACTACATTGTTACTCCCCCACTTGATAAGATTCTCTTTAAGAATATTCACTCTTGACTGAATGACTTCATTACTCACCAACAAACTTTCTTTGCTGATTATGCCTTGCAACAATGTTGATTTGCCGCCGGGCGCCGCACATAAATCCAACACCAATAATGGTTGCGTTGTATCGGTTGTTTGTTTTATTGCCTGTTCTAAAAACATGGAGCTGGCTTCCTGTACATAGTAAGTGCCTGCATGAAACAAAGGATCGAAGGTGAAGAAAGGACGTTGTTGTAAATAATAGCCTTCTGATGACCAGGGAATTTTTGAATTACGATTTACAATTTCCGATTTACGATTTTGTTCATCATCAGCTTTTAGCGGATTGAAACGGATTGAAGTAATTTGTTCTCCACTTTGATGAATGTTGATGAAAGCAGTTTCATCAAAACCTTTTACGTTTTGTAAAGAATGAATGAGTGATGATGGTAATTGCACGGGGTAAAGCTACTAAATGATACAAATTAAAGCTCTTTTCATTTACTCAATAAAAGGGCAATCGTTACAATTGGAGCTATCAAAAGAAAAACTGCAGAAAAATTCCAAAGTCTCTTTTCAACAGCCGATTTTTGATTAAAAGTTGAAATAATTTCTTCAACTTTTGAAACATTGTAATACTTATGTACTAAATAAAAAATAGCTAAAAAGACAGGATAGAAATAGTATTTATTTTTGAATATCCCTAATATATTGTAATTAATAATTC
>JBKCJY010000030.1:0-5777 GCA_046301455.1 Chitinophagaceae bacterium | reverse complement strand
CTTATTCCTGTTTTCATTGTGTTCCAGGTAATAACTGCCCCCAAGTTCTGCCTGCTTTAAAAAACTGATCCTCTTTTTTAATTCTACAAGCGGTCGAAGAAAAAATCCTTTGCCGGTACTACTGTCAATACTTGAATAATTCACCCTTGTATTCCATACCCAGCCCTTTTGCTGCACAAAATGCTCCACCACATGACGCATGCCTTTAAACGATACACCACGTTGATAGCTTTGCAATGTATAGCTCATGCGATTATCCCTGCTGCGGAATAATTCAAAACCTGCATTGGCCAACTTCTCTTCCTGCTGTTGCAGAAAGATAGGCAAACCCCACTCACGTGTAAATTCAACTGGCCGTAAACGTTCCAATGCACGGAAGCGTTCCTGTACATATTCATAACCTGCGTTGATTTTATAGTTGAGTGCATTTTTTTGCTGTGATAATTTATCAGCATATTGTAATTGAATTCGTCCTGCCCAGCCCAAATCATTTTCTTTATCTTTTGATGAAAGTGTGTTTACATCAAATCTTGATAATGCAACTTCACTTGAGATTGTAAATTTATTACTAAGTTTATATTTAGTGCCAAATGTCGCCATCTGTTGCGTACGTGGTGCAATTAATCGTGCTACAGGTTCAAAGCGACCTTGCTTTACTCCGTTTATCGGTGCCACCCATTGAAATGTTCGTCCATTGGCACCAGCTGCAATTTGAATATAATCTCCATTGCCTTGCCCTACTTCAGTAAACACAGCACTGTAAACATCTGTCAACGGAACGGAAGTGTACACCAACACATCTTTATACAAAACAGTATTAACAATAGTATCAAGTTTTCTGTACACTACACGTGATGCGGCAAAGGTGTCACGCACAATGGAGGGATATAAAGCACCATTAGGTACATCGCCTGCATTGGCCAGAAATAATTTTTGTTGTGGGTCTAACTGTTGTGTGAGTGATGAGTTTTTTGAATCAGCATTTGAAAAACCATTCACATGAAAACTTAAATTTTTATTTACTACCAAATCTTCACCAATGATAAATTGCGAATTAAGAAAGTTGCGGTCGTTATACTCAAACTCCACCTGTATACGACGGTCCTTATTAATCATCCGCTTAGGGGTAAATGTAATTTCAGCCGTATTGTAATTGATTACATAATCCTGGTCTTCACCACGCTGCATCAATTCGCCATCTATAAACACACGTTCTGTCCCTGCAAGAACTATAAAAAATAATTCTCCATTTGGCCCCTGTAAACGATAAGGACCTTGATTTCCTTCCTGCCCCTGAAAAATATATCGATTGAATTTTCCTTTGGCAATGGCACCACTTACAATGGCTTTGTTGGTTCCGTTTTTAAATACTTTGTTTTCTGTTTGAAAAGCAGCACCCTGCAGGCGTTTAAAAAAGTTGAGAAAGTATGCTTCGTTGCGTCGAATATCAATATCACCCAAATTCAATTGCCAACCTTTCTTTTTGAGTTGAATCCACACCTGGTCAAATTCATTTAACTGTTGCGTATTGCCTTCTGCCTGCACCGGAATATTGTTATCGGTTAATGCAGCACTCAGCATCATGCTATCGCCAATCATTCCATTGATTTGCATGTTGAGTACACCATTCACCACTGCATCCTGGTTATTTCCAAAGCTGATGCCACGGCCAAAGCTTCCGTTGTAATTTACAGTGCCAAAATCAAACAAACCTTTGCCCAAACCTTCCCCCTCAAACGTAAGTGGCTTGGTTACAAAATTGTTCATGATGTCATAATAATTCAATCGTTGTGCTGATGGATTGAGTTTGTATGGGAAGGCCCTGTAGCTTATGGTTACAGAATCGAACGGTGGCGGTTGTACCCAGGTGAGTTTTGCATTTACTTCATCCAGTTTGTAAGAGTTCGGAGCGATTCCGGTAATGATAAATGTATTTGGAACAATACTTATAGTATCAATTGTTTGAACAGCAGGCTTTGTTGCGATTTTTTTGGTGCGGAGGTTAGATAAAATATTTTTCTGTTGCCCCCATGTGAGGACAGTTAGGAAGAGCAGAGTTATGGTTACAATCAGACGGCGGATAAAACAGTGGTTTTTAAGGATAAGAATGAATAAAAATACAATTTATTGTGTGGAAGCTGAAGAAATAAAAAACCTCCTGAAAAGGAGGTTCTATTTAATCTATTTATTTGAAAAATTATTCTGTCACCAAACTCGCCATTGTGTATTCTGCATTGAGGCGGGCAATATTACTGATGGAAATTTCTTTTGGACATACGGCTTCACATGCACCAGTGTTGGTACAGGCGCCGAATCCCTCTTTATCCATTTGTGCTACCATATTCATGGCACGGGTTTTTCTTTCCGGATCGCCTTGTGGCAATAACGCCAAATGAGAAACTTTTGCACTTGTAAACAACAAAGCACTGCTGTTTTTACAAGCTGCCACACATGCACCACAACCAATACACATGGCAGCAGCAAAAGATGCGTCTGCTTTTTCTTTATCAATGGGCAATGCATTACCATCAACTGCATTACCTGTGTTTACCGAGATATAACCACCAGCCTGTACAATACGGTCAAAGGCTGAGCGATCTACCATCAAATCTTTAATTACCGGAAATGCTTTGGCTCTCCATGGCTCAACTGTAATGGTATCACCATCATTGAAAGCTCGCATGTGTAACTGGCAGGTTGTATTGGCTGTCCATGGCCCGTGCGGACGACCATCAATATACATACTGCACATTCCGCAAATACCTTCACGGCAATCATGATCAAAAGCGATGGGGTCTTTGCCTTCTTTAATCAGCTCTTCGTTCAATACATCAAACATTTCCAGAAAACTCATTTCCTGAGAGATGTTGTTTGCATCGTAAGTTTCAAAACGTCCTTTATCAGAACCGTTCTTTTGTCTCCAAACTTTCAACTTAACATTGATATTCTTGTGCTCCATAAACAGATGGATGATTTAATAATTATTTATAAGAACGCTGGCTCGGCTTCACCACTTCATAATCCAAACTTTCTTTATGCAATGCCCACTCATGATCGCCTTTCATTTCCCATGCAGCTACATACATAAACTTATCATCATGACGCAATGCTTCACCTTCTTCCGTTTGATGCTCTTCTCTAAAGTGACCGCCGCAGCTTTCTTCACGATTCAAAGCATCAATACACATCAACTCACCTAATTCAATAAAGTCTGCAACACGGTTAGCTTTATCCAGTTCTGGATTCATTTCATTAATTTCACCGGGAATTCTCACATCACTCCAAAACTCCTGCTTCAATTGTTGCACTTCTTTAATGGCCTGTTTCAAACCTTCTGCATTACGAGCCATACCGCATTTATCCCAAATGATTTTGCCTAAACGCTTATGAAAACTTTCAACCGTTTTTGTGCCTTTAATGTTCATGAGCATGTGAATACGGTCACGTACTGCACTCTCTGTTTTGGCAAAAGCTTCGTGGTCAGTTGAAATGGGTTTTACATGAATTTCATCACTCAGGTAGTTACCAATGGTGTAAGGAATTACAAAATAACCATCAGCCAATCCTTGCATTAACGCACTGGCTCCTAGGCGGTTAGCCCCATGATCGCTGAAATTAGCTTCACCCAGCGCATACAAGCCAGGTATATTGGTCATCAGTTCATAATCCACCCACAAACCACCCATGGTATAGTGTACAGCCGGGTAAATACGCATCGGCACTTCGTATGGATTTTCACCCGTGATTTTTTCATACATATCAAACAGGTTACCATACTTTTCTTTCACTACATCCTTACCCATCTTAATAATGGTTGCTTCATCAACATTCAACAAACCCTGCTTTCCTGCTTCAATTTTTCCGTAACGTTTGATGGCATCAGCATAATCCAGATAAACTGCTTGTTTAGAAGTACCTACTCCATAACCTGCATCACAACGTTCTTTTGCTGCTCTTGATGCAACGTCTCTTGGTACAAGATTACCAAACGCAGGATATCTTCTCTCCAGATAATAATCTCTTTCTTCTTCAGGAATTTCATTGGGCTTGCGTGTATCACCTTTTGCTTTAGGTACCCAAATACGTCCATCATTCCGTAAACTTTCACTCATCAAAGTGAGTTTACTTTGATGATCACCACTTACAGGAATACAAGTAGGATGAATTTGTGTAAAGCAGGGATTTGCAAAATAAGCTCCTTTCTTATGTGCTTTCCAGGCAGCAGTTACATTACTGCCCATAGCGTTTGTAGAAAGATAAAATACATTGCCATAGCCGCCAGTGCATAACAACACAGCGTGGCCGAAATGACGCTCCAACTCACCTGTAACCAAATTACGTGCAATAATGCCACGTGCTTTGCCATCTATCATTACAATGTCAAGCATTTCATGGCGACTGTGCATTTCCACATTGCCCAGTGCTACATGACGCTCTAAAGCCTGATAAGCACCTATCAACAACTGCTGACCAGTTTGGCCCGCAGCATAAAATGTACGTTGTACCTGTGTGCCACCAAATGAACGATTGCTCAGCAAACCGCCATATTCACGTGCGAACGGAACACCCTGCGCAACGCATTGGTCAATAATGCTTCCGCTTACTTCTGCTAAACGATGCACATTTCCTTCACGTGCTCGGTAATCACCTCCTTTAATTGTGTCGTAAAATAAACGATATACACTATCGCCATCATTCTGGTAGTTCTTGGCAGCGTTGATACCACCTTGTGCCGCACTTGAGTGTGCACGCCGTGGACTATCCTGAAAGCAAAACGCTTTCACTTTATAACCGAGCTCACCAAGCGAAGCAGCAGCACTTGCACCAGCGAGGCCGGTTCCAACCACTATCACTTCTATCTTACGTTTATTGGCCGGGTTTACCAACTTACAGGTTGATTTATACGTTGTCCATTTTTTATCTAAAGGACCAGCGGGAATTTTTGAATTCAGCATATCATTCGTTTGAATCGAAATTATTTTTTGTTGGTGAGCTTTTGAAGCTCTGTTCAACTTCCGTTGTGTCGCACTCTTATACTGCCTTAACACTTATCATCATTCCACCCACTTCAAATACATTGCCACCGGCATAGCAGCAAACAGCAAACAAATGATAATGGAATAACCATATCCAATTGTTTGAAGCATCTTCAAAAATTTATTATTACTCACACCCATTGTGCGGAAGGCACTTTGAAAACCATGCATCAAATGCCAGAACAAAGAAAACACACCCAACAGGTAAGCAATTACAATCCACAATTCACTAAATGTAACTTTCATAAGGCTGAACATATTATGCATTACACCTGTAGCAGTAGGCAATGGTTCCAAACCGGCATGTGTAAAACGGGCGGGCACCCAAAAATGCGTTAAGTGCAAAATCAAAAACAACAACATGAGAGTTCCCAGTAAACCCATGCTGCGACTGTACCATTTGCTGCCGCTGTTACCCATGGGTTTGGCATAACCTACTCCACGTGCACTACGGTTTTGCAATTCCAGCATATAACCCTGAATGATGTGCAGAATGAACCCGGCAAACAAACCAATTTCCATAATGCGAATCAATACAGTTGATCCCATAAAATGAGCAGCACGGTTAAACATGTCGCCATTATCTTCCGGGTTGAAAATGGATAAATCGGCAAAAATGCAGGCATTGATACCAGCATGCACAATCAAAAAAGTTACGAGAAAAAGGCCTGTAAGACCCATCACTAATTTCTTTCCTACAGAGGAAGTGAACATTTGAGCAAACGTCATGATTAAATGGTT
>JBKCJY010000029.1:0-2646 GCA_046301455.1 Chitinophagaceae bacterium | reverse complement strand
CATCGGTTATCTCACTGTAATTCTTTTCCAGGGAGCAGTAACGTATTGGCTGGTATATCATGGCAGCAGTGAGGCATTGTATACTTCAGCATCAACAAGCGGAATGATTGCTTCCAGTTTATTAATTGGTGGTTTTTATCCCCTCACACAAATTTATCAGCACAAAGCAGATAAAGAAGATGGTGTGGAAACCATCAGTTACAAATTAGGTTACCGTGGTACTTTTCTTTTCTGTGCTTCTGTGTACACTGTTGCAATACTTTTCTTAGGCTATACGTTTTTTTCCTCGTTGCTGATTGCACAATTTTTTGTTTTACTGCTCTTTTTCAGCCCGATTCTTGTTTATTTCTTTTGGTGGGCTGCCAAAGTATGGAAACAAACTGAGGGAGCTGATTTCACAAACACCATGCGCATGAATATTTTAGCAAGCACATGCACCAATTTGGGTTTTATAACTGTCTTAATCTTAAATCACCTTGAGTAAAATTATTTCCATAGGTACCGCTACACCTGCTCACAAGCATAACCAGAAAGATATTTTGCAGTTTATGCAGCAGGTATATGCACTGGATGCAACAGAAAACCGCAAGCTTAAATTCATGTATAATTTAAGTGGTATTGACAAACGCTATTCTGTTGTGCCGGATTACAGTCATGCAATGCCTGAATGGAAATTTTATCCGCATAGTGAAAACCTTGAGCCCTTTCCCAATTTAGAAACAAGGATGCAGTGGTATGATAAATACGCAGGTTTACTTTCAGTTGATGCCATCCGTAATTGTGTGGAAGATAAAATACATACAAATGAAATCACACATCTCATTACTGTAAGTTGCACAGGCATGAGCGCACCCGGTTTGGATTTGCAGGTGATGGAGCTTTTGGATTTGCCAAAACATATTTACAGAACTTCCATCAACTTTATGGGTTGCTATGCCGCTATTCATGGATTAAAAATGGCTGATGCGATTTGCAAAACTGAAACGAATGCAAAAGTGATGATCGTTTGTACAGAGCTATGCACACTTCATTTTCAAAAAGTACCTACACCGGATAATATTGCATCTACTTTGTTGTTTGCCGATGGAAGTGCTGCGGCTTTGGTAACACATGATTCATTTGAACAAAAAGGATTAAAGCTCCAAAGTTTTTACAGCGAGGTGGTACCCAAAGGCAAACGGGATATGGCGTGGGAACTTTCTTCAACCGGATTTCTTATGACGCTCAGTGGTTATATTCCTGATTTAATTGAAGAAGATTTTGAGCCACTGGTGAACCGTGCATTGCAGCATGCCGGTGTTCAAAAAGAAGAAATTGATCAATGGTGCATTCACCCGGGCGGCAAACGAATTGTTGATGCTATTCAAAAAAGTTTACAATTGCCTGCTTCATTGTTTCAAAAGAGTTATGATGTGTTGAAACAATTTGGCAATATGTCTTCTCCCACAATTTTATTTGTGTTAAAAGAATTAATGAACGAAGAAAACAAGGGGCAAACCTTTGGCGCTGCCTTTGGTCCGGGATTAACAATGGAAACTTTTACAGCAATCTATGAGTAAGTTTTCCAATCGTTCATATCAAAAAGAATTACTCGACAGAGATGATATTCCGTTTGAAGACATCAAACAGAATATGAAAGAACTTAATTTTATCAATACCTGGTTGGGCGGACATGCAATTACATTAAACGGAGTACAACAGTTGATTGATGCAAATAGGGTGGGAGACCTGCAGCTCATTATCTGTGAAATCGGTTGCGGTGGCGGTGATAATTTGACAGTCATTAAGCATTGGTGTACCAAAAACAACATCAACACACATTTTATTGGCATTGACATAAACCCGCATTGTATTGCTTTTGCAAACGAAAAAAAGAAAAACAACGGCATTGAATTTATTTGTTCTGATTACAGTAAAGTAAATTTTGAAAACAAGCCCCATATCATCTTTTCGTCACTCTTCTGTCATCATTTTAACGATGAGGATTTAAAGAAACAATTTGAATGGATGAAACAAAATGCATCAATTGGTTTTTTTGTGAATGATTTACAGCGGCACCCATTGGCCTATCATTCCATTAAACTGCTGACACAACTGTTTTCAAAATCTTACCTTGTCATAAACGATGCACCGTTGAGTGTGCTGAGAGGATTTCATAAAGAAGAACTCAATTCGATTTTGCATCAATCAAACATTCAATCCTTTTCCTTAAAATGGAAATGGGCG
The DNA here is from genome assembly GCA_046301455.1 of Chitinophagaceae bacterium. GTDB lineage: Bacteria > Bacteroidota > Bacteroidia > Chitinophagales > Chitinophagaceae > Lacibacter. The sequence continues at coordinate 420 of JBKCJY010000029.1, read as the reverse complement.
TTTCGTTGGTTGTTAACTTACAAACATGAACAATGATCAGTTTGATATTGGCATTATTGGTGGGGGCCTGGCTGGTCTTGCACTTTCCATTCAATCTGCAAATGCCGGTTATAAAACCATTTTGTTAGAGAAAGAAACCTATCCTTATCATAAAGTTTGTGGCGAGTATATCAGTTTGGAAAGCTGGAATTTTTTAGAACGATTGGGATTGTCTTTACATTCAATGCAATTACCCATCATCAAAACACTCAACGTTTCAGCACCCAATGGAAAATTGTTTGAAACAAGATTGCCGCTTGGGGGATTTGGTATCAGTCGTTATACATTGGATTATGAATTATCCAAAATTGCAAAACAGGTTGGTGTTGTTGTGTTGGAGAATACAAAAGTGAACGATGTGATTTATGAAAACGAAATGTT
>JBKCJY010000028.1:0-2919 GCA_046301455.1 Chitinophagaceae bacterium | reverse complement strand
ACAGGCGTGCTGTTGTTAACCAATGATGGAGAACTCACTCAAAAATTATCCCACCCAAGTTTCCAAGTAAAAAAAGTTTATGAAGTAACATTGGACAAACCACTCACAAAAGCTGATTTTGATCAACTGCTCAAAGGTCTTGTGCTGGAAGATGGTTTTATTGCGCCTGATGCAGTAGGCTTTGTGGATCCAAAAGATAAACGCATCATCGGTATTGAAATACACAGCGGACGCAACCGTATTGTGCGACGTATGTTTGAATTTTTGGGTTATGATGTAAAAGGATTGGACCGTGTGCTCTTTGCAAATCTCACCAAAAAAAATGTGGACCGTGGCAAATGGCGTTACCTCAACGAAAAGGAAGTGCGGCTGTTGAAATTCCTCAATAAATCATTTGTAAAAAAGAAAGAAGAAGTAAAAGGCAAGAACAGAGATGAAGAATAAAATTGACATTATTGCTGAAACAGATCACTGGATTGCACTCAACAAACCGAGTGGACTACTTTCTATACCCGACCGTGAGCAAAGCGAACCATCACTCAAAGATTTTTTGAATGAAAAGTATGGCAAGGTGTTCATCGTTCACCGATTGGATAAAGCTACCAGCGGTTTAATTCTTTTTGCCAAACATGAAGACACACATAAATTTTTATCCAAACAGTTTGAAGAACGTACTGTAGAAAAATTATACCTCGGATTAGTGAATGGCACATTAATGACCAAAGAAGGATCAGTTGATGCGCCCATTATGGAACATCCCGGCAAAACATCTTTCTACATCACACACCAAAAAGGGAAGGCTTCTTTAACTGATTATAAAGTTTTGCAGGAGTTTGGTCAATATTCATGGATGCAGTTTCAAATTCATACCGGGCGCACACACCAGATACGTGTGCACATGAAGCATATTGGCAATCCTATTGTTTGTGATGAATTGTATGGCAGCACGGCTCCGGTACTTCTTTCATCCATCAAACGAAAAAAGTTTAAACTTTCAAAAGCAGATGAAGAAGAACGCCCCCTATTAAACCGTTTAGCACTGCACGCATGGAAACTTTCATTTAATCATGTAGATGGAACAAAAAAAGAATTGGAAGCAACTCTTTCAAAAGACCTGAAAGCGATGTTGCAACAGTTTGAGAAATGGATCAAATAAAACCCCGCAAATGCGGGGTAAATCATAATCAATAGCCGAAAACTATTTATTGGGTTGCGGCGTATAACGAAGATACGGTTTTACAACTTTAACACCTTTGGGAAATTTAGCAATAGCATCTTCGGTACTCACGGTAGGTACAACAATTACATCTTCACCTTCCTTCCAATCAGCCGGTGTAGCTACACTGTAATTGGCAGTGAGCTGTAATGAATCAATTACACGAAGTACTTCATAAAAATTTCTTCCTGTGGATGCAGGATAAGTAATCATAAGCTTTACTTTTTTATCCGGTCCAACGATAAATAAGGAACGTACTGTAAATATTTCCGATGCATTTGGATGTATCATCCCGAACATATTTGCTACTGCTTTATCGGGATCAGCAATGATTGGAAAATCAACAGTTACATGCTGGGTTTCATTAATATCATTGATCCAATCTTTGTGTTTATCAAGCGTATCAACACTTAAGGCCAGAACTTTTACATTACGCTTTTCAAATTCAGTTTTTAACAACGCTGTTTTGCCCAGCTCAGTAGTGCACACCGGTGTGTAATCAGCAGGATGCGAAAACAATACACCCCAACCATTACCAAGGTATTCATAAAAATCAATTTCACCTTCTGATGTTAAGGCTTGAAAATTAGGAGCAACATCTCCGAGGCGTAAACTCATATTATAAATTTTAGGTGTGAGAAAATTGGAAAACTAATTTAAAATCTTTTGATTGCGTTTGTAAGTAGACCCAAAAAGTTTACAGGGAAGCAACCCAGCACTATAAAATTTATAGCGCTATCTGCATATCAGGAAGCCGCATCAAGCCCTTCTTTATCTTCTCTCCTTCCTGCAATACGTCCTTTTGTAAGCAGGTCTTTCCCATAACGGTCTTTTACTTCATCAATAGCTTTGTACAATTCATTCTTTTTGGAAACATCCTGGAACAAATTTGTTTGTGCCGCTTCATTAGTCAACTCACTTAAACGTACACCCAGCAAGCGAATAGGTTTTCCTTTTCTGTATAGTTGATGAAACAAAGTTTTTGCATTATGAATGAGTTCATCATCATAATAAGTATAAGGAATTGTTGCCTGCCTTTGCTGCGTTTCAAAATCAGGATAGCGAATTTTCACCGCCACACATCCTGCCATTTTATTTTCCTGCCGAAGTTCATGTGCAATTTTTTCTGTGAGCCGAACAATTTCTATTTCCAACTCATCAACTGAAGATATGTTTTGTTGAAATGTGTTTTCACTGGAGATGGATTTTGATTCATGATACGAATTAACAGTACTCATGCTCATGCCCTGCCCACGGTTCCATAAATCTCTTCCATGTTTACCCAGTTGTTGTTCCAGCATTACAAGGTTACAGTTTTGCAAATCACCAATGGTTTCGATCCCTAAATCCAAAAGGATATGAAAAGCCTGTTCTCCTACGCCAGGAATTTTACTCACTTTCAAAGGCGCCAGAAATTCCTTTTCTTTTCCAAATGGAACAACACTATAGTTATTGGGCTTTGCCTGATCTGTTGCAATTTTTGCAACCAGTTTGTTGGAAGCAATGGCAAATGAAATAGGAAGTTTTGTTTCTTCAATAATCTGTTGCCTTAATTCAACCGTCCACTGTACCGGATCAAAAAAACGATCCATCCCCGTGAGGTCAATATAAAACTCATCAATACTTGCTTTTTCAAACAGTGGTGCTTTAGCTGCAATGATTTCTGTAACCCATCTTGAATACCTGCTGTAATCGCCACGTGT
>JBKCJY010000027.1:0-5163 GCA_046301455.1 Chitinophagaceae bacterium | reverse complement strand
TCCACATAAATATGCTCTTCCAGTGTGGTTGCTACACTCATGCCCACATAATCAATATTAATAGGAAAAGTTTTGTGCGTACGTTCTACCAGTGCCAGTGTTTGAATTTTTCGTGGATGGTATTCTAAAAAAGGACGCAATGCATACAACATGGTTTGGCCACTGTTGCTCACATCATCAATTAATATGATTGTTTGATTTGTGAAATCTGTTTTTAAACTTAGGATCACATCTTTGGGATTCTTCTTGTCTAAAGAAATTTCCAAAAGCGTAACATAAAGATTGCTGATCTCCTTCAACTCATTCATGAGAAGTCTTGCTACAGCTAAACCGCTTTCACTAATAGCACCAAAATACACCAACTGTGTATCATAATTCCGTTCTGCAATTTCATAACTCAGCCGCTTTATTTTGCGTGCTGCGGTCTCTTTATTGAGGATATATTTCTTTTCAACGTTCATAGTTTAAAGGTAAGGAAAAGACCACAGTCAACTGTCCACGGTCCACAGTAAAACATAAGAACAGAAGCATATACTATGAACCACAAACCGTCTTCTCTCCTTATCTTAGCAACACAAATCTTGATTGTATGCAGTTGGTTCAGCAAATTTTATTCGCCGCCTGTCTTGGGTTCGCCGTTTGGTTTTTCAGTAAAAAAGTAAAAGAGATTCGTCGCAATATTTTACTGGGCCTTGATGAAGACCTTACTGATAACAAACCCCAACGCTGGAAAAACATGCTGCTTCTGGCTTTTGGTCAAAAGAAAATGTTTAAGAATCCTTTGGTAGCAGTACTTCACCTGTTCATCTATGTTGGTTTTATTATTATTAATATTGAGGTACTGGAAATTGTATTGGATGGTTTGCTGGGTACGCATCGTTTATTCCTCTCCCCACTTGGTGGTTTTTATACGTTTTTAATTAACTGTTTTGAATTACTGGCACTTTCTGTTTTAATTGGCTGTGTAATTTTTCTTGCAAGAAGAAATGTGTTAAAAATAAAACGTTTCCTAAGCAACGATTTAAATGGATGGCCACGCAGTGATGCCAATTATATTCTGATTACTGAAATTGTATTGATGAGTTTGTTTTTGCTGATGAACAGTGCCGACCGTGCACTACAACTAAGCAACAGTGCACATTATCATGATGCAGGGCATTTCATCATCAGTGGAAACATTGCACCTGCTTTGCAGGGTTTAAGCGAATCAACGTTAATTGCTATTGAACGTAGTGCATGGTGGTTGCACATTCTTGGCATTCTTGCTTTCTTAAACTATTTGCCGTGGAGTAAACATTTGCACATACTGCTCGCCTTTCCTAACGCTTGGTATGCACGCCTCACCAACACAGGTGAAATGAGCAATATGACTTCAGTACAAAACGAAGTGAAATATATGATGCAACCGGAGCTTGCACCTACAGATGCAACACCACCTTCAAAATTTGGCGCTAAAGATGTAATGGATTTGAGCTGGAAAAGTTTGTTGGATGCATACAGCTGTACAGAGTGCGGAAGATGTTCAGCCGCTTGCCCTGCCAACAGCACTGGAAAATTATTAAGCCCACGCTCTATTATGATGAAGACAAGAGACCGATTGGAAGAAGTGGGTAAAAACATTAACGTTAATAGTTCTTTTGTGGATGACGGAAAGAAATTGTTGAACGATTACATTACTGTGGAAGAGTTGCGTGCCTGTACCACCTGTAACGCATGTGTAGAAGAATGTCCTGTAAGCATCAATCCTTTAAATATAATTCTTGAACTCCGTCGCTCTTTAATTATGGAAGACAGCAATGCACCGGGCGAGTGGAACGCCATGTTCAGCAACGTAGAGAATAATTTTGCACCCTGGAAGTTCAGCCCTGATGAGAGAGATAAATGGGCAGAGGAAATGCAAAACAGTTAATGTATCTTTTCTTCTAACCCTGCTGTTACTTCTTCAGGATGATCCAGTTTATGAACAGCATCTTTTTTCATTCTGATGCGGATGATTTGAAAGATGGCGGTAATTAAAAAAACCGAGCCGATGATATAATTCATGATAGTGTTGCTGGCATTGAGTTTATCAGCAATCAATCTACCTCCAAAAATAAAAATGCAATTACCTGCCAGGGTGCCAATTCCTATACCAATGATGTACGTATTATAATTCCAAAAACCAGGCTTTAAAATATTTCGTGTAAATAATACAGTGCTCCATCCAAACCAAAACGGTATTTGTACAGGATTAATGGCACTCATTGTAAAACCAAGTATTCCACGATGCATGGTATTACTCAATACAATATTTTTTTCACCTTCAGGATGAATGGCTGCCCAAAAACTTCCTGCTGCAAGGATGAGTACTATTAGCACCGTTAACCACTCCAATGCTTTTAATAATTTTTCCTGCTTACGTACCCAATCCATCGCCACGAGTGAAAGACGTACATAAATAATTTCTGCTGTGAGTGAGCCTGCGGAGAACCACAATGCAGGTGAAATACCGTCTGTAATTCCTATTTGCATTGCTGCCACATTCAACGTTCCTAATGGCAATGAGCCCAGAAAGCTGATGATGAAACCCCACATGAGTATTTTAGCAAGAGGCGGCATTTAACAAATATAAGTTGAGCGAAGGAAATGAAAGTGAAGCCAGTATGAAAAGATGAAAGTTCCCCGCAATTTTATAATGATGTTGGGAAGACACGAGTATCAGCACTATATCTTCTCCCCAAATGCGTTCAGCTTTCTCACCAATTCATTATTGGCTTTAAACATCGCTGCTCCTTCTTTTAAACTCATATAAGCAACGCCTTTTTTATGATTAATGCGGCTGATTCGGAATAAGATGAGCCAGTGTTTAATTATTTCTTTCCATGCAAAAAAGATAGAATGTTTGGGGTCGTACATATGAGTAGGATCGCTACCTGCACCATTGAGTTCTATGATGTGAAAATTTTTTCCATCGCATAAATCATCCCAGTCATTATACATTACATCCAATCTTCCATAATAAAACCCGTTGACTTGTTGACAAACATTATCTATGCTTTCAATAAATCTTGCATCGGCTTTATGAGTCCAGTCTAAAAATTTGGAACCACGTGCATGGTTGCCATAAGGAACAAGAACCATTTCTTCGTCTTTGGGTAATACCTTCAGCAATCCTTCGCCATAAATCTGTGTGAGTTGATTCATTTGCAATAAATACCTTGGCACTTCACATATCAATTGATACAAAGTAGAAATGCCATCACCTGTAACCTTCATTGGCTCTTTTGCCACTATTCCTGTTACTGTGCCTTTTTCTCTTGTGGGAATGCGATGATAAAAAATACCTACTTCATTTTTGTAAGGTGAAAATTCCTGTACCATAAAATCAACAGTACACAATGATGCATAGTGCTGCAACTCATCCATACTTATTACTTTCTTTACTGCTTTTCCCTGCATACCCACGGTGGGTTTTGCAATTACGGGGAATGTAAAACCACTTTCTTCAAATTGTTTTTCTATTACAGATGCAGAAGTTCCCAGTGGTACAAAAAAATAAGCAGGATAATATGCTGAAGGTATCAGCGGATAAATGTTTTGCTTTTCTTCCATCAACAATCCACCATTAACTATGGATGGATTGGAGGCAGAAAAGAAATAGCGAAAGCCAGATCGTATCACTAAAAAAACAAAAACGATATAAATAGGACCATAAATAGTATTAAAACTCCAATACTCCCAATTGAACAAACGAATAAAAAACGGATGATGTGTAAAAATTCTATTCAACCTCATTGGTGAAAGCAGGCTGTTGTTGATGGGTAAATAATTGCTTAGTGGTTTGATTGCTTTGCAAATCAAAATAATGAAAAGCAGAATCGTTTCCAATGCGATCCAATTGGGAAATGCTTACAGTAAACATTTCATTATTACGATTCATCAGCACATCATTGGAGCGATTTCCATCGCCTGCAAAAAGATGAAAGTTTAAAATATGATTGGCATCAACAACGCCATTATTTTTAATGAAGGATTCAAACCATTCTTTTCTTCGTGCAACAACGTCGGCTCCATACAAAGTTGCAGAAGACCAGATTCGTGGTCGCTGCACATCACACTCAGTTAATGTTTTTTCATCACCATCCCACACTGCTTCAAACAAATATTGCTGCTGGCGAATGATTAATGTGAAAGGTTCAATCTTATGTAAATTGATTTGTTCAAATGCTGCAATAGGTTGCGGATGGTCAAAGATGTCCAAAAAGATCAACCCACGACTCCTTCTGTATGATGGTGCGGGTACATGATTTAGAAAACCACCATTAAGTAGTACCATTGCATTTCCATTTTCATGCAAAGCCATCCATGTACCGCCAGCGTTACCATCTTTGGGAAACATTATTTGTCCGCTTGCAAATGCGTACCATTGAGGTGTATCCGCCTTTAAACGTATCTTTTTCTCATCCCTGTTGCTGGTAAGATAAAATCCTGTGGATGACGGTATGTAAGTAACGGTACACATTAAGAATGTTGTCTGTATCTGGTTGTTGATGAAGCTACCCCAAAATTTTCACTTACATATGATTTATTCAATTCTTTTAACCCCACTTTGATTAATGCCATATGGTGAATAGTATGTTCCAGGTTATAAGCAAGCTCACGATAGTAATTCGTACTTACTTTCAGTTCTTCTGCTGTGGCATCACCATAGATTGCTGTTAATTCAAGTTCCTTATTTGGCTGATTACTTTGTAAAGCAATATCAACCAGTAATTGTTTTGCAAATTCCTTATTCGTTTCAATAGCCATATCTCTTTTGCGATGGTCATAACAAACTAAACCTGCATCATATCCATTTAATAAGCATTGATACATTTCAATTATATGTCTTGTATGTTGACCAATAGTTGCATTACTTAGATTTTGAGATGGTTGTACATATTCCTCATCTGTAACCTGCTCCAGCGCTACGTTTAATTGTGTAAAAGATTCTTTGATTGAACTGAATAAAGACATAGAATTGAGTTAGGAATAAAGTTAAAGTTTTTTGGCAAACACATTGAGTTTAATATCCACATCATTTGAAATAGTATTACGACCTCCTACCCCAAAATCTCTCCGCTTTATTTTGAACGAACCTGTGAATCGTATGCCGCCGTTTTCAGACACGGCTTTAAATGGAAA
>JBKCJY010000026.1:0-19641 GCA_046301455.1 Chitinophagaceae bacterium | reverse complement strand
AAAAATAAGTGAGCACAATACCAATAGCTGCCATTACTGCCGCAATACGTACTCCCTGTGCAAACAGTTTTCCGATTTCTTCAATACGGTTTTCACCTGCACGGCGTGCTATGAGTGATTGTAATGCATTGTTAAGGCCATTGCCCACCACTGCAACAACCAAAAAATAAACACCAGTGATGCCCGCAGTGCCCAAATACTCTTCACCCAAACCACTTATGAAATAATTGTTGGCTGTAAAATTGAGAAAAGGCACCAGTAGCGATAAACTGATGGGCAGTGAGATGGATAAAATCTGTTTGTTGGTTATATCCAGCCGTAAATCATTCTTGTGTAAAGCCGTTTCCACTCGTGTATGTTTCCTGCGAAATTATGTCATTTATCTCTCCCGTATTCTTCCTATTATTGCAGCGGTTAAATCAAGTAATTTGTTACATCCCGTTTATTTTTTTAGAAGCAATCAAGCTGACATTACTAAACAGCAATTTTTGGTACAACATGGTAGCGGCTTTTGCAGTTTTGTGCTGTATGACAAAGAACAGCAGCAGGTAAATGCCTGGGTGCTGTATGAAACCAAAACTACCATCAACGAAACACTACTGCAGGAAATAGTGCTACAGCAGGATTGGTTGAAGCATTCTTTTAAATCTGTTACTATTATTGATTACACCAATAAAAACACTTTAGTTCCCAAAGTATTACTGGCGCAAGGTGCTGAATCAACTTTTATGGATTTGATGACGGGCAGCCGTGTACAAACTGTTTCGTTGGAAGATGCAGCAGGTGAATCAGTAAATCTTTACCGTGTAGCATCACCAGCTTATGTGGCTTTGAATCAACTTTTCACCAATGCACAGTGGATACATCATGAAAGTTTGGTAATTCCACAACCTGCTGCTGAAGATGCCATCATCACTGTTGAAATTTGGTTTAATACCATTTTTTTGTTTGCACAGCAGCAAGGACAGTGGTTATTGTTACAGCAGCGTTCATATCAAACACCTGAGGATGTTTTGTATCATATACTCAATTGCAAACAACAATGGAATATGGGGGATGATGTAACAGTTCGTTTGCAGGGCATGGTGGAAGAGCAATCTGCTTTGTACAACCTGCTGCATCAATACATTATGAATCTGGAGTTGCAAGGACATCTGCAGTTTGAGTATCCCTCCAATACATCAGACATTCCAAAACATACCAAACAATTGATTGACCGAATTCTCACATGCGTATAATAAGCGGAAAATTTGGAGGAAGAAGTTTTCAGCCACCGGCAAACATGCCTTATACAAGGCCCACAACGGATATTGCCAAAGAAGGACTCTTCAACATCATTCAAAATAATATTGAAATTGAAGGCATCAAAACGCTGGACTTGTTTGGCGGCACAGGAAGTATTACATACGAGTTAGCCAGCCGTGGGGCCGCCGACCAAACAATTGTAGAAAAAGATGTGCAGATGAGTGCCTTCATCAACACCATGTGCAAAAAGCTGGGTATTGAGTTGAAACTGGTAAAGATGGATGTGTTTAAGTTTATAGAACAATGCCAGGAGCAGTTTGATTTTATTTTTGCAGGCCCGCCCTATGCATTGGGTACGATTGATGAAATTCCAAGACTGATTGTTGAAAAAAAATTATTGAAAGAAGGCGGGTGGTTTGTTTTGGAGCATACGCCCCGCAACAGTTATAAAAATTTTGAGTTATTTAAAGCCGAAAGGAATTACGGCACAACCATATTCTCCATCTTTGTAAATTCAAAGAGCGATTAAGTACTAATAAAAAAGGGAGGACCAAAACGATAATATTTTTCAGAATCTTCTAAGCCTTTTTGGCAAATCAATATGACAAAGCAGGATGCACGAAATATTTATATGGAGAAGCGATTACAACTTTCCACAGGAGAGCGTAACCGTTTTGATGATCTGTTGTTAATACAATTTCAAAAGTTGGTGTTGCCCGAAATTTTATTAGTGCACACATATCTTGCTATTGAGTCAAAAAAAGAATTTGCAACAGATGCCATTCTGCATTTCCTCGAATTTCAGCATCCCGGTGTGCAGTTTCTGATTCCCCGTGTTAATACAAAAACAAAGGAGATTGAAAATATTCTGCATACTGACGAATTAAAGTTTCAAGCAAACAAATGGGGTATTACAGAGCCTGTTGATGGTACTTTGATTGAAGCGGAAGAATTGGATCTTGTATTGGTTCCTTTACTCGCTTTTGATACGAAAGGTAACCGTGTGGGGTATGGTAAAGGTTTTTATGATAAGCTGCTGTCAAAATGCAGAAAGGATGTGCTCAAAGTTGGTTTTAGTTATTTTGAAGCGGTGGATAAAATAACTGATTCCGGTGATTTTGATATACCTTTAAGTTATTGCGTTACACCGCATCGTATTTATGAATTTGGCTAATATTACTTTCCAGTCCATACGTTTTTTGCTACTGCCTTTTTCCTTGCTCTATGCCGGTATTATCTGGTTACGTAATTGGATGTATGATAAAAAAATCTTTCCCACAACATCTTTCAATATTCCCATTATATGCGTTGGTAATTTAAGTGTGGGCGGCACGGGTAAATCACCCATGATTGAGTACCTCATCAAATTGCTGGGCGATGAATATGAAATCGCCGTATTAAGCCGTGGTTATAAACGCAAAACAAAAGGTTATGTACTGGCCAATGAAACAACTGGTGCTTTGGAAATTGGTGATGAACCCATGCAGTTTCATACTAAGTTTCCAAACATTGCAGTAGCTGTTGGAGAAAAGAGGGTAGAAGCTGTACCGCAGTTGCTGCAGGATCGTCCGCAAACAAAGGTTATATTGTTGGATGATGCGTTTCAGCACCGTGCCATTCAACCGGGCTTTTCAATTCTCTTAACGGATGTAAATAATTTATACAGCAAGGATTTCTATTTACCTACAGGTGATTTGCGTGATGAAGTACGGAGCAGCCGCCGTGCCAACATTATCATTGCTACCAAATGCAAACCAAGTTTTAATGAAGAACATAAAGCAAAAGTGAGCAAAGAATTAAACCCCCTTCCGCATCAACAATTGTTTTTTAGTACTATTGATTATGCAGTGCCGCATCATATCTTAAACGCAGCACAAACTTATACGCTCCATAAAAACCTGGAAGTACTGTTGGTTACCGGCATCGCCAATATTGAACCGCTAAAGCGTTACATATTGGATAACACTTATACTTACGAACGCATTTCTTACAGCGATCATCATATTTTTTCCATTGATGATTTGGCAGAAATTAAAAAGCGGTTTGATAAAATGAGCAGTAAAGAAAAAATCATCATCACCACAGAAAAAGACGCAGTACGTTTATTAAAATTTAACCGTGAGCTGGAAGCACTCCCTATTTATGTACTGCCTATTGAACATAAAATTTTGTTTGATGAAGAGGCAAAACTGAAAGAAGCCGTACAATCATTTATTAAAAATTTTCATAAGGAGGAACACCCTGTATGAGCAAGAAGAAAACCGATAAAAAGAAAAGAAGTTCGGGAACAAAGCAAAGCTACAAAGGTAAAGTTGAAATTACACGTGGAGGGATGGCCTTTGTAACTGTTGAAAATATGCAGCGTGATGTATTGGTGCGTCCCCATCATTTAAACACTGCGTTGAATGGTGATATAGTTGAAGTCACTATTACCAAAGAAAGCAATAACGGACGCAATGAAGGATCCATTTCAAAAATCATTGAACGCAAGCAAATAGAATTCATTGGCCGGTTGCAATTTCAAAAACAGCATGTGTATTTTATTCCGGAGAGTGACCGGCCTATGCCGGATATTTTGATTCCTGCAGGTAAAACAAAAGATGCTGCAAACAATGATAAAGTAGTTGTGAAACTTGTAGAATGGAATAAAGATAAACGTTTGCCCGAGGGTGAAGTGCTGGAAGTAATCAAAGGTGAAAACATGAACGACCTTGCGATGAAACAATTGTTGTTGCAGGGGGGCTTTTCTTTATCGTTTAATGATGAAGCGATGGAAGAGGCAGCACGTTTATCTGAAATTATAATACTTGCTGAAGAAGTGAGGCGGAAAGATTTTCGTAATGTACTCACATTCACTATTGATCCTGTTGATGCAAAAGATTTTGATGATGCACTTTCTATAAGAATGCTCGATGATGGAATGATGGAGATTGGTGTTCACATTGCTGATGTTAGCCATTTTGTAGAGCCTGGTATGCAGTTGGATGAAGAAGCGTATGACAGAGCCACATCTGTTTACTTGCCTGATCGTGTAAATCCGATGTTGCCTGAACGCATAAGTAATGAGTTGTGCTCTTTACGTCCGCATGAAGATAAATACACCTTTTCTGCAGTGTTTAAGATGAATAATAAGGCAGAAGTAAAAGATGTATGGCTTGGTCGCACCATCATTCATTCCAACCACCGTTATACATATGAAGAGGTGCAGCAGATTATAGAAACAGAAGAAGGTTTACACAAAGATGAAGTGTTACTGCTGAACAAGCTTGCACAAAAAATGCGTAAAGACCGGTTTAAAAAAGGAGCCATTAATTTCTCATCATCAGAAGTACGTTTTGTTTTGGATGAAAATAAAAAACCTGTTGGCATTACAGTAAAAGAAAGTAAAGAGTCGCACCAGTTAATTGAAGAGTTTATGCTGCTGGCTAATAAGCATGTGGCTATTTACATTGGAAGTATTCATATAAAAGATAAACCGGTTCCTTTTCCTTACCGTGTACATGATACGCCAGATGAAGAAAAGTTGTTGCCTTTTATTTCGTTCGCCAAAAAGTATGGGCACAAGTTTGATAACTCATCACCAGAAAAAATTTCAACATCTTTTAATCAATTACTTAATGATGTAAAAGGCAAACCTGAGCAGCATGTGCTGGAAACGCTGGGCATTCGTACTATGGCCAAAGCTGTTTACACCGCAGAAAATATTGGGCACTATGGTTTAGGCTTTGAGCATTACTGTCATTTCACTTCGCCCATCCGTCGTTATCCTGATGTAATGGTACATCGTATTTTGCAGCAATGCCTGGATGGAGAACCACAGATTGATAAAAAGATGGAGCAGAAATGCCGTCATTGCAGTGAGCGTGAACGTGCAGCAATGGAAGCCGAACGTGCTGCCAACAAATACAAACAGGTAGAATTTATGAGTGAGTATCTGGGAGAAGATTTTGATGGGGTGGTTAGCGGCGTGGCAAGTTTTGGTTTTTGGGTTGAAACTATTGAACATAAATGCGAAGGACTTGTTAGTTTATTTTCAATAAGTGAACTGGATGACTTCCGTTATATTGAAGAAGATTATTGCCTTGTGGGGCGCAGAAGCGGCAAAACATTCCGTATAGGGGAGAAGGTGCGTATAAAAGTGGTAGCTGCTAATTTAGAGAAACGGCAATTGGATTATGAATTAGTATTGCCCAATGCATTACCAAAGGTGAGAGAAAACGGCAGTTCAGTTATCAGACCACCGAAGAATAAAAAAAGCAGTCCAAAACAATTTGGACAGAAAAAAAGAAAGAAAAGATAGTTATGAATTCATTTGACGAATTACTCAAAAAATTTGAGACCTATTTTAACGTAAGGCAATTTCCACAGAGCCCTGCAACACTTTATGATCCTGCGCAATACATACTGGGCATCGGAGGAAAACGTGTGCGTCCTGTATGTGTGCTCATGGGTAATGAATTGTTTGATGAAATTACCAATGACACTTTTTATGCAGCATCAGCAGTTGAGCTCTTTCACAACTTTACGCTCATTCATGATGATATCATGGATAAAGCGCCCTTAAGGCGTGGTATGGAAACAGTTCATACAAAATTTGGTGAAGCAACTGCATTACTTGCAGGTGATGCCACTTTTGTACAGGCTTATGTTTGTTTGAGTAAACTGCAGCCGGATGTGTTGCAAAAAGTATTGCCTTTGTTTAATAAAACTGCATTAGAAGTATGTGAAGGTCAGCAGTTGGATATGGATTTTGAACAAAAAACAACAGTGAGCCTTCAGGAATATGTGGAAATGATAACTTTAAAAACTTCTGTACTGCTGGCAGCCTGTTTAAAGTTGGGTTCAATTATTGGCGGTGCAAGTTTAGGCAACCAGGATCATTTGTATGAGTTTGGTAAAAACCTGGGTATTGCATTTCAGATACAGGATGATTATTTAGATGCGTTTGGTGACCCTGCTAAATTTGGTAAACAAGTGGGTGGCGATATTTTAGCCAATAAAAAAACGTTTTTGATGATTCATGCTTTGGAAGCTGCATCCTCAACTGATAAAGAAAAATTACAACAATTATTGCAATCAAACCCTTCTGATAAAGTAGAGCAGGTACTTGCTATCTTCAAAAATGCTGGAGTAGATGCATGGGCTCTGCAATTAAAAAATGAATACTTTGAAAAAGCATTACATCATTTAGATGCTATTGCAGTAATGAGTAAACGCAAAGAGCCGTTGATGCAGTTAGCAAAGTTTTTAATACAGCGGGAGTATTGATGAAAAAAAATCAATAAGTACAAGAGTGCGACGCCACTCCAGATGAACATTGCTGTAAAAGCCTGTAACAACAAGCCTTATTCCTTTGCGTAAGCATACAGTATTTATCAGGCGCTGCACATTCATTTATTTTCCCTATTTTAACTCCTCAAAACCAACTTCATGAGCAAAAGTTTATTCCGCACAAAAAAGATTGATAAGATTTTAAGTGATATGCCTGAGGAAGGGCATGCCAGCGGCCTCAATAAAGTATTGAATGTTCGTGATCTTACCTTTCTGGGTATTGCGGCTGTAATAGGTGCAGGTATTTTTTCTACAATTGGTTCTGCTGCATTTCATGGCGGGCCGGGTGTTTCGTTACTGTTTATAATTACTGCGGTTACTTGTGGTTTTTCAGCATTGTGTTATGCAGAGTTTGCAAGCCGCATTCCTGTGAGCGGCAGTGCTTATACATATGCTTATGTGAGTTTTGGTGAACTGGTGGCATGGATCATTGGATGGGCTTTAATTCTGGAATATGCAATTGGGAACATTGTTGTTGCCATAAGCTGGAGCAGCTATTTCAATAATTTATTACAAGGATTAAATATTCATATTCCGTTCTGGCTCACTACCAATGGCACTGCTGCAGCTGAAGCATTGGCAAAAGTGAATGATGAAATTGCAAAAGGTGTTGCAATGACGCCTGATATGCAATCCATCATCAATGGATTTAACAGTGCACCAGATATTATGGGCACAAAATTGTTTTTAAATCTCCCTGCATTCATTATTGTATGCTTGATTACGATGCTCACTTACATTGGAATTAAAGAGAGTAAAAAAAGCGCCAATGCAATGGTTGTATTTAAAATTGCAGTTATCATTTTTGTAATCATCGTTGGCTTCTTTTATGTGAATGCAGATAACTGGAACCCATTTATGCCCAATGGATTTACCGGAGTTTTACAGGGTGTGAGTGCTGTGTTTTATGCATACATTGGTTTTGATGCCATCAGTACCACAGCAGAAGAATGTAAAAATCCGCAGCGTGATTTGCCAAGAGGGATGATGTATGCATTGCTCATTTGTACTGTGCTTTATATTTTAATTGCATTGGTGTTAACGGGTATGGTTCATTACAGTGAACTGAAAGTTGATGATCCTTTGGCTTATGTATTTGATAAGCTGGGATTAAAATGGATTGGTTACATCATCAGCATCAGTGCAGTTGTGGCCACTACTTCGGTTTTACTGGTATTTCAATTAGGGCAGCCACGCATTTGGATGACGATGAGCCGTGATGGTTTATTACCCAAAAAGTTTTCAAAAATTCATCCCAAATATCAAACACCCTCTTTTGCAACAATTGTTACAGGTTTAATGGTGGCAATTCCTGCATTGGTACTTCCATCTTCTATCATGACGGATTTAACCAGCATCGGAACACTGTTTGCCTTTGTACTTGTTTGTTTAGGTGTATTGTTTTTACCACGCATCCAAAACAGTGCAGCAGGTAAATTTAAATTACCTTATATCAACGGGCAGTTTTTGCTTCCGTTAATTGTTGCGGGGTTTATTTACCTGTTTAATGAGCGTGCAATTGCTGCTGTTACCAATAGTGCACATGAAAGCAGGCAGGAGATATTGTTTTTGTTGTTTTTAGTTATTGCTGTTGGGCTTTCTATATTTACATTCATCCGCAAATTTTCATTGATTCCCGTGCTTGGTGCACTAAGCTGTTTGTATTTAATGATTGAAATCCCTGTTGCAAGCTGGCTTTGGTTTTTTGTGTGGATGGGAGTGGGATTACTCATTTATGCATTTTACGGATACCGCAAGAGTAAACTTGCGGCATAATAAATTTTCAATAAAAAAGCTGTTGTACTTATTATTAAGCACAACAGCTTTTTTGTTTTTATTAACTATGATTAAGGGTTGTGTACTACAATGCAAATTGCTGTGAAAGGGAGTTGCTCACTACTTTGTATCCAGCTCCATTGGCTACAATGTGGTAACTGTTGTTCATAGCACGAATGTTTGGTTTGGATAAATGTTTTTGATCAAAAGGTTCCAACAAATCAGTTTCATCTTCAAACGTACCGTGCTCATCAAACGTGCGTTCAATTACACGGTATTGAAAATGCCAGGGATTAATTTCATCGCTGTGCTGTCCGGTTTCAGTAAGATCATCATTAAATCCTTCAAAAATAAGCTCGCTGGTATGCTCCCTGTTGCGTTCCAGTTCATCTGTGATTTCTACCAAAATATTCATTGCAGGGTCGCCATGTACCACGCCGCTGTCCCAAATTGTTTCGCCATTTAAAAAAACTTTCAGGCGGTTGTCAACATGTTTAATGTTAACGAAGTATTTCTTTTCCATAACTAACAGGTTTTAATTTTTAGTTGGTTTTTTTGAACACGCTAAATTCTCCAGAAATCCTTACCTGGCAGATGACAAAAGGCATCTGTTTTACTGATGTTGATTATTTCAAAATATGATTTTTGAATAAAGCCTGATTTTTTACTTTCTGTGAATTACTATTCTTGCAAAACCAATTTTTATGTTGTACCTTTTCTCTGCTTGTCAACATAACTAATTTAAAACTTACATGTATGAATGTTATCAACCGTTTAGAAAAATGGGGTGATACGCATCATCCCAAGTGGCTGGATTTTGTACGGATTGCATTGGGCCTCTTGATCTTTCTTAAAGGCATTCAATTTATTAACAACATGCAACCACTCACTGATATTATGGCAAAGAGTGGTTTACTGGGTGCAGGCGGTTTGGGAATTGCTGTGCATATTGTTGTATTTGCCAACATGCTTGGTGGTGCTATGCTTTTGTTTGGATTGCTCACACGGGCTGTTTGCATTGTTCTCATTCCGGTGCTTGCAGGCGCTATCTTTCTTGTAAACATGCCTGTTGGTGTGTCACAAACCAATGCAGAACTGTGGCTTTCTATCATCATCCTGTTCCTGCTCGTTTTATTTGCCATTGAAGGCAGTGGCAAACTCAGCTTTGATGAGTGGATGCGTACACACAGTGATGAACGGCCGCATAAACATAAGTGGGAATAGCTTTTTATTTCTTCATTTGTAACAGATGCCGGTTTCAAAAGCCGGCATCTGTATTTTTGCAGTATGAAATTTCAAATTGGCGATAAAGTTCTCCTGATTCATTCCAATGAAGAAGGCGAGGTGATAGATATCATTAATAAAAAAATGGTAACCGTAGATGTGGGGGGTGTGCAATTTCCTGTTTATACTGATCAACTTGAATATCCTTATTTCAAACGATTTACTGCAAAGAAACCGGAGCCTCCCAAACAAAAACAATACGTTGACAATATTAAAAAAGAAAAAGGCAGCACCATCAAACAATACAAAGTGGGCGAAGGTATCTGGATTTCTTTGCTTCCCGTTTTTGATAAAGATGTGTTTGATGATGATGTGGTGGAGTATTTCAGAATCTATCTTGTAAACAATACGGCACATCAGTATAAGTTTTCCTATTTTCTGCGTTTTGATGGAACTGTTGATTTTGAATTGAAGAATGATTTGTTTCCATTCACTGATTTTTATATACATGATGTTCCCCTGGAGCAGTTAAATGATTCGCCCCGTTTTGATTTTGAATTTGAACTAAATCCCAAAGACAAAAAGAAAGCAGATTATGCAGAGGCGTCTCTCAAAATAAAACTAAAGCAACTTTTTAAGCGTATTGAAGAGTTGTTATTGAAACAGGAGGCAACGCTTTCATATTTGTTGCTCGAAACCTACCCTGATAAAGAGGTAGAAGAAAAATTTGATATGCGTAAACTCTCAGGCGCCGGGTTTAAAATTTATGATGCAGGTGATGCAAGGCAACACATTCCATCAGCCCGCAGTGTAATTGATTTGCACATTGACAAAATCACAAGCAACTGGAAAGGCATGAACAATTTTGAAATCCTGTCACTTCAATTAAAAGAATTTGAAAAATACTATGAGTTGAGCATTTTGCATCATCAGCCATCACTCATTATTATTCATGGCGTGGGAGAGGGTGTGCTTCGGGATGAAGTACATCAACGCCTGCGCACCAAAAAGGAAGTGAAGAGTTTTGTGAATCAGTATCATCCATTGTATGGTTATGGTGCAACAGAAGTGTTTTTTGAGTATTAAAAATGCATTCATAATGCACAGGATGTTACATCCTCTTTCTTCAAAACATTAAATGTATCTTTGCCCTCTGCAAGCTCGGCTATCGCTTTAAGCAATTAAGGAGGAAAGTCCGGACAGCGAAGGGCAGCCTTCCGGTGAAGAGCCGGGTGGTACAGCAATGTATCAACAGAAAGTACCACAGAAAATAACCGCCACGCTCAGGCGAGGTAAGGGTGAAAATGTGAGGTAAGAGCTCACAAATTGTTATGGTAACATAAAAGTTGGGTAAACCTAAGGTGCTGAAATGCCATGTAAGCCATTGTTTGAGAACTGCCCGTTCGAGATGGTGGGTAGGCAGATTGATCCTGCAACGCAAGCTGCTGGACAGATAAATGATAGCCCTCGACAGAATCCGGCTTATAGGTTTGCAGATTTTTTAGACATCAATCCCGATCATTTGATCGGGATTGTCCATTATAGGTGCTTGGCTACTTTGAATTTCCAGACACCTATAAATATCTTTCTTTCAAAACATTAAAATGATGTACTAAATGTCCAAGTGTAATAAAGCCGGCGGCATTCACAGTTAATTCTTTTGTATTTGAAATACCACGTTGCGCTAAGTCATCATTAGTAAAGCCATCAAACATCAAATGTGTACTGTTACGAACTGCAATAAACTCATTCTTCAACTCCTGCAAACTTCTCTTGCTCACATCAGCATGTTCTGCAAATGCATTTTCATCAAAGCCAGGCAACGGAACATTTGCCCTTCGTGCAATCCAATGTGCACGGTGAGCAAAAATTCGTTCAGTATCTATTATATGCTGAATTAATTGCTTAACTGTCCATTTGCCTTCAGAATATGCATAATCTGCTTTACTATCAGGTATTGCATTTAAAATTACTTCCAGCTTTAATTGTTGTGCAGCAAATGCTTCCTTAATATCATCACCTTCAATTAAATCAATATAATTGCTGAAATACGGAGCATGATCGGTTGATAAAGGTCTTGCCATATTTGTAATTTTTGGTTGAAATTAAAAAGTTCTGCCGTTGAGCAGAACTTTTTAATTTATCCTTTTTTAGTTCGTTTCACTTTTGGTTTTGGTTCAGGTTTTGGAGCAGAAGGTACTTTACGCTCTCCTTTAATGGAAGCTGCAATCTTCATACTTTCATACGCATTTAACAAACCGCCTGTTTCACTTAATGAATTAAACGGCACTGTTTCTTCGGGGTTACCGGGTTTTTTTACTTTATCTGTTACAACCTGTGCACCTTTGACAATACAATATTTTAATTGCTCTGGTGTAAGATCAGGATAGTAGGAGAGTATCAATGCGGCAAGGCCTGCAACAAGGGGGCTAGCCATACTTGTACCCTGCTGAAAACCATAAGTAGTTCCGCCTGGAATGGTTGAATAGATTTTTACACCCGGAGCAAATACATCCACTTCTTTTTTTCCAAAGTTACTGAAGTCAGCAGCAATTCCACCCGTTTTAGGATCGCCACTTGCACCAACAGTTATAAAATTGGGAGCCTTGATTTTAGTGTCAGCAAAAACAGGGCTAGGATAATTTTCTGTGCTATCAATATTTTTTCCATCATTACCAGCAGCATGAACTAATAGCACACCTTTGCTTTGAGCATAACGAACTGCCTCATCAACCCATTTCTTTTGTGGTGAAAAACTTTTGCCAAAACTCATGTTGATAATCTTAGCACCATTATCAACTGCATAACGTATTGCGAGTGCAATATCTTTATCAAACTCATCACCATCAGGTACTGCTCGTATCATCATTACTTTTACGTTGTTGGCCACACCATCCATTCCAATACCGTTGTTACGTGCTGCTGCAATGATGCCGCTCACGTGAGTGCCATGCATAGGTGTATTGGCCATCACATCTGGATTGCCGTAGAAGCGATCATTAAAATCGTTATAGTTATCTTTTACTATTTCAGTGCGGTAATTTTTTGGAGGTGTGTCCAGCATTTCTGCTTTGCGTTCCTGACCATTATAGTAATCGCCAAATTCTTTCATGATGGTTGAATTAGGCGCATCCATCATTTCAAATGCCCGAAACAAAGTAAGCATGGTTGCTTTGGCATTGGTTTCTTTTGAATTGCCGGGTTTGAAAGCAGCTAAATCATGACCTGTAAATTCAGGTTTAAAAACCAGTTTCAAAATAGAATCTGCAGCGGCAGATTGCTTATATAAATTGCGGAGAAATAAAATTTGTGATTGTGCATCTGTTGAGCTGCTTTCCAAATCATCTTTTGCTTTTTTGAAAATGCGGTACTCTTCTTTTTCAAGAGGTGACAATTTAGTTTCATCCACATCGCCTCCATATTTTACTTTTAATGCATGATATAGGCGTGCTGCTTCATACGATTCTTCTTTAACATTACGTCCATCTTTACCTCCTAAAAAATTCCATCCATATATATCATCCACATATCCGTTTTTATCATCATCAATTCCGTTGCCGGGAATTTCTTTTGAATTTTTCCAGAGTATGGGTTTTAAATCTTCATGCAATGTATCAATACCACTATCAATTACAGCAACAATAATAGTAGTAGTACTCTTTTTATCTTTCAAAAATTCATAAGCCTGCTCCAGGCTGATACCGTAAAAACCATCTTTGGCTTTGTCTTTTAAATGCCAGCCTTTTAACACATCATCTTTTACAGCAGTTTGTGCAAAGGTTACGGTGTTGAATGCAAGAATAAATACAAAGGATAGGAATTGCTTCATGTGTACAAAAAATTTAGCTGTAAAGATGCAGTAAGATTTGATGCAAAACATACCGATCTTCCACATTTTGTTGATTTTTTATGAAGAAGATGACAATTAATTGACCAAAGAAGGCTTCGGGCTTCATCTTCTGGCAGATGGATAATCATTCAGCCCGTTTAATTCCCGCTCAGCATCATGTTGTGCCAATTCAGTTGCAAAGGCTTTTCAACGCTTTTGTGCCGTTCTACATTTGATTCATGATTCAATTTTCTCATCAAAAACTTCAAGCAATGAAAACGATTTTAAAGATTGCAATACCGGTAGCTGCTATTCTGATGTTGCTGCTACTTGGTTGTAAAAAGGAAAACTCATCTTTAAGTAAAGGCAAGCAACAATTGAAAGTGTATTTGACTGATAATCCGGTGAACTTTCAGGCAGTAAACATTAACATTCAAAAAGTAGAAGTAAAGATTGAGGTTGACAGTTCCGGGTTTGAACGGGAATTTTGGGAAACTTTGCAAATTCGCACGGGTATTTATAACATCCTCAACTTTAGAAATGGAGTTGATACTTTGCTGGCACAAGGCTTTGTTACCTCAGGTGAAATTAAAAAGCTACGTATTACGTTGGGCAGCGGCAACTCAGTTGTAGTGGATAATGTAACGTATCCACTCACATTAAAGAAACCTGAAGTAATGATTGATATTGATGATATTTCTGAAATTAATTCAGCATCGTTTAAAATCCATATTGACTTTGATGCATGCGGTTCTATTATACGCATCAGTAACAATCAATTTGAACTGCAACCACGCATCCGCACATTTGATAATGATCATGATGGACGTATTGAAGGTAAAGTGCTACCTAAAGATGCAAAAGCAATTGTTTCTGTAACCGCAAATGGACAAACACTTATTGCTCTGCCTGATGGTGACGATGGTGAATTTAAAATTCGTGGAATAAAAGCCGGTTCTGTTGATTTGGAAATAAACGCAACGGCAGGTGGCTACCGTGATACTGTAATTAAAAATATACGGGTAGGAAGTAGAGAACTAAAACTTGGTACCATTCTTTTGAAGAAGTAAACATTATGATTTTGGGTAACGCACCTATGCAAAACCAGCCGGCTGTTTTTACAGCCGGTTTTTTATTGCCAGATTAGTTTTGCAATTCTTCCTCTGCTACCTGCTAAAAAAACAGCCTTTCCTTTTTTTGCTTTTTGTACCACATGAAAACCCGATGCAGAAACATTGCGCCAGTTATTGCCACCATCTTCACTCACATCAACACCAGTTGTGCCGCATGTAATTAATTTGTTTTTGCTGATGTAAATAACACAGCTCCTGTAACCAAAGGGTGGGGTAGCAGGAATAATAAATGACTGGCCTTTGTTTTTAGTAAGTACACAATTCATAAAACGGGAAGTGTCTTTCGTAAAATCGCCACCAACAATAACCATATTTTTTTCATCATAAACAGCAATGGAATTAGCTCCTGTAAAATCTTTACCCTGCACAATGGGCAAATCAATTTTTAGATCCCGGATAAAGAGTCTAGATTTTTTACCACCGGTTACAAATACTGCTTCCTGCTTATTTAGTTTTACAACGTTGGTGCCGCTTGATGCAAACATAGCTTCACCCTTTGCTGCTTCGGGATAATTAGCTTCGGGTAATCCACGCCATGTTTCACCACCATCAAAAGTTCTTGCAATAAAAAGTTTATTATTGATGGGATCGCCAACAACAATGCCGCTGCTGTTGTTCCAGAATTCCATCGCATCCAGAAACATACCGGGTCGTTTATCTTCAAATACTTTTCTCCATGTAGTTCCACCATCAGTTGTTTTTAAAATGATGGCAGGCGTATCTACAGTCATAATGATTGCAGTATTGGCATCAAACGCTTCAACATCACGGAAATCTCTTTTCTCAAATCCTTTTACAATCATCCATTGAAAGGTTTTGCCACCATCAAGGGAACGTGCAACAGTTCCTTTGCTTCCGCTTGCCCAAAGAATATTATCACTCACGACACTCAATCCACGAATGGAAATTGTTGTGTTGCTGTCGAGCAATTGAATAGTTTGAGCAGATGCAGTAATGCTTAGAAACAGGAGAAGAACCATCAAAATTTTATTCATAGTCTAAAGTTAATGACATCTTACTTCCTGCCTCATACTTCGATTGTTTTTTCCTACTTTCGTCCTCAACGATTGCCCTTTTTATGACCGACTATAATTATCTGCCATTAGATGAACAGCCTCTAACGTTTGAAGAAGTAAAAAACTATCTTCATTTTAAGCAGTTTGTATCAATCACTTTTCGTGCACATGAAAAAATTGAACATTGCAGAAATTACCTGGACAAAAAAATTGCTGATACCTATACACCTTTCTACGGCATCAACACCGGCTTTGGCTTTTTGCAGAATGTAACTATTGGTGATGATCAATTGGAACAACTTCAAAACAATCTGCTTATGAGCCATGCATGTGGCATGGGTGATGAAGTGCCTGCTGAAATTGTGAAGTTGATGCTCATGCTCAAAATAAAATCATTGAGCTACGGTTACAGCGGTGTGCAGATTGATACAGTGAAACGGCTCATGGAAATGCACAATGCAGAAGTGCTGCCCATTATCTATCAACAAGGTTCATTGGGCGCCAGTGGCGATCTTGCACCATTAAGCCACCTTAGTTTGCCCTTAATTGGCGAAGGCGAAGTAATGTTCAAAGGAACAATGTACAAGACACAGGAAATTTTAAAGCAGTTGAATTGGGATGTAATTCATTTAAAAAGCAAAGAAGGTCTTGCTTTAATAAATGGCACTCAGTTTATGAGTGCTTATGGATTGTATTGTTTGGTACAGGCAGATCGTTTAATGAGATGGGCGGATCTAATTGCTGCCATTTCATTTGATGCGTTTGATTGTGTGAGTGAACCTTTGAATGAAAAGATTCACCATATAAGGCCACATACCGGGCAAATACATACCGCTCAAACGCTTCGTCAAATTTTAAGCGGAAGTGTAATTGCTCAGCAAAAGAAACAACAGGTTCAGGATCCATACAGTTTCCGATGTATACCGCAGGTGCATGGCGCCAGCAAAGATGCAGTTGCACATGTGCGTGATGTATTTATGCGTGAGATTAATTCTGTAACAGATAATCCCAACGTTTTTCCTGATGATGATTTAATAGTGAGTGGCGGAAATTTTCATGGCCAGCCACTTGCAATGGCCCTTGATTATTTTGCAATTGCTATGAGTGAGCTTGCCAACATCAGTGAACGAAGAACCTATCAGTTAATAAGTGGTCAGCGTAATCTTCCTTTATTCCTGGTGAAAGAAGCGGGGCTCAACAGCGGATTTATGATTCCTCAATACACAGCTGCAGGTATTGTGAGTGAGAATAAACAGCTCTCCACACCGGCAAGTGTAGATTCCATTTCATCATCCAACAATCAGGAAGATCATGTGAGCATGGGTGCAAATGCTGCAACCAAAGCATACCGTGTGCTTAAGAACGCTGAAAAAGTTTTAGCTATTGAATTAATGAGTGCTGCACAGGCACTTGATTTTCGCAGACCATTACGAAGCTCAGAAAGAGTAGAGGAGGTGATAACTGCTTTTCGTAAAGAAGTTAGTTTTGTAAAGCAAGATCGTGTACTGCATGAGGATATGATGAAATCAGTGGCATTTCTTCAAGCCTATGCACTTTAGAAATTTGCTTTTATATTTGTTTACCCTTTTAACAACCGGCATCTAACGTAAAAAATACGCTTATGCCGCTTTGGTTTGTTATCTCACTTTGTTGTTTGCCATTTGTCTTATTTCTTCCTTTTCTTTCCGGGTTCAGGCAAAAATACCCTGATGCGTTTGGCTATATCCTTTCGCTGGTGGGAACATTTGTGGGCATTATTGCCGGTTTGTATTTTACTGAATTGGCAGCGGCAAATGACAAACGAAAACTCACTGTAAAAGTACTGGAGGCAAGCAAGGAAGAGTTGCAATGGCTAATCAACCGTGCAAAAGCAATTGATCTTGTCACGGATACACTCTCACAGCCACAGCGCCAGAAATATTATTATCTGGAAATGCCTCCGTTTTTTACTCAAACTTTAAGAACTGAATTACTTTCAGAAACTCTTCAACCCAAAACTCATGAGCAGTTTAATGTAATCAGGGAAAACTTATTGTTTGATGTGGATTTACTTCGAAAAGATGTAGCCTCAAAAGACAAAAAGCATTTGGATGAAGACCTGAAGGATTACAAGCGACAGTTGTTTGTAGCCATTGAAGTAATGAATAGTGAAATTTAATTGCTGCAGAAGTCTATGAGTTTCAGTGAGTTTGAAAAAAAGGCAAATATTCGAATTGATAGCTTAATGAAGTAAAACGCAAAGAAACAGGCGAAAAAAGCGAAAATCTTGAAAAGGGATTGGGGTCTAAAATTCAGTCTTTTTAAATTAGCATTTTTTGCCGTATTTGCCTACATTTGCACCCCCAAAGCCTCTAACGGGATTTTGGATATTGCCCAACCGGCTCCATAAGAGTTCTGCCAGTGCAGAGCCGCCATCAGGGTATCATCTTAAAGCGCATTACAATGCCTAAGGTAAAAACAAACTCCAGTGCCAAAAAAAGATTTAAGGTAACTGGTACCGGAAAAATTACTCATCAAAAGAGTTTCAAACGTCACATTCTCACTAAAAAGTCAAAAAAGCGAAAGCGTAACATGCGTATTGACGGTACAGTGGCAAAATCTCATGTTGATTTTGTAAAACGTTTATTGCGTCTTAAATAAGCCGCACATTAAGTAAACCAATTTTAAAAAATTAAAAACATTAAGATATGCCACGTTCAGTAAACGCAGTTGCTTCAAAAGCACGCCGCAAAAGAGTTTTAAAAGCCGCTAAAGGTTTTTACGGCAAACGTAAAAATGTATATACCGTTGCCAAAAATGTAGTTGAAAAAGGTCAAACCTACAGCTATGTGGGCCGTAAGTTGAAAAAGAGAGAATACCGTCGTCTCTGGATTGCACGTATTAACGCTGCAGTTCGTGAAGAAGGGTTAACATACTCTGAGTTCATCAACAAGCTCAAAGTAAAAAACATAGACCTCGATCGTAAAGTACTTGCTGATTTAGCAATGAACGAACCTGAAAGCTTTAAGAAGCTGGTAGCTTCAGTGAAGTAATCAAAAAGTCTCTATACTTAAAGTCCCGTCAAACGACGGGACTTTTTTTTGCCTTCGAATCATCCAGTGAATGATTCGCACACTTCAACGTACTGTTTCTATGTCAGTAGTTGTCGGGCTGTTTAGCTTTCATTTACTTATTAACACAATTCGGCAACTTCAAAATCTTCATCCCCGCTTTTATTTTTTTACAATAAGTTTGCACCCTAAACTTTTTCAACATTGGCAAGACAAGACGCTCAGTATGAAATGAGCAACAATACGTACACTGACCTGGTTCATCAAACCTTCAACTTTCCGCAAGATGGTTTTGATACCAAGGATGGTTACCTGCAATTTAACGGTGTGGATATAAAAGCATTGATTGACAAGTATGGCACGCCATTGAAATTGAGCTATCTGCCCAAAATTGGTATGCAGATTAAAAAAGCCAAGAAGATGTTTGATACTGCCATGAAAAAGCATCGCTATGATGGCAAGTATTTTTATTGCTACTGTACTAAGAGCAGTCATTTTTCATTTGTAGTGGAAGAGGCATTGAAAAATGATATTCACCTGGAAACATCATTTGCTTACGATATTGAAATTATTAACAAGCTTTATCAAAAGAAAAAGATCAACAAGGATATACAGATTATCTGTAATGGCTATAAACAGAAAGGATACATTCAGCGTATTGCAAAACTGCTCAACACCGGTTTTAAAAATGTGATGCCCGTTCTCGATAACAAAGATGAACTCCAGCAATTAAAGAAAACAGTGAAAGTGCCTTTTAAATTGGGCATTCGTGTAGCAGCAGAAGAAGAGCCAACTTTTCCTTTTTATACATCAAGACTAGGTATCCGTGCAAGAGATATTCTGGAGTTTTATGTTGATAAGATTGAGGGTAATGAAGACCGCTTTCAGTTAAAGATGTTGCACATTTTCCTCAACAAAGGAATTAAAGATGATATATATTATTGGAGTGAGCTGAGTAAGATTGTAAACCTATATTGCCAGCTCCGCAAAATTTGCCCTGAACTTGATTCTATCAATATCGGTGGTGGTTTCCCCAT
>JBKCJY010000025.1:0-6742 GCA_046301455.1 Chitinophagaceae bacterium | reverse complement strand
GATTACCGTATGCCTCAAATGAGCGGGTATGAGCTTATTTATGCTGTAAAAACGAAATATCCTAAGATTGAATGCATCCTGCTTTCGGGCCAGGCAGATAAATTTGAGGTAAGAGAGTTGTTGCATGCAGAAGTAATTACTGCTTTTATTAATAAGCCGTGGAAGTTGCAGGATCTGCAAATTGTAATTAACCGGATTTCCAAATTACATGAAAAGATCTATTGAAATGATAAAAATTTTACTAATGCTATTGTTTTCTAGTGTTTTGCTGTTTGAAGCAGCAGCACAAAAGCCCAGAACGCAGTTTAACGGGTTTGGTCATTTGGATCATATGACTGATCTATCCAATGACCATTCAAAAACTTCCAGCTTTCTTCTGGGGGAACACGATTTTTTCATTACGTCTACCATTACGGACAAGATTTCATTTTTAGGTGAATATGTAATACGTTATAACAGTAATTCTTCCACTAATTTTTTACCCAGTATAGAGCGCAGTTTTATTAAATTTAATTATCGGGGTAATCATAACTTTATTGCCGGTAAAATACATACCCCTTTGAATTATTGGAATGATGTATACCACCACGGCCGTGTTTTTTTTCCTGTAATTGAACGTCCTATTGCATTCAGTCATATTATTCCGCTGCATACTACCGGTATTCAGCTGCAGGGTCAGAATCTTGGAGACCATAATTTCGGGTATGATCTTGTTTATGGAAATGGTATTTCAGCACGTGACGGTGTTCGTGACCGTTGGGCCCCTTCTGTAACTGCTGCTTTTCATTTTAAGCCGGTTAAAGGTATGCGTGTGGGAGCTTCTTATTACTTTTCCAATGTATATAACAATGTGAGCGGCGCACATGTGGGTCATACAGATCCACGTCAGGCTGATTATACAGGGCCCGTTTATAAAGGTGATGTGGCATTTCATCTTGTAAGCGGCTCATTTGCTTATTTCGGGAATAAGCTGGAGGTGCTCAATGAGTTTAACGGTAATCTTACAAACACTGATACTTTAGGTGCGGCAAGGAACATTGCTAACTTTTTTTATGCGGGGTATCGGATAAATGAAAAAGCAGTTCCTTATATTCATGCAGATTATATGCATATAAGCAAAAATGATTTGTATACCTATCCGTATAAAGTGTCACAAATTGCCGCCGGTTTCCGTTATGAATTCAGTCCTTATGTAAATATGAAACTTGAGTGTGATTATCAAACATTTGATCGATATACTCAAATAACCGATTCGAAACACGGACATTTAAAATTTAAAGTTCAACTGGCATACGGTTTTTGATATGCAATTCAAACTAAGTATCATACTCATCACTCTTTTGGTTTTTTTTAAACCGGCAAAAGCTCAATTGAAAGAGGTACAGGGTTTTGTACTTGCACAAAAGCAAACGGGCTTAGGAAACAGTGTGCGGCAGCGGGAGGTAGTGCGTATCTTTCAGGGTAAATACACACGTTGGCCTCAAACCCAGGTACAGGTTACCATTGTAATGCCCTCTTCCAAGCATCCTAATGCTTTAGCTGTTTGTAAAATAATGGGCTATAACAGTTTTAAGGAAATGCAGAAATATTGGCTCTCGATGGTATTTCAGGGCCGGTTCAGTGCCCCGGTTTTTTTAGATACCGATCAGGAAATCATTGATTATGTTCTTCGCAACAGCGGTGCGGTGGGCATTATTTCTACCGCCTCTATAAGTAATACCCTTAAAGATACCTATTCCTTAATTTTTGAATGATATGGTCCGTATTATAGGATCTCTGGTTTTCAGACTCTGGCTACCTTTTGTAGTTATGGTAATGTTGTTTTCTTCAGCAGCTGCGATTTATTATACTTCTAAGCAGCGAACTGTAATTATTGAAAAATATGAAGAGGCCCTTGAAAAAACCGGGATGACAGTGGCCCTGGGAGTTGAATTATCTTTAAACACAGAAGACTTTGGGGGGCTGGCCAGAACGTTCAACTTTGTACGCAGTGAAAAGGCGTATGATTACATCATAATTAGTTCCATTGACAGTCTGTCACGGAAGGAAGAAATTATATCTGTTTATCCTGATACAGTTACTGTTACCTCCGCTTTATACGATCAGCAAATTTATATTTTTAAAGACATTCCTTTCAACAGTAATTCAGTTAATGGTTTTGTAAGAGTGGGTATACGGGCAGAAAAAACAGAGCAAGAACTTGAACAACTCAACAGGCCTGTTTACGGGGCGTTATTATTGACACTGTTAGTGATGGTTGCCATTATATTTTACATCGTTAAAATTGTAACAAAACCTATCCTTAGCCTGGCCAATACCATCAGTAAGGCTAATGTAACGAATGAAGAAATCAATGTTATAAAGAAATCGACCTATGGTGAAATACGGCTTTTAACCGAAAGGTTTCAATTGATGATGGTGAATTTGAGAAAGGAGGAGGAAAACAATAACAGGATTCTGAAAAACCTGGATGCACTGGTGCACGAACGAACCCTTGCATTACAGCAAGCAAAAGGGCGTTTAACAAAGGCACAGGAAACAGCCCGGCTCTGCAGTTTTGAGTATGATTGTAACGAAGAGCTGTTTACTTTTTCCGAGCCTGTTTCAGCCCTGTTTGATTTTCCTGTTGTGCAGCCGCTTGAAACTTTTTTGAAACTGGTTGATAAAGAAAAAGCAAGCATCCTTCATTCCTATCTCAAAAATGCGTCTACGGGTACCGTTCTTGATGAGGTCCTCAAAATTAAAGCTGAGAGTCACAAAAAAGAGATTTGGGCGCATATCATTTGTACCAAAGCAGCACCTAAGGGAAAGGAGCTTGTTATTAACGGAACCATACAGGATATTACGACTCAAAAACAAGCAGAAGCAGAAATCTTGCGGCTATCGTTGGTGGCAGAGTTAACATCCAACAGTGTATTGATTACTGATGCTGCTAAAAAAATTGTATGGGCCAATGCCAGCTTTTTAAAGCTTACAGGATATTCTATTCAAGAGCTCATGGGCAAAACTCCACGGATATTTCAGTATGAAAAAACCAACCCTGCAACTATAAATTATATTCATGAGCAACTGTCGGCTCATGAAGTTATACGTAATGTAGAAATACAGAACAGGGGTAAATACGGCAATGAATACTGGCTTGAACTGAATATTGTGCCCATAATAGCTGATGGAGTTATTACCGGATATATTGGAGTTGAGATCGATATTACTGACCGGAAAAAAATGGAAGAGGAGCTAGTTTCTCTGAACCGTGGACTTGAAATTAAGGTATTGGAAAACACACAAAAGTACCTGGAACTGACAAAGACCTATAATGAACAGGAGAAACTGGCCGCAGTAGGTGAAGTTACTGCAGGTATTGCCCATGATTTGAATACGCCCATCAGCACTATTTTAATAGGTTCGGAATCTTTACAGAATTTAATTAATGAAATACTGGGTCAAAACGTATTTGAACTTAATGCCGAAGAAATAGTAACTGCCTATAAACTTGCAATCAGCGTACCGCTTGAAATTTTCTTATCGGGCACCCGATTTGAAATTGAAAAAAAGAATGTGATAGATTATTTGCAGCTGCAGGCTTCTGTTACTACGGATGAGGTATACAGCCTGGCCGAACAACTGGTAAGATGCCGTATTCAAACTCCCTCACAAATACAATTATTGCTGCATGAGCCAAATTTAAAAAAGATTTTATCGTTAACAGAGAAGATACAGACTGTATTAAGGCTGTCCAACACGATCAGGAATTCAGCTTTAAAATCTGCAACGGTTGTACAGAATGTACGGGAGCATATACGAATGACCGATCATCTTGAAAAGCGGCCGGTAAATTTGTATCAAAGTATTTCTTCTTCTCTTAATATTTTCACTTATTCCATTGGCCAGAAAGTGCGGGTCGAGACTGATGTTTTAGCAACTATTTTTATTATGGGCAGTGAGATCAAACTTTTTCAACTCTGGTCTAATCTTATTAAAAACGCTCTTGAGGCCATGAGTTCTGTTCAGAAGCCGGTTCTTAAAATAAAAGCGCTGATTGATTCTGATAATGTAAAAGTTTGTTTTGAAAATAACGGGCCAGCAATTCCGGAGCCGGCTTTACACACTATTTTTTCACGATTCTATTCTACCAAAACCAGCATGAGCGGTACAGGTCTTGGGCTCACTATTGTACAGAATGTAATTAAAGAACATGATGGACAGATTAGTGTTACATCAGATGCGGAGGCAACTGTTTTTACAGTTATACTCAAATTATATAACCCACATTTAGATAAAGAGCATCTTGCAAACTAAAGCACTCCCTTCTTAATACCCAGGAACAACCTCTTTTTAATAATGGCTAAGGAAGGGTTGTTTGTCAATTCAGGTTGCCGGATTCTTCAGTCATTTTTACACTCCACAAGAACTGCTCCAGCGTAATCGGTTTAATAAGTGTGTTATTGATGCCGTACTTAGCAGCCTTAGGTATAATATCAGTGTCGCCTGTTGTGATAATTACCTGTGTGGAAGACTTCATGTGAGAAAGGAGATCAAATCCGTTTGAGTTTTTTAACTGTATGTCAAGAAAAACTAAATCCACCTCATGTTTGTCGAGGTATTGAATGGCTTCTTCAATATCATCGAAATCGGCTTTCAACTCAATATCAGGATGGTTCTCGCAAAAGTTTTCGAGAATCATCCTTGCCATGAGATCATCTTCCAAGATGATTGTTTT
The DNA here is from genome assembly GCA_046301455.1 of Chitinophagaceae bacterium. Classification (GTDB taxonomy): domain Bacteria; phylum Bacteroidota; class Bacteroidia; order Chitinophagales; family Chitinophagaceae; genus Lacibacter. Next base: position 2,022 of record JBKCJY010000025.1, on the reverse strand, counting down.
AAGCGGTTGTTTCATGTAGCTGTTTATAGATTATCAGTCATCTGTCATCTGACGTTTCAATTCTTCACAAAGGTAACTTTTCCCGGCAATTACTGTTTCTATAGCACGAAATAGTTCGTCCTGATGCGAAGTTTTTGTAACATAGGCTGCAGCGCCACATTGCATCATACGCTTTGCAAATGAGATTTCGTTGTGCATGGAAACACCAACAATCTGCACCTGCGGCATTATTTCTTTAATTTTTTCAGCCGTTTCAAATCCATTGATCGGCTCAATATTAGCGTCCAGTATAACAATATCCGGTGCAAGACTCAGGAGTTCGTGTAATAAAGATTTCGTATTGTTAAAGGTTTTGACCACTTCATAAGAAGGGTTCTGATTGAGTAAAAACGACCATGCTTCAGCAATTAAAGTATGATCATCTGCAATTACTATTTTAATCCGTTTCATATGTTTTATAATGGCATTGTTATAATAATCGATGTGCCGGCACCGGGAGCGGTTGTTACCTCCATACTGCCTTTATGAAATCCTAATCTGGAACCAATACTGTTGAGGCCTACCCCCTTTTTAACTTTTTCGGGGTCAAATCCTTTTCCGTTGTCCTTGAATTGAAGTATGATTGTTTTATTCTTAATTAAAAACTCAATTTCAACCTTTCCGGCTTTGGCATACTTCAATGTATTATTAATGAGTTCCTGCAATACCCTGTACAGTACAATCTTTTTATCCATTTTTATCTTTTTTTCCTGCGATGATGGGTATATCGTAAGATTCATTAAGGGTTCCTGCAGAATACTGTAGCTCTGAACCAGTTCAACAACAGCATCTCTCAGGCCCAGATCACGGATGGAGGGAGGTGCCAGATTCCGTGACAGTGTTCGTACCTGTTCCAGAGTCATACCCACTGTTTTTTGAAGCTCATCCAACTCATCAGTACCAAATACGCCCTTGTGTTTCATCATATTTATGTACAGATTAATGTATGCCAGCATTTGTCCAACACCATCATGAAGATCCCGGCCCACGAGGGAGCGTTGCTCCTCTTCTACCCGAAGCGAAGCTTCCATGATGGCCTTTTCCTTTTCAAGTTTTTCATTGAGCAGATCACTTTCCATCTGCTTAATTTTTGTTACATCCCAATGGATTCCAACAGATCCTTTCAAGTTGCCTTTTATGTCAAAAAGAGGCGCTCCGCTGATGACCCAGTTAGCCGAAGTATTATCTTTTTTTGTTACCTGCAGCTCATATACTGATGATTTTTTTTCAATCCTGACTTTATTCTGTTTCGTATGGGTTTGTAAGGATGCTTTTTTATTGCGGAGAAACAGCTCTCTTGCGTTTTTGCCTATTAATTCTTCGAGTGAATAACCTGAAATCTCGAGCATGGATTTATTGGCATACACAATTTGCTCTTCGTTATCTACCTCCATTACACCCAGTGCCATGTTTTCAAAAAGAGAGCGGTAGCGTTCTTCACTTGCTTTAAGTACATCTACTGCCATTTTTCTTTCTGTAACATCACGGATAAATGCGCAGAAAAAGTTTTGTGATTCTGTTTTAACATGAATGATTGTAAGTTCTGAAGGGAATTGGTGTCCATCTTTATGCAGCGCAGGAACTTCTACTAACCTGTTTAATACACGCTGTTCACCTGTTTGTAAATAACGTTCCATTCCTCTATCATGCATAATTTTAAATTCTTTGGGCATGATCACTTCTGTCATAGGTTTTGACAATACCTCTTCTGCCGACCAACCAAAAATCCGTTCAGCCTGCTTACTCCAAAAATTAAGGTTGCCGTTCATATCCATGCACACAATTGCATCCATGGCAGAGTTCATAATGAGCCGGTTTGTTTCCTCGCTTTGCTGCAGACTTTGAAATGCCTTTTGCTGTTCATTAATATCACGTATATGCCATAACAGGTTTGTTTCGCCTATGTTATTATGAATTAAAGAAATCAAACTTTCTGTCCATATTTCTTCACCCGTATCTGCAACCAATCGGAACGTATAAGTT
>JBKCJY010000024.1:0-1860 GCA_046301455.1 Chitinophagaceae bacterium | reverse complement strand
GCATAGCCCCCAAAATAACCCAAGGCTCCGTTGCTGATATTGCCCAAGATTTTTGTGGGTGATGAAAAGGGATTGCCAATGCTTTGATAACTGAACTCCACTGTGCGCCAGAAATCATAAGTGGCTTTATCAATATTGCTGAATTTAACGGTTACAGTATCACCTTTGGCAAAGAAGCCGTAGTTGTCAAAATCAATATCTATGTTGCGGTCAACACCTTTGTCAACATCAACGGTATAAGTAGAGTTATTTACCAATGCATCATCAAATACGGAGTTTAAACCCGGGTTAAACTGCTCACTGTTTACTTTGGTGAAATAACGGATGTAGTTGCCAAACCCGGGAGGGTCAGTAACTGTTGCTTTTACTACCATCCTTTTACTTGTATCCGGAGTATTGGGCGGACGTGCTGACCACATGCTATCAATTTTTTTTGTAAGCAGTGGAATAGTAGTAGTGGAAGTATACTCTTTGCCCTGCCAAAGAATGCGAAGTGAATATGTTTTACCAAACTCTCCTGTGATGATAGTAGATGGTGATGATGGGTCAGTGCTATAAAAACATAAGGCTACATTGGCGCCTGTGATATTGATGTCGTAACGCTTGAGCTTGTGTGTTTTGCTACCATCGCTTATGAATACTTCCGCATCCTTCACCAAGCTATTAGCAATCACATCTGCAGATACTTTGGAAAAATAATTGAGGCTTTTAGTTAAAATGACTACTGGTGCATCATTGCTTTCAATTCTTGCATCCACCGTGAGTAATGTTGTTGATTCTTTTAAATCAAAATCTACTTTCTTTTCACAGGCGATAAAGAAAACAAAAAAACTTAGAACTGTAATGTGTAATTTCATTGAGCTGCAAAGTTAAGAAAGCATAACTAAGTTTAATGCTGAACGATTTCGTATCAAATCAAAAAAAATCCGCCCCTTGTAGAGAGGCGGACCAATACTTAATACCCATTAACATTAATTTCCCAAATAGCTCTTCAGCGCATTGCTGAAACGGGCTTTTTGAAGACGCTTAATAGCACGTTCTTTAATTTGACGGATACGCTCTTTTGTTAAGTCATACTTCTGACCGATTTGCTCAATGGTAACTCCATTTTCGCCATCCAACCCAAAGTAAGCATTCACAATTTCAGCTTCACGGGGGCTGAGTGATTTTAACACCCTGCGAATTTCGTTGCGGAGTGAATCTTTCATCACATCCTCATCAGTATCGTCACTTCCTTCCAGCAAATCGCCCATGGCCACGTCTTCTGCTTCGTGCACAGGTGCATCCAGCGAAGTGTGACGGGTGTTGCTTTGGAAAATGTTGTTGATTTCAGTTTCGCTCATTTCCAGGATATCAGCAAGTTCTTCAGTTGAAGGTTCACGCTCATGCTCCTGTTCAAAAGCCATGTAAGCTTTATTGGCTTTGTTGTAGGTACCAATTTTGTTTTGTGGCAATCGAACCAAACGTCCTTGTTCAGCCAAGGCTTGTAAAATACTCTGGCGAATCCACCATACTGCATAGGAAATAAATTTAAAGCCCTTTGTTTCATCGAAACGTTGAGCAGCCTTAATCAGGCCGAGATTTCCTTCGTTAATGAGGTCGCTAAGAGATAAACCCTGATGTTGGTATTGTTTGGCCACAGAAACTACGAAACGGAGGTTGGACTGTACCAATTTGTCCAAAGCACGCTGGTCGCCCATTTTAATGCGCTGTGCCAGAGTTGTTTCTTCCTCAGGAGTGATCATAGGGATTTTGGAAATTTCCTGCAAATACTTCTCCACCGCTTGTGAATCACGGTTGGTAATCTGTGTTGCAATTTTTAGTTGCCTCATGTTAATCGATTGAATTTTGAATGATTGT
>JBKCJY010000023.1:0-3273 GCA_046301455.1 Chitinophagaceae bacterium | reverse complement strand
AAATGTAACAACAGTACCCACAGTAAGTTTTGATGAGCTGGTAAAATATGCTGCCGACAGTATTTATAATGAATTAAATCTTTCATCCAAAGGCCTGGAAACAGAAGCATTTGAACTGGCCTATAAAGGTTACAGTAAATTGCTACAGGAAGGATTGGTGAATATTTCCAATATTCTCACCATTGCTGATTTTTCAAAACCATCCTCGCAAAAAAGATTATTTGTAATTGATATGGAGCGTGGCGAAATTCTGTTCAATACCTTAGTTGCTCATGGACGCAACAGTGGGTTGTATTATGCCAATGAATTTTCAAATAAAAAAGATTCACACAAAAGCAGTCTGGGTTTTTATTTAACGCTTGATACATACATAGGCGAGAACGGTTATTCTTTAAAACTCAAAGGACTTGAAAAAGGGTTTAATGATAATGCATATGATCGTGCTATTGTAATGCACGGTTCTGATTATGTAAACAATTCATTTGCTGCAAGCAATGGATTTCTAGGAAGAAGTCATGGTTGCCCTGCTGTACCACGCAAACAGGCAAAGAGTATTATCAACACTATTAAGAACGGAAGTGTATTATTTGTATATAGTCCGCAGGAACAATATTTGAGCAGTTCGCCTGTTCTTACCAGCTAATCCATTTTGTGATTAAAAAAGCCGCACTTATAAAAAGTGCAGCTTTTTATTTTCTATCTCTTTAATGTACAATCCACCAGCAAACTGCCTGTATAACAATTCCTGTACAAAAGCCAAATACAATTTCAAAGCTGCTGTGATCACTTGCAATAAAACGGCTGCTGCATGTTATACCCGCTGCAAACAACGCAAATACCAATGGCCATGCAACATCAATGCGGCCTGTATATAACAACAGAATTGCCAAGCAAAGCATTCCGCCTGCCGCAATAGCATGCATACTTATTTTAAAATAATTATTGATAATGAGTGTGGCTGAAGAACAAATAAACAGTGTAAGTAACAGTGATTGCAACTCAGCAGGATCCTGAAGCTTTTTTGATACATAATAACTCCAGAAGAAAAAAGTAATACATGCAACAAGCGGTATGATACGTTCTCTTTGTAAACGCAATTGTATGGATTGAATAAATCCAAGGCCTTTGAGTAGAAGTACTGTTATCAATGGTAAAAAAACAGAAGTACTCATTACCCTTAAAAAAACTTTAAGGCGGTCATAATCATCCAACCCAAGAAAAACGAGATCATTCACATAAACTAAATACCAGCTAATCCATACAATCATGATCAACGGATGAAACAACCATGAAAAAAACACACCCGCTGCATGCAATACAGGATGTGTTTGTACTTTAACTTTCAACTCACCGCTTTCATTTATTTGCAATTCATTCATACTTATAATTCTTTACGAAGACGTGCTACCGGAATATTTAATTGTTCCCTGTATTTAGCCACCGTTCTGCGTGCAATGTTATAACCTTTTTCCTGTAACAGCTCGGTTAAGCGCTCATCACTCAAAGGTTTTCGTTTCTCTTCTGCACCAATCAAATCGCTCAAAATCTTTTTTACTTCACGTGTGCTTACTTCCTCACCGCTTTCGGTAGTCAGTGATTCACTAAAGAAAAATTTCAAACGGTAAGTACCAAATTCCGTTTGTACAAATTTACTGTTGGCCACACGGCTCACAGTAGAAATATCAAGCCCTGTTTTTTCTGCAATATCTTTTAAGATCATAGGCCGCAGCTCCGTTTCATCTCCGGTAAGAAAAAAATCTTTCTGGTGGTTCATAATTGCTGTCATCGTATGCAACAATGTGTTTTGCCGTTGCTTAATGGCATCGATAAACCATTTGGCTGAATCAATTTTTTGTTTAATGAACATCACTGCTTCTTTCTGACGCTTATCTTTTTTATTGCCACGTTCATATTCTTTAAGCATATCACGGTAACCTTCGCTAATTCTTAAATCAGGTGCATTACGGCTGTTGAGTGTTAACTCCAGCATACCGCTATTGTTGAGAATATAAAAATCAGGAACAACATAAGTCTCAGCTTTATTTACCTGGGTCAGGTTGCCGCCAGGTTTAGGGTTGAGCCTTATAATTTGCTGTATGGCCTCTTTCAACTGTTCATCAGTAATATTCAAACTGCGTTGAATTTTTTCATAGTGCTTTTTAGTAAACTCTTCAAAATAACGATCCAGTATAGCATGTGCTGTTTTTACATCATCGCTGTTGCTTTGCTTTAAGCGGATGTTCATTTGAATGAGCAGGCATTCCTGCAGGTTGCGTGCACATATACCGGCTGGCTCAAATTGCTGAATAATATGAATAAGATCTTCAACTTCCTGTTCTGTAGTTTCAATATTCTGGCGGAAAGCAAGGTCATTAACTATGGCACTGTTTTCCCTGCGCAGGTAACCATCATCATCAATACTACCAACAATCTGCTCGGCAATTACCTGTTGGTGCGGTTCCAGTTTTAACATGCCCAACTGTTGCAGCAGTAAATCATAAAAACTGGTTTCCAGCCGCACCGGGTTTGACTTTTTTTCATCTGTATCAGGATAGTTATCGTCTCTTGTACGGTAATCGGCCACATCATCACCATCGTTTACATAATCACTCAAATCCAAATTATCATATTCATCTTCGCTTCCGTCCAAATCATATTCTTCCTCTTCGCTGCTGTCAAACTCATCTTTCAGTTCTTCGTTTTGTGAATCGTCATTTTCATCAGATTGTTCAAGGGCGGGGTTTTCTTCCATTTCCTCCTTAATCCGCTCTTCCAAATTGGCAGTAGGCACCTGCAGCAGCTTCATTAACTGAATTTGCTGAGGTGAAAGTTTTTGTAAAAGTTTCTGTTGAAGTCCCTGACTAAGTGCCATTGATTGGATATCGGTTTATCTTTACATAGATGTCTAAATACTGCCGCAAAATAAACAGAAAAACCCAGCAAGCTCAAAACTGGAACAATTTTTGTGCAATGCTTGTCCTTTTATTAACATTTACACTTAGTACAAGGGCTCAAACCCATGATCCGGCTATCATTTTGCTGCCATCAAAACCTGTTATTTCAGAACGTCATCCGCTTTTGCAGCAATTACCAAAGACTTCTCAAACTATTACACCTTTTGTTTACAATCCCATGAGCAACTGGGGAATTATGTGTGTGGGAGAGTATAAGCTTCAGCAAAAAACCGGCATACCATTACGTTTTCGTTTGGGATCGCTGGAATATGTAAACAAACTGGAAGGAAAAAAATAAAGCAGCCGGGGCTGCTTTAAA
>JBKCJY010000022.1:0-2814 GCA_046301455.1 Chitinophagaceae bacterium | reverse complement strand
TTGCTCACAAAAGATGCATGGCTTTCACCTGCGCAATGGGGAAGCGGTGTCGTGATTTTTTTTGCTGTTTGTTGTTTGGGCTTAATTGTAGTAAGCAAAGTGCAAAAGCTGGCTATAACACTGGCGTTCTTAATCACCTTTGCGGGTTTATTATTCATTAGGCAAATTTTGTATCTCAACTGGAGTGCAGATGTATTTATTCAATCCATTTCAACGGGAAGCTTATTGCTGTTTTCCTTTTTCATGATCAGCGATCCTAAAACAGCACCCAATCATCCAACTGCAAGAATCATTTGGGCTGTGTTGATTGCTGCGGTTGCATTTTATCTCTCTGCATTCAAATGGATGAACAGCACACCCATTTATGTACTGGTGTTTGCTGCGCCATTAGTTCCGTTGTTTGATTGGCTGATGAAAGCAAAACGATTTGAATGGAGTAACAAACAGATTTCACTAAGCACGCAAAGTTCACAAAAAGTATAATCTCCTTTTTCGGTAAATAAATTAAAAATCAAAAACAAAATACAATGAAGAAAAAATCAATCGCTGCATTATTGTTGCTGGTATTTACCGGCGAAGATGTGTTGGCCTTCTGCGGCTTTTATGTGAGTAAAGCAGATGGCACACTCACCAACAAAACATCACAGGTAATTCTGGTGCGTGATGGCGACCGCACAGTAATTACCATGAGCAATGACTTTAAAGGTGATATTACTGATTTTGCAATGGTGGTACCTGTTCCTACCGTGTTAAAAAAATCCGACATCAAAGTTGTGGAAGCTGATTTGTTTCAACGGCTCAATGATTATTCCAAACCGAGGCTGGTGGAGTATTATGATCAGAACCCCTGTCAACGTTACTATCCTATGCAGGATAATACATCTCTTCAGGAAGTTGTTGTAACTGCTATGAGTGCTCCAAAAAGAAAGCAAATAAAAGAAGATGAATATAAAGTAACTGTTGAAGCTACCTACACCGTTGGCGAGTATGATATCGTTATTCTGAGTGCAGAAGAATCAAACGGTTTATACAAATGGCTCACAGCTAATAAATACAAAATACCCAAAGGCGCAGAAGAAGTGGTTGAACCCTACATTAAAAGCAATATGAAATTTTTTGTGGTGAAGGTGAATGTAGAAGAACAGGAAAACCTGGGCTTTGAACAATTGCGGCCCATTCAAATTAGATTCAACTCACCCAAGTTTATGCTACCCATCCGTTTGGGTATGGCCAATGCAGATGGCGACCAGGACATGATTGTTTATTCATTCACAAGAAACGGACGCATTGAAAGTACCAATTACAGAACAGTGCAAATGCCCACCGCTAAAAACATTCCATTGTTTGTAAACACCAACTTCGGAAGTTTTTATGCAAACACTTTTCAAAACCAGTGGATGCAGCAAAATCAAAGTAGCTTGTTTTTAGAATATGCATGGGATGTAAGCCCATCCAATTATGTAAAATGCGATCCATGCGTGAGTGAACCGCCAAATTTTGAAGACTTAAAGAAAGCCGGTGTGTGGTGGTTGGGCAAAGATCCATACAATGATTATGTGAATCAGTATGAAACACAAAAGCAAAACGTTTTCTTCACCCGCTTACATGTGCGTTACAACCGTAAACACTATGCACAGGATTTGATTTTTCAGGAAACACCCAACCGTGAAAATTACCAGGCACGTTACATCATTACCCATCCTGCCACAGGTGATTTCAATTGTGAAGCAGGCAAGCAATATCTCAAACAATTAAAAGAGCGCCGCAAAAAAGAAATGGAAATGCTGCAACAGCTCACGGGCAAAGGCTATGATGATTGGGATGTGGTGATGGATAAAGAAGAAAAAGTTGAAGCTGCTTCTTACGCATCAGTAAGCAGTGAGATAAAAACACGCTCAACTAAAAAAGAAACAGGTAAAGAAATTTTCATGGCCTCAATGGCTTTACTCAGCATGGTTACAATGGTTGGACTAAGCCGTAAGCGAAACATTTAAATGCAGGATTCATGAAAGAGTAAGCCGTTCATTTTATCTCGTACGGCTTGCTAAAGATTCTTTTATCAGCTTACTTATACTTTTCCTTCCCAAAGCCTGTAATAATAATAAATAAGGCCAGCAAGTGAAATTAATAAAACAATGTAGTAAATAATATTACCGGGCCGGATGCTTCCTTCAAAGAACGCCCAGTTAAAATAGAGCCCAAAGGTCATATGCAGCAAAAGAAACAGCATACCCATGCTGATAGTTTGGATTATGCGTTTCAAAAAATCTCTTGTTTCTGGTTCAATACCGCTGCTCATGTTTTTATTTAAAGGTATAAACAAAAGAGGCTGCAAAAAGTTGCAGCCTCTTTTTATGATTTCATTTGTCTAAAGCGTATACCGAATAGCAAAACCGCCCCAGTTTCCATAAAATCCGTTATAGCTTCCGCTGCCCAGTTCAAGTGCAGGCTGCCAGTCTAAAGCAAAATTGAGCGGTGCATTAGGAAGTTTAAAATCGATACCAATTACACCATCTATACCAAAACCGGTATAGCCTTTATAAATAGAAGCATGTGCACCTGCACCAACATACCACTTTAAATTTCCTTCTGTGTTTAAATCACCATGCAGTTCATACAACGCTGTAATACGTGTAGCACGGTTATAAAAGAATCCAATTACTTCAATTGCACTTTTTTCATGAACAAATGTTTTCAAATTGGCGCCTACACCATTCCATGCCTTTATACCTATTGCTGTTTTATAAGAATTGCTGTTAGCTGTTTTATTTTGTGCAACTGCAATGCTTACCATACAGAAGCAAATAAAAACAA
>JBKCJY010000021.1:0-17848 GCA_046301455.1 Chitinophagaceae bacterium | reverse complement strand
TGTGGATCAAGGGCAGTAGTAGCAGCGCTGTCAAAATAATATCTGTTCATCAGCAAACGTTGTGGGGGGCAAAGATAAAGAGAAAAGATTGCCAGTTTTGATAATGATATGAACTACAAAAATCATTACATCAACTCCTCAGTCTTCTTCATCACTTCTTTCGCAACTTGTTCTGCTTCCGGAACGCTTGGCGCTTCGGAGTACACCCGAATGATGGGCTCCGTGTTACTGGCCCGTAAATGCACCCAGCTTTTTTCAAACTCAATCTTTACGCCATCTTCCGTATTTACGGGAAAAGCAGCATACTGCTCTTTTACTTTGGCAAGAATAGAAGGCACATCTGTTCCTTTAGGCAAATCAATCTTATTCTTACTCATAAAATAATTAGGATAAGTTTTGCGCAAGGCTGCACATGTTAATTCCCTTTTTGCCATATGTGTTAAGAATAAAGCAATTCCAATCATTGCATCCCGTCCGTAATGCAAATGCGGATCAATGATACCGCCATTGCCTTCACCACCAATTACCGCATTCACTTCTTTCATCTTGTTTACTACATTCACCTCTCCTACTGCACTTGCATAATAGGTGCCGCCATGTTTTTCAGTTACATCTCTCAATGCTCTTGTAGAGGAAAGATTGGAAACGGTGTTTCCTTTTTTATTACTCAATACATAATCTGCCACCGCAACTAATGTATATTCTTCACCAAACAAACTACCATCATCATTCACAAAACACAAACGATCCACATCCGGATCCACTGCAATGCCCAAATGTGCTTTTTGCTGTACCACTTCATTGCATAAGTCGATTAAATTTTCTGCTAATGGTTCGGGGTTGTGTGCAAAGTTGCCATGCATTTCTTGATTCAGCACGGTTACATCATACACTCCAAGTGCATTTAATAAATGTGGTACAGCAATTGCTCCAGAGCTGTTAATAGCATCGACCACCACTTTAAAGTTTTTTGAGGCAATCAATTTCTTATCAACCAAAGGATGAGCCAGTATCGCATCAATGTGTGTTTGCAATAAAGAGTCATCTGTCTCATAGCTGCCCAATTCATCTACACCCGCAAATGAAATATCTTCCTGTTCAGCCAAAGCCAAAACCTGTTTGCCAATTTCGGCACTGATGAATTCACCTTTTGAATTCAGCAATTTCAATGCATTCCATTGTTTGGGATTATGTGATGCTGTGAGAATAATACCACCATCTGCATCTTCAAATGTTACAGCCATTTCAACTGTGGGTGTTGTACTTAAACCTAAATCAACTACATTCAATCCCAATCCGATCAATGTATTCACTACAAGGCTTCGCACCATTTCGCCGCTCATTCTTCCATCACGACCAACAATAATTTTTTTACCGCCATTGCTTTTAATGATGCTTCCGTAAGCGGCCGTAAATTTTACAATATCAATGGGTGTTAAATTATCTCCCGGTTTGCCACCTATTGTACCACGGATACCAGAGATTGATTTCATTAAAGCCATAAAAAACTCAAGATTGTTTGATTGTTAAATTGTTTGATTCTTACTAACTACTAACGCCACCCCAACTAGTTCATCATTTTAAAAATCATTTCCTTCAGCAATGATGCATCTTCCGTGCCTACATCTCTTACACCCACACTTCTTAAATTGTATTCGTGCATCAGGAGCAAAGTAGCCTGTACGCCTTCATACCCATAAACAGATGCACTTGCTTTATAATCCTTCATGAACCATTGGTTGATACCAGTTTGTGCTGCTACAGTTTTATCATCACCCTGTGCGCCAAAAAGCATAAAGACTTTTGAAAAATAAGAATAGAGTGATGGAAGAATGAGTTGTATGGGCGCAGCTTTGGGATTGCTCTCAAAATACTGTACAATCTGGATGGCTTTGCTCAAATTCTTTTTGCCCACGGCATTCTGCAATTCAAACACATTGTACTCTTTGCTGATGCCAACAAATTTTTCAATGTCATCTTCGTTAATCGTTTTCTTATCGCCCAAATTCAAAATTACTTTTTCAACTTCATTGGCTATGCGTGAAAGATCATTGCCAATATGATCTACCAACAAATGAATTGCTTTTTGAGTGGGTTGATAACCTTTACTTTCAATCAACTGCTGTGTCCATGCAGGCAGTTCATTGTCATACATTTTTTTTGTAGTAAGCAGTTCTGCTTTATCCTTCAACAGCTTGGCCAGCTTGCTGCGGCCATCTACCTTCTTTTCTTTGTGTGCAACAATAAAAATAGTGGAGGTAAGAGGTTTCTCAATATATGGCTCCAGCTTGTCAAGTTCTTTCATTTGCTGGGCTTCTTTCAAAATCACCACCTGTTTATCGCTGAACATGGGATATTTCATACAGGCATTTACAACATCAGCCCATGTAGAATCTTTACCATAAAAAATACTGAGGTTGAACCCTGCTTCATCAGGAGAGAGAATTTCTTTTTCAGCAGCACTCACTAATTGATCTATGTAATAATCCTCCTCCCCTTCAAACCAATACACCGGTTTGAATTTTTTCTTCTTCCATTCAGCCATAATTTTTTCAGCACTCATAACAGCGCAAAAATAAGCCTAACTGGTTTGTGAAACTGTATTCCTTTATCAATCAGCAATAAAAATATTTGAATCAGGCAAAAGCGACTGATTCAAAAAACGCAACACGATCTGCGCCACAGCCACCACATCTTTCTGACAATATTCAACAATACCTTTCAAATCTTTGTCTAAATAATACACATCTTTTACTTTGCTGCCATCCATATCGTCTTTTGAAGTTTCAATACCCAGGCAGGCAGATAGCAATTTCAACGATGTATAATTTTTATAATCACCAAATTTCCACAATTGCATGGTATCAATCATGTTTGTTTCCCATGGCTTTTTACCACTAAACTGCATAAAACCGGGTAAAGGCATTTGGTTGATTAGCAAGCGCCTGCTGATATATGGAATATCAAACTCTTTAACGTTATGTCCTGTGAAATGAAAATCGGGAATTGCTTTTTGAAACGATTCCAGTTTTGTTACAAATTCTTTTAACAGCTTTTTTTCATCACTATGTTGGTAACTCTTGATACGGAAGCACAAACGCTCTGCTTTATCGTAGTAAAAGAACCCGGTACTTATGCAAATGATCTTTCCAAATTCAGCCATTATTCCGGCCCTTCTTAGATACATTTCTTCAGGCGAAAAATTTTCTGGCATGGTTTTGGAAATTTTGTCTGTCCAGAGCTGTTTCCATTTGTCCGGTAATGCTTCATAGCTCTGGTAAGCAGGCACTGTTTCAATATCCAGCACCAGCAGATGCAATAGATTATACGGAGGATGGGAGGCCATTGAGGTGATTTTTTCATAAATAAAAACAAACATTATGACTTATTCAAACTATCCTGATGAAAATTCGCAAAAAGCGGTGACAACTAATAAAAATAGAGACAACCGCAATCTTATTTACGGATTACTTGCAGCTGCACTGCTGGGAACATGGGGTTATTTCTTTTACGACAAATCAAAGAATACAGAGTTAACAGGTGCTTTGCAGGCGCAATTGCATGTGAGCGACAGTGCAAAAAACAACATACAGGTTCAATACAATGCTGCCTTGCAACGGTTGGATGAATTAACCTCTATGAACAACAGTTTAGATAGTCTTGTCAAAATGAAGGGTAATGAGCTTTCTAAACTCAAATCAAGAATTCAAAGTATTTTAAACAAACAAAATAAAACAGAGGCTGATCTTAAAGAAGCAAAAAAACTTATTGAAGAACTCAATACAAAATTATCTGAGTTGGTAACTGAAACGGAAGCCCTGCGTAATGAAAATGAACAGTTGAAAACAGAAAATCAGCAAATCATTGTTCAGAAACAAACATTACAAAGAGAACACGATTCAACAAAGGTTGTAAAAAAGAAAGCGGAAGAAAAACTGGATGTGGCTTCTACCCTCAATGCTTCCAACATTCAGATTGCAGCAATTGATATACGCCGCAATGGCAAAGAAGTAGAAAAAGAAAAAGCAAAACGTGTTGATAAAATACGTGTTTCGTTTGAGGTATTTAACCGTGTAGGTGAGCAAACTGCAAAAGATGTATATGTGATAATAACTGATCCCAGCGGTGCGGTTGTGAAGAATGAAGCAATGGGCAGTGGCAGTTTTGCTACACGTGATGAAAGTGAAAAACCTTTCACACAGAAATCAAATGTGCAGTTTACTGCAGGCCAGTCAATTCCTGTAACCGTTGAATGGAAACTGGGTACAAGGTTTGTAGAAGGTGTATATAAAATTGCCATTTACAACAATGGATATAAAATTGGTGAAGGCAATAAAAGCTTCAGAAAAGGCGGCATATTCGGTTAATAAATAAGCATTTATACAGAAAGCGTCTCCTTTGAGGCGCTTTCTGTATAAATCGTTGCTCAAATTGCCGGCAATTAAAAAAGAAAAGGCAAGTTTTTAGAAAAGTTGAAACGGTATTTCTATTTTTATATTATAATAAAAACCACACAGTATGACTTATTCAAATTATCCTTCGGCATCACCACAGGAAACTCCATCATCACCCAAAAAAGACAACCGCAGTATTATTTATGGAATATTAATTACAGCTTTGCTGGGCACATGGGGCTACATTATTTACGATAAATCAAAAACAAAAGAACTGACTACACTACTGCAATCACAGTTGAGTACATCAGACAGTTCAAAAAATGCAATTCAGGGCGAATACAATTCAGCATTGCAACGCCTGGATGAATTAACAAGCATGAACAGCAGCTTAGACAGCCTGGTAAAAACTAAAAATTCAGAAGTTGAGAATCTTAAATCACGCATCAGCGGATTGTTGAAAAAACAAAATAAAACCGCTGCTGATCTTGCAGAAGCCAAGCGTTTGATTAATGAACTCAACGGAAAAATTACGGGCTTTGTTCAGGAAATTGAAGTGTTGCGTGGTGAAAACCTGCAATTGAAAAATGAAAAGCAGGAACTCATCACTCAAAAGGAAACACTAATCCAGGAGAAAGAACAAACTATCCAGGAAAAGAAAGCTGTTGAAGAAAAATTAGATGTTGCATCTACATTAAACGCTTCAAATATCAACATTGTAACTATTGATGAGCGTCGCAGCGGTAAAGAAGTTGAAAAAGAAAGAGCCAAGCGTGTTGATAAAATACGTGTAACCTTTGATGTGTTTAACCGTGTGGGCGATGAAGGCACAAAAGACGTTTATGTAATTATTACAGACCCAACTGGTGCAGTTGTGAGCAATGAAGCTTTGGGTAGCGGTCGTTTTACCACAAGAGATGAAGGTGAAAAAATCTTTACTAAAAAATCATCAGTAAATTTTAGTGCGGGTAAATCAGTACCAGTTGCAATTGAATGGAAACCGGGTACAAAATTTGTTGGAGGCGCTTACAAAGTTTCAATTTACAACAATGGATTTAAAATTGGTGAAGGAAGCAAAAACCTTAAATAACTATAACCTACTAAAAATAAAAAGCGGCTTATGAGCCGCTTTTTTTATATATACTTAAGCTTCTTCTATAATATAAATGAGGGAACTGCATTTATCTTTTTTGAAAACTGCATTGAAGTTTGAGCGCAACCCATTCCATACTCCACGAAGCATATTTCCTTTCATGTATTTCTCACTAAGCATGCTCACATAAAAACTGTCGAGCCACATCGGATGTGTTTCTTTTACTTTCAATCCATGTCTTAGCATGAGTCTGCGCATTGATTCAGGAGAGAAATGATATAAATGACGTGGTACATCGTAAGCTGCCCAGTTTGTTTTATAAATTGTTACATCAAGACTGGTATAGTTGGGTACTGCCACAATTAATTTTCCGCCGGGTGAAAGTAATGCTTTGAGTTGTTTTACATATTTATCCAATTGATGTACATGTTCCAGCACATGCCACATAGTAACTGCATCATATGTTTTTGCAGGTAAAGTAAAAAAATGATCAGCCGGAAAAACATCTGCATTATATTTTTGGGCAGCCACAGCTCTTGCTTTTTCATCGGGCTCCACTCCTATGCTGCTCCAGCCTGCTTTTCCCATTGTATGAACAAAAGCGCCGGTGCCACAACCAACATCAAGATGCATACCTACAGCTTTGCCTGTTGCTTTACGAACTATATTGAGTTTTTGATGCAATGTATAGCTTCGTGCAATATGATAAAGTTTGTTGATGATGCCTTTTTTTGTATCGCTGTGCGAAACATAATCAGATGACTGATAATATCTGCCGATCACAGTTTCACAAGGAGCTTTATCAGTAAACCGCATTCCGCAATCAGCACATTCCATAATTGGAAAACGTTCCTGCGTAACAGAATGATCGTTTGCTACAAACACGTCTTTAAGAGCTGAACTCTTACATGAAGGGCAATTACTATAGTGAACTGAATGATGCATAAGCAATGTGGAATCTTCCTGGGGAAATGCTAAGGTGTTTTGTATAAAACGGGTGGCTCTTTGGGTTGCAGTTGGTGATAGTTGGTGTACTTTTTCCATTGGATATTGTGCTGATTAGCAAATAATACAGCTAAAATAATGCCGAAGCCTAATAAAACCAAGCCTGCCACCCACCATAAGTACTTTTGCTTAACAGTTGAGCCGTGTAACCACTCTTCCATTTGCGTGTTAGTTCGTTCGTCTTCACCAACACGTATTTGGTGTTCGGCTCCCTTTCGTATTACACGTTCAGCAGTTACTGCAGCAGGAAATACATTGAATGCAGGTTTGAAAATAATTTTATTATTGATTGTTTCAAAACTGCCCCATCCATTCCATTGCATCGGGGCATTTGAAATTGCCTTTTGAAATGTTTGCACAAATGATTTCACAGCATTCACAGCATCATGGTAAGAAATATTCAATTCCTGCGTGAGCCAATTCTCAAATGAGTTATCAGTTGTAACTGTTTCATGAAATAAGATACTAACCGCAGGTGCATGAATTTTTCGGTTGGTAAAATCAACCTGCGCACTTTCACTAACCAATTGCATAGTGCCCCATCCTTCAATTGATACACGTTGGTGCTGAAGTAAATATTTTAGAATGTATTGCTGCAAGCCCTTTACAAATTTTGGTCAAATGTAAGTTTTATTCCGCCAAGAAACTGAAAACCGAGTTGTGGATAATTTTGCCAGCGTTGATAGGTGTTATTGAAAATATTATTAAACTGTGTCCACACAGAGATATTTTTTGCAGCCTTGAATTCAAGCCCGGCATTCAAATCAAATACAGATGGAAGCTTGCCTGTATTGCCTGCATTGTCTTTTAGAAATGCAGGGCCTTGCCAAGCAAACAAATCAGTTTTGACCATGAGCTTTTTAATTGGTTGCCACCTTAATGCAGCGGTTAATTGAGTAGGAATAAAATGCCATGCATCTGCTTCTGTTTCCTGGCCGGTAAAATTATAAACATCTAATTTAGCGCTTGCATTGAATTGATTTGTTAATACGTAGCCTAATTCTGCCTGCAGATGTACCGCTTGCAATTTTCCTTCTTTGCGAATTGAAAATACTGAAACCGGTTTCTGATTATTTACAAACAGAGGCGCATCAATCATTTCAATAAAACCACCTTGTAAGCGGTAATTAAAACTGCTGGCCAGACTTCCTTTCACTCCTCCAAATACTTCAGTAATACGTGTATTGAATTGTGATAAAGGCTGATTGATCCATGGATTTTGTGAGGCAAGGTATTGATAGGTGTTCTTACGTACATGTCCTACCCATCCTGCAATTACTACTGCCTTTCCATCTTTTGTGGGGAAATCAAATAACACATCAGGCAACACATACAAAGTACCATTATCCCATGTGGGTCTGATACCGGCTCTTAAACGTAATTTGGGATTTTTAAAAGTAACTGATGGATTAATGAAATATACATTATTGGTGTATTGTTCTTTTCCTGTTGGTTTAAACGTTGTAAGATCTGCATTGGCTCTGAGTGATGCAAGGAATCCACCACCTGCTCTAATTTCAACAGGAAGATCTAAAGCTGCATTGGTTTCACTTGCTCTCCTGTCGTTAAATACCTGGATGTTGAGATCTGGATTATAAGTGAGTCCGAATGTATTTACAAATGCATTACGCAGACCGGCACGGATGGAATAAGTTTGATATGGCCGCTTTAAAGAGTCTTCAGGTTTATTAATTGTTGAAGTATCAGTACCATACAAAAAATAACTCTGTTGCTGGTAACCGGCTTTGCCATACAGTTCCACTTTGTTGATTAAATGATTTACATGTAAACCAAGATTGGTATTGCTGAATTTTTGCAAACGTAAATCGCCTTTTTGTGAAAGATGGCTAGCAAAAATGTTCACATTTGTTTTTTTACCATCACCTATTGTAAACCCTGCATCAGCCAGCGGTGTGTTGAAATTGCCATAACCGATTTTTATATAATTGCTGTTATGCGCCTGCCCTGCACTGTCAATTTGCAAAGCCAGTGGTTTTAAAGCTACCGGTTGAAGTGTAAAGAAAATATTTTGAATAGGAATATTGTAGCTAAGGTTCGGTTTTGCATCATCCGGAGCAGGTGGTGTAGCATTGAAATTTATTTTCACTGCATTTTTCAATACAGGCTTGAAAGCTGAAGTGATTTCAACTTTTTGTTTCTTGGTTGTGTCCTGTGCAAATACATTAAAGCTCAAACAACAAAATGCAAAAACCAATATGTTTATCTTTCTGTTCATGTCAATTATTTCATTTATGCTTTAAACCTATTCTTCGTAAAAACTAACGACGAACCATTATCAGCTACCGGCTCGCTTTCTTATTCCAACTATTAGCCATCTATTTTTGAATTTTTCTTTTCCTCTTTAATCACCATTTGGAGTTTTTCTGTTGCTTCCTGTTTCAATTGCGGGTTGATGGCATTTTCGCTCACACTTTTAAATGTTGCTTTTGCATTGAAATAGTCTTTCTGTTTAAAGTACACATCGCCCAGCATAATATAAGATTTGGTTACCCAGAAATCATAACTGCCACTTTTATTGATTACTTCAAAGGCTGCTTTTTCAGCCTGAGTTAAATTGTTGAGATCAAAATAGCATTTTGAAATTTGATAGCGTGCTTCTGCCGCCCACTCACCTTTGTTTAAATTAATTACACCACGGAAGGATTGAATGGCCAGATCATACTGTCCATTAAGCTGATGATTAGTTGCTGTAACCAAATTGCTCAATGCTTTATCATCATTGCCTGCATTTTTATTGGCAAGTAATTCTTTGGCAGCATCACTTGCTCTTTTATAATCTTTCAACTGGTAATAACAACGAAGCGCACCACGCAATGCTTCCAGCCTGTTTTCATCAGTTGAAGCTGATGTGCGGAGTTTGTCATAAAAAGGTGCTGCTTTTACATAGTCTTTCAGTTCAAAATAATAAGTGCGTGCAGCAATAAAAGAAGAGCGCTCAGTAAAACGGCTCATACCTGCCTGCGCCACATATTCATAACCGGGCAATGCACTTTTCCAATCTTTGTTTTGCATAAAACATTCACTGCGGTAATAATTGGCAGCGATAGCATTAGCCCCATTGGGGAAACGGTTGAGGTAATTATTGATTTGTTGAATAGCGCCTTTACAATCATTGTTGCCAAGTTTTACTTCAACTGCTGCATAAGCCAATGAATCTGCTTCATTTGCAGTAATGGTTTTGCCACTGGTACGAACAAAATCTTCATACGCTTCCGGTCTGCCCATTTCAATGTAAAGCGATCGGATATTTTCTAAGGCGAGTTCTGCTTCCTCGGTATTGGGATATTGCTGAATTAATTTTTTATACGCAGCTATTGCATCTTCATTCTTGTTACTGTTAGCGCTGGCAATGCCCAACTGTAATAATGCGTTTGGCTTAAACTCAGATTGCTGAGGTGTATTGATGACGTTATTAAGATAAGGAATAGCTTCACGAAAACGTTCATCAGCCATATAGGTTTTCGCAATTTCCATTGCCGCATCAGGAATCAACACACTATTTGGATACACACGCTGAATAGTGTTAAGCAAATCCACTTTTCCTTTGCTGTTATTAATACCCGTGATCATTGCTTTTTGATACAACGCATAATCTGCATTCCGCCAACTGTAATCAATCACCTGCTGATACATGCTGAGCGCCTGTTTAAAGTTTCGTTGCATAAAGTAGCAATCGGCTTGGCGTGTGTACGCATCTTGATCAATATATGGTGAGCTTAATGAAATCTTACCTGTTGCTTTTTGGAAGAAGTTTAATGCCTGGGTAAAATTTTCACGACGCAAATAGCAATAACCCAAATTATAGCTGGCTTCTTTAACAGTTGCTTCGCCCAAGCCTGCAGTGCCGCTGCTCAGAAACTTGTGATAATATTGTGTCGCATCATCCAGATTATTATTGCGGTAGGCAATCTCTCCTTTCCAGTAATTGGTGAGTGGAAGTACGGGAGCGTTATATGTATCTTTCAGAACTTTATCAAATAATTCATCAGCCTGCCTTAATTGCCCATCATTTATTAATTCTGCAGCACGACCGTATAAAATTCTGGGATAAATATTTTTAGTGGCTTCACTTCTTTCATCCAATGATTCAATGAGTGTAAGGGCATCTTTATAATTGCTGGTGCCTGCAAGCAAGCCAACTAATAATTCTTTTGCTTCTTTAGTGTAATTGCTGCTTGGATATTGATTCAAAAACTTTTTAAACTCACTAATAGCCACACCCTGGTAGCCCAACTCATAGGAAAGCTTGGCATAGTTAAATAATGAAACTTCACGCTGTTGCTGGTTACTGCTGTTGCCTGCACAAAAAGCAAATGCATTTCGTGCATTTTCTTTTTGATTGGTTTTGAGGTAAGAATCACCAAGTAAATACATTGCTGTTTGGCTTAATGAATCCTGGCCACCACTTAGTTGTTTAAAACTATCAATTGCCTTGTTCAGTTGATTGTTTTGATAATAGCAGAAACTGAGTTTATATAAATCGTCACGGCTCACTTTTTCTGAGCTGTTTACATATTGCTCGAGGTAAGGCAATGCTTTTTTATATTCTTTCTTTTCAAAATAAGCATGTCCCAGCAATTGTTTTATTTCTGAATTATACAATACATCATTTCGTTTTACTGCCAGCTCTGCAATGGTGATGGCTTTTTCTTTATCACCTCTGAAATAATAAATAGATGCCATATAAAATGGTACAATACGTCCGTAATTGGGATGATTCTGCACTTTTTCAAAACTGCTTAATGCATCATTGTACTCTCTGTCTGCATACGCTATAAAGCCATAATAATAATTTGCATCCAGATAATGTATATCCATCGGCATTTGTCTGATGGTATTAAACAAAGGCTTGGCCTGTACAAAACGTTTTAAATAAAACAGACTGTACGCCATATTAAATTTTGCTTCAGCAATTTGTTCATTACTCAAACTGGCAATCTCAGCTTTTTCGTAATACTCCAGGGCATCGTTA
This sequence comes from Chitinophagaceae bacterium, assembly GCA_046301455.1. Taxonomy (GTDB): domain Bacteria; phylum Bacteroidota; class Bacteroidia; order Chitinophagales; family Chitinophagaceae; genus Lacibacter. Next base: position 6,363 of record JBKCJY010000021.1, on the reverse strand, counting down.
AACTGTTGTTTTCGGAAATAATAATTAGCCAGATGGAAACTGAGTTGCTGCGTGCGGGGCTGGTTAAAAGCATAACGGATATAATCTATTGATGGAGACAAAGCACGCTCATCATTTTGTTGCAGACGGCAGGCCAGTATATAAAAATCGATTTCTTCAACCTGTATGGCACTATTGACGATAGTGGTAGATTGAATTGATTGTTTCAACTCCAGCAGTACAGGAATAGCCAGACTATATTGATCATTTAAAAAATATTCCTGTGCCTGTTTGAATTTGCTGTGTGGATCGTTGTTGATGGCCGTGGATTGAGCCTGAGTCTCAAAAAAACCGGCGAGAAGCATTAGAAAAAAGAAGTGTGCAAAAGGTTTCATTGGCGGTTTAACGTGCATCATCATCAATTATTTTAAGGACTTTCTTAATTCTCTCTGATGGGTTAAAGGTAGTTGGAGTTGCTTGGTTCAAACACTGTTCCACTTTTTTGTGGATAAAAGATGGAGTTCCGTTAATTTCGTTTCCATATTGTAAAAACTTCTATCGTTGCTTTGTAATTTTGTCAATGAAAATTCAACTATATTTTTAAAACCAACCTTATTCTAATCGAAATGAAAAAACTGTTATCCATTAATTATTCAAACACTTCTTTTAACATTTCTTTTTTAGTTCTTCGACTAATCCTGGGTATCACCATGTGTGTAAATCACGGTTATGATCAGTTGGTACATTTTGCAAAATACAAAGAAGGCTTTACCAATTTGTTTGGCATTGGCAGCACAACGACACTTGCTTTGGTAGTTTTTGCTGAATTTTTCTGTGCAATTTTTTTAACCATTGGCTTGTTTACAAGGTTCACTGTTTTGCCGTTGGTGATTTGTATGGGCTATGCCTTTTTTAAATCACACAACGCTCAATTGTTTGGCGATGGTGAGCATGCTGCCATGTTTCTTTCGGGATATATCGCTATTTTGTTGTGCGGGCCGGGTAAAGTGAGTGTGGATGGTATGATTAAATGATGATTTTATGTTTGAAAGTTCAACACAGATAAGAGTTCGTTATTCGGAAACTGACCAGATGAATGTGGTGTATCACGGTAACTATGCCCAGTACTTTGAAGTGGCAAGAGCAGAAGCCATCCGTGAAATGGGAATTACGTATAAGGAAATGGAAGAGATGGGAATTGTGATGCCCATTGTGGAATTACATACAAAATTTTTGCGCCCTGCAGTTTATGATGATTTACTTACCATTAAAACACAGTTGAGGGAATTGCCTAAAGATCATCGTATTGAATTTCATCATGAAGTGTATAACGAAAGCGGTAAACTGTTAACTGTAGGAAGAATTGTTTTGTACTTTCTGGATGCAAAAACAATGGCAAGAACTGTAATGCCGGATGCATTGAAGAAACATTTAGAACCATATTTTACTATTAATGCAAACAACTAAAATAACTGTCTCCATCATTACAATTGGAGATGAATTGCTCATTGGCCAAACGATTGATACCAATAGTGCGTGGATGGCATCAGAGTTGAATAAGATTGGCGTATGGGTAAAACGTCGTGTGGCAGTTGGTGACAACCGTGAAGATATTTGGCAGGCACTGGATCATGAATCAAATGAAGCTGATATTATTTTGATCACAGGCGGTCTTGGCCCTACAGCTGATGATATAACCAAACCATTACTCTGTGATTATTTTGGCGGAAAGATGATTGTGAACGAAGAAGTATTGCAGCATGTAACAACTATTTTCCGGCGTTTAAACCGTCCGCTTATTGAACGGAACTTAAAACAGGCAGAAGTGCCTGATGTATGTGAAGTGTTGATGAATGAACGTGGCACTGCACCGGGAATGCTTTTCAGAAAAGGGAAGAAAGTTTTTATTTCCATGCCCGGTGTGCCGCATGAAATGAAAGGCTTGATGAGTAACAAAGTATTGCCTTTGCTGCAAACAGAATTTCAGATGCCGTTTATCCTGCACCGTACTTTGTTAACGGCGGGTGTAGGCGAATCTTTTATTGCAGAAAAAATTCAGAGCTGGGAAGAAGCATTGCCAGAAGCTGTGAAACTTGCTTACTTACCCAATTATGGAATGGTTCGCTTGCGGTTAACAACTCAAACCAATGAAAAAGAAAAAGCAGAGCAGGAATTAGACCGATTATTTGTTGAATTGCAGGAACAGGTAAAAGAATGGCTCATTATTGATAAAGATCTATCGCTTGAAAAAGCATTGGGCGATTTGCTCATCAGTAAAAATAAAAGTTTGTCAACGGCCGAAAGTTGCAGCGGCGGTTATATTGCTCATTTACTCACATCGGTGCCCGGTTCTTCATTGTATTTTAAAGGAACAGTGGTGGCGTACAGTTATGATGCGAAGGAAACCATACTGGGTGTAAATCACTCCACACTTGAAACAAAAGGTGCAGTAAGTGAAGAAACGATTACTGAAATGTTTAATGGACTCATGAACGTAACAACAGCGGATTATGGTATTGCAACTAGCGGTATCATGGGCCCGGGCGGTGGTACGGATGATAAACCAGTTGGTACGGTTTGGGTAGCCGTTGGCTCAAGAGATAAGATGGTAGCGAAGCGTTTGCAATTTCGGTTTGACCGGGCGAAGAATATTGAATTAACAGCAACAAATGCTTTGCTGATGTTGTTTCAGTTTGTTAAGGCAGAGGTAAGTTCATAACTCCCATTTCTTTACCTTTGACGCCGATTAGCGATTTGCTGCCCATTGCCCAATTGACTTAATATGCGTACAAGAGTGCGACGCAACAGGCGATGAACAGTGTTTCTATTGCTGGTCACCAAAAACTTATTCAAATTCTTATTATGGCTCTAGTTGATTTAGTAATGCCCAAGCTTGGTGAAAGTATTATGGAAGCAACCATTTTACGCTGGCATAAAAAACCGGGCGACATCATTAAAATGGATGAAACTGTGCTGGATATTGCCACTGATAAAGTGGACAGCGAAGTGCCCAGTACTGCCGAAGGTGTGTTGAGCGAAGTGCTGTTTAAAGAAAACGATGTGGTGCCGATTGGCGCTGTGATTGCACGTATCAAAACGGGCGCTGCCGAAACTGTTTCGGCTCCTGCCCCATCGCAACCTGTTTATACACCAGCCAAAGAAGTGGTGGAAGTAACTGAAGAAATTCCTTATCAACCAGCTGGTGCAAAAGTGCCTGCATCATCTAATGGTATTCGTTTTTACTCTCCATTGGTGCTGAATATTGCTGCTCAGGAAGGTATCAGCATGACGGAGCTGGAAAAAATTCCCGGTACCGGTAATGAGGGAAGAGTTACGAAGAAAGATATTCTGCAATATGTGAGTGAAAGAAAGACAGGCGCAAGCTCCAAGCCACAAGCTGCAAACGAAGAGGTAATGGTGATACCGATGCAAAAAGTTGAACGGGCTGCTCCTGCATCTGCCCCATCAATGGCGCCTACTGTGTATAGCGGCAATGTGGAAATTATTGAAATGGACAGGATGCGCAAGCTAATTGCCGATCATATGGTTCGCAGTAAAGCAACAAGCCCGCATGTAACCAGTTTTACTGAAGCTGATGTAACCAACCTTGTACAGTGGCGTGATAAGGTGAAGAAAGATTTTGAAAAGCGTGAGGGAACAAAAATCACATTCACTCCGTTGTTTATTGAAGCGATAGTACGATGCATCAAAAAATATCCGTTGATTAACAGTTCACTTGATGGCAACAATATAATCGTGAAGAAAGACATCAACATTGGTATGGCTACTGCATTGCCCAGCGGTAATTTAATTGTACCGGTGATTAAGAATGCTGACCAGTTGAACTTAGTTGGTCTTACAAAACAGGTAAACAACCTTGCTGATGCTGCAAGAAACGGTAAGCTGAAAGCGGATGATACAACCGGCGGTACATTTACATTGACCAATGTAGGAACATTTGGAAGTTTGATGGGTACGCCCATTATTAATCAGCCACAGGTTGCAATTCTTGCTGTGGGTGCAATTAAAAAACGTCCGGTGGTAATTGAAACTCCTGCAGGCGACAGTATTGCCATTCGCCACATGATGTATCTGAGTATGAGTTATGATCATCGGATTGTTGATGGAAGTCTTGGTGCTACATTCTTAACTGCCGTGGCAAATGAGTTGCAGAATTTTAATGCAGACAGGGATTTGTAATTATTCAGATGTTTAAATAATAAAGCCATGCTTTGAGCGTGGCTTTATTGTTAATTTGTATGATCAGGAAACTTGCTTTGTTTATTTTATTGTCAATTGCTTTTAATGCCAATGCTCAAATGGGCACCTGGAATGTGCTTAATGTAAAGTCAAACATCACTGATAAGTGGAGTTTGTTTGGCGAATTGCAGTTACGTTCATTAAAATTTTACGATGATTTTCATTATTATGAATTCAAAGGTGGAGCTACTTATAACATCAATAATAATTTTGCATTACAGGCTGGTGCAGGTAATTATGATACTTATGCCGAGGGTGATAATTTTAAAACACCAATGGTAAATGATGAGTTCCGTACCTGGCTGCAGCTTAGTATGAAACAAAATCTTGACCGCATTAAATTTGAACACCGCTACCGTGCTGAACAACGCTGGACGATTAACGGTTTTCGTAACCGCTTTCGTTACAGAATACAGTCAGTTCTTCCGCTCAACAGTAAAAAATTAGAGACAGGAACGTTTTATGCTGCAGCATGGAATGAAATTTTTTTTACCAACAATGCTCCTTATTTTGAACGTAATCGTGTTTTTCTTGGTGGTGGTTATGAATTGAGCGACCATCTTGCCATTCAAACAGGATACCTGTATCAATTCGATTACCGGTTGAATGATGAAACAGGAAGAAACTTTTTTCAGCTTTCTTTTTTGTACGAATTAAGCATTAAGAAGAAGAAACAGGAACATGTGCCTGGGGGAATTGATTAAATGACAATTTGAATACTTATAGAATTAATCTATCAATGATTAATTATAAAAATATGGGAAGAACACTTTTGTTGATTTTAATAGTTATAAGTACAAAAACTTATAGTCAAAAGCAAGAAGAGTACATAGTTACTGAGACTTCAGTTAAAGAAATTTCTAATGCCAAGTCAGTTTATTCCGAAGTTAGTATAAAAGTCATTGATCCAACTACAAAAAAAAGATTACCAGCATTTATTAGAGTTGATAAAGTTTCATTTGATATTACAGATACGAGTAATGGAATGTTTCTGTTAAGAAAAGGGGTACACAAGATACAAGCAGGATGGGTTGGTTTTTATTACTCAAAACCATTTCGCTTAAAAATCAAAAATGGGAAAGATTATAGTATAACTGTTTTTTTAAAGTCTCAGGCAATTGTTCACTAGAAGAATTTAAATTTTTACATATTGAACAACAAAGCCACTTTTCAGTGGCTTATTGTTTGTGGTCATAATCAATATTCGCTCATTTATTTTTTCTTTCTTGGAGTTTCTATTGCTGCCTGTGCTGCGGCCAATCTTGCAATAGGCACCCGGAAAGGTGAACAGCTTACATAGTTCATTCCAATACGGTGACAGAATTTTACACTTTCAGGATCACCTCCGTGTTCACCACAAATACCAACTTTCAAATTTGGTTTTGTTTTGCGGCCATTTTCAGTTCCTGCTTTTATCAATTGTCCAATTCCGTCCTGATCAATTGTTTGGAATGGATCATCAGGCAAAATTTTTAAATCCAGATATTTCGGTAAGAAGCCTCCAATATCATCACGGCTGAAACCAAAACTCATCTGTGTGAGGTCATTGGTACCAAAGCTGAAGAAGTCTGCCACCTTTGCCATATAATCGGCACGCAAGGCTGCACGTGGAGTTTCTATCATTGTACCATAGAGATAAGGTATCTTCTTCATTTTAAACTTGGCACATACTTCAGCATATACTCTGTCAACAATTTCTTTTTGATGACGAAGTTCATGTGCAATCACTGTTACAGGCACCATAATTTCAGGCATTGCTTTTTTTCCTGCCTTCACCAGTTCTGCAGTAGCTTCTAAAATAGCACGTACCTGCATCTCTGTAATTTCAGGATAGCTGATGCCTAAACGAACACCTCGGTGACCAAGCATTGGATTATTTTCATGTAAAGCAAGTACTCGTCTGTTGAGCATACCCATACTAATGCCGAGTTCTTTACTGAGCTGACGCAACTTTTCTTTATCATGTGGTACAAACTCATGCAGTGGAGGATCGAGCAAACGAATCGTTACGGGATGACCGTTCATTACCTTGAGCGTTTCTTTTACATCCTGCTTTACAAATTTGAACAAACCATTGAGTGCTTCTCTTCTTTCTTTCTCCGTTTTGCTCACAATCATTTTGCG
>JBKCJY010000020.1:0-5010 GCA_046301455.1 Chitinophagaceae bacterium | reverse complement strand
GCGTTGAGCATATATGCAGCTATCTGGTTGAGAACCTGTCCTTTAAAAGGAATTGGGCGGGGGAGTATTACATCAAAAGCGCTGATGCGGTCGCTGGCTACCATTACTAAAAGAGATGGGCTTATAGTGTACACATCTCGTACTTTGCCGCTGTAAAATTTAGTTTGGTTGTTAAAGTGAAACTGGCTCATGCAGCGAAAATAGCTTACAAGTTGTTTGCTTTGTTTTTTACCTTGGTTTACTTATCTACTTCTGTGGAAATAAACATGTAAAAGAAATGTTATATTATTTGGGCGTAAACCCTATTTTTGCCCTAATAGTAAAATCTGCTTTATGAGTAAAATCTCCCTTTATGCCGGCATGATGCTTATTGCATCGGCCGTTTTTATTGCTTGTGATAAAAAAGATGACCCTGCCAAACAACAGGCAAGATTACTGGTTGCCAATGCAGCGGTTTCATCTCCGGTATCACCAAGTCCTTTACCAACTGCCGGTCCGGCTGTTGATGTAAGATGGGACCGACAGTTTATTATTCCCAATGTTATTTACGGTGCAGCAAGTGTTACAACAGGCTCACCTGTAACTTCAGTTTCAGCTGCCCAGTTTATTACTGCCACTTATGCTGGCGTAAAACCCGGCGCATTTGGATTAAATCTGGCAGTAGCCGGCCAGGGTGGATCAAATGGAGTTACTATTTATGACCGCACTACAAGTTTATTGCCAGGCAAAAGCTATACTGCTGTGGCTTTTGATTTCACTCCCTTATACAGAGTGCATTTGATGGAAGATGATTTGAGTGCTCCTGCAGCAGGCAAAGTGAAAGTGCGTTTTTTGCATACAATTCCGCCAAACATTCTCGCTTCAGTTCCAAGAAGAGATACGATTGATTTAACCTTTACAGGAGGCACTGTTGCAGCTCCGCTTAGCAATACAGCTATCTATTCTTTGAGAAATTTTGGTGATGCATTTCAAAACCAAAATCTTACAAGATTTACTGCACTTGACAGCGGTCGTTACAACATTGGAATACGTATAGCAGGTACCCCTGGTACCGCTCCTGCATCTGGATTACTTGGTTTATTTCCAAGCCTTAGATTGGTTGAAGGAAAAATTTATACCATTATTGCCCGTGTAAATATTCCGGGCTTGGTAAGCAGCCAGCCAGCCGCATTAACCATCATTCAACATAACTAATACCCATCAAAAACTTGTTTATGAAAAAAATGATCAAAATAGTTTCAATGATGGTTGTTGCTTTAAGCACTGCCATAGCAGGCTTTGCACAAACCACCATTTCAGGAACGGTAAAATCAAAAGTATCGGGTGAAACACTCTCTGCGGTTTCTGTATCGGTTAAAGGAACTTCAAGAGGTACCTTTACTGATGATAAAGGAAATTTTAAGCTCTCGATCGATAAACTGCCCGCAACACTTGTTGTTTCTTCAGTTGGATTTGAAGACCAGGAAATTAATGTTACAAGTGGCGCATTTGTTGAGGTGAGCCTTGCAACAAAAGCAGCATTAGGACAGGAAGTTGTTGTATCTGCTACCCGTGTAGCTACAAGAATCCTTGAATCTCCAGTTTCAATTGAACGTATTGGTGCTGCTCAAATTCGTGAAACACCTCAAGCCTCATTTTACGATGCGGTTCAAAACCTCAAAGGCGTTGACTTTGTACGTTCTGGTTTGATATTCGGTACTGTAGGTACCCGTGGTTTTAATGGAAGCGGTAACGTTCGTTTTAACCAGTTTACAGATGGTATGGATAACCAGGCTCCGGGTTTAAACTTCTCTGTTGCCAACATCGTTGGTTTAACTGAACTGGATGTTGATAATGTGGAATTGCTTCCAGGCGCATCTTCTGCTCTTTATGGAAGTGGTGGTATGAACGGTACTTTACTCATTAACAGCAAGAACCCGTTTAAATATCAGGGTTTAAGTTTCCAGGTAAAGCAGGGTTTAATGCATGCAGATGGTCGTCAAAGACCGGCAGCTCCTTATTATGACTGGAACTTCCGTTGGGGTAAAAAGATCTCTGAAAAATTTGCGTTTAAACTTTCCGGTCAATATATACAGGCTCAGGATTGGCAGGCAAATGACTTGAGAAATTATGATGTGGTAAATGGTACAACTGTATTTGGCGATCGTAACAAACCCAACTATAATGGTGTGAATGTGTACGGTGATCAGATTGGTTCTACTCCTCCTATAGTAAACATGCGTTCAACTATTCGTGGAAGTATTTTTCAGCAGGCATATGCAGCTGTTTACCAACAGGCAATTTTGGGCGGTGCATCTCCTGCGCAGGCAGATGCAATTGCACGAGCACAGGCAACTGCAATTTCAAATTCACAAAGCAATCAGCTATTTGCTACAAATTCCGATTCTATTATCAGCCGTACCGGATATGCTGAAAGAGATGTGGTTGATTACAACACTTATAATATTAAATTCAACGGAGGTTTGTATTATAAAATCAAACCTAATATTGAATTATCATTGGTTGGTTACTGGGGTAGTGCTACAACCGTTTATACCGGTGCAGACCGTTACTCTTTAAAAGATGCTCAAATTGGTCAGTATAAATTGGAGTTGAAAGGTGATAACTTTTTTATAAAAGGATATACTATTCAGGAAAATTCAGGTGATTCTTATGCTGCTACCATTTTGTCTTCTCAAATGATGCAGCGTTTTTCTGAAAGCGCTACACAATGGTTTCCAACTTATATTGGAACTTGGGCTGCAGCAAGAGGCGGTACATTACCCGGTTTTACTGGAGTAAACTTCTCAGAAGATCAGGCACATTTCTTAGCTCGTTCTGCAGCTGATGCAAATCGTCCTTTACCTGGTTCTCCTGCTTTTAAAGCACTTTATGATCAGGTTCGCAATATTCCAATTTCAAGAGGTGGCGCAAAGTTCCTTGATAAAACAGACATGTATGTGGTAGACGGTATGTACAATTTCAAAAACATTAAGTGGGCTGAAGTACAGGTAGGTGGTTTGTACCGTCGTTTCTCATTGAACTCCGAAGGTACTTTGTTTACTGATTCATTAGGCAAGCGCATTGGTATAAGTGAATTAGGTGCTTATATACAAATTCAGAAAGATGTTAATGACTGGCTCAAAGTAACTGTTGCGGGCCGTTATGATAAAAACACAAACTTTAAAGGCCGCTTTACACCAAGAGCTACTGCTACTATTAAAGTTGCAAAAGATAATTTCATACGTTTATCATACCAGCAAGCTTATCGCTTCCCCACAACACAAAACCAATTCATCAATTTGCCTTTGGGTACAAGAAGCAACATGTTGATTGGTGGTTTGAAAGATTTGTGGGATTTCTACAATTTCGACAACAACCGTGTTTGGGATAGTGCAGTTATTGGCCGTTTCTCAAGAGGCCAGGGTGCTGCACCAACAGCTGCAAATGCATTCCAATACAAAGAATTCAAACCAGAATATGTAAACTCATTTGAAGTGGGTTACCGTGGCGTACTGGCTAAAAAAGTATTGGTTGATGCATATGCATTCTATGCGATTTATTCTGATTTTATTTCTACGGCTATTCTTGTACAAAACCCGGGTACTGCCAACCAACGCACATTTGGTATGCCTGTAAATGCTGTGGGTAATGTAAAAACATTTGGATGGGGTGCAAGCATTGACTGGAAAGTTTACAAAAACCTCAGCTTTAGCGGAAACGTTTCTTATAACGAGTTGCAGGATGCGCCTGCCGGTCAGTTGGCCTTTTTCAACACTTCGCCCTGGCGTTACAACATTTCCGTTGCAAATAATAAGATCAGTAAAAATATTGGAGTTTCTGCAACGTACAGGTGGCAATCACAAATTGACCGTTGGGAATCAACATTCCTTCAGGGTAGTGTAGCTGCTTTTGGTGTATTAGATGCACAGGTTACTTTCCGCATCAATAAAACAAAAAATGCTGTAAAAATTGGTGCCAACAATCTGCTTAACAAATATTATAGAACTGCCTATGCCAACCCCGAAATCGGTGGATTGTACTATGTAAGTTTTGGATATAATATCTTCTAAGCTTTTGAAATACTTTGTAAAATCCCTTTGCATCAGCAGAGGGATTTTTTTTTACTCATCGTTTTGGTTGATATTTGAAGTGGATGAAGTAAGCAGTAAGAAATGCTGTAATTATGCGACTGGTGATACTGCTTTTAAATATGAAGAATATCTGCTACTGATAATTTTAAACAGAAATCAGAGATGAAAACAATATTGTTTGATGCCCCAGTTTGCAGAAAAGGATTGTTCCCGTTTACTGCTATAAGAGCTGTTGCGGAAATACGTACCGGCATCTTCACTATACGTGAACGGTGGAACAGGTTACTTAACACTGAAACAGCAATTCTTACTGAAGATTATCTGCTTCATCCTATTGAAGAAACAACGGATGCGTTTTTGTATATCAACGCAGGAGTATTGCCTGCTGAGCAATTGCCTTTTCTCATTCAGGACTTACAGTTAAACGAAGGTTACGTGCAAGATGGACAGGTTATTGCTTGTAAATCTATCATTCAATTGCCCTATGGTTTTGATGTAAATGATTGCAAAGAAGTTCAATGGAAAGAATACCCGCACCAGCTTTCAATTTTGGTTTATCCTTTTCATATTTTTACAGCAGCACAGCAACTAATAGAGCTGGATTTTAAATTAATTACCCGCAACCGTCTTTCTGCCCCGCATTCTTCCACCAATAATATTGTCAATGCGCCTAATGTGTTTATTGAAGAAGGAGCTGTAGTAGAGTATTGTACAATTAATGCAGCAGATGGATTTGTTTACATTGGTAAAGATGTATTGTTAATGGAAGGCACAATGATTCGTGGTTCCTGTGCACTGCTTGAGAAGTCAGTAGTGAAAATGGGAGCTAAAATTTACGGTACTACTATTGCCGGGAAACGATGCACACTTGGCGGCGAAATAAAAAATACAGTATTCTTTGATTATTCCAATAAGGCACATGATGGTTACTTGGGCG
>JBKCJY010000019.1:0-1869 GCA_046301455.1 Chitinophagaceae bacterium | reverse complement strand
GTGTTATCAATTCATCCATTCCTCCTATTCAAAAATTACAGGCTTATGTGCAGCTTACTGGTCGCATGAGTACTGTTAGTTTTAATGAAACCATCCGTTTATCAGAAGATGGTTTAAAAATTGCTGAGCAATATAGAGACTCTATTGTCATTGCCGGCCTCAACCGTAACATTGGGATTGCATCCTACTTTAAAGGCGATTATGAAGCAGCAGCAACACGTTATTATTTTGCATTGGGTGTATTTGAACGTTTTAACAAACAACAGGAAACAGCCAATACACTAAATGATATTGCTAAACTTTACAGAAAGTCGAGAGACTTAAAAAGAGCAGCTGCAACTTATGAGTTGGCTCTGCAGTTATTCCGCACATTAAAAGATTCTAGTGGTGTACAGATGATTTTAAATGAAAGCGGAGTAGTATATGAATATGAAGGTAATTATGATGAGGCCCTTCGCCGTTACAGGGCATCTCTTTCCATTGCTGAAAAATTAAATGATACTGTAGGTAAAGGCTGGTGTTATAATTTTATAGCGGGTGTTTATCTGCTTCAGAATAAATATGAAGAAGCAGAAGATTACAACCTTCGTGCTCTAGCCATCAGACAACAAACAAATGATTCATTTGCCATTACGCTTAGTTTTTCTGACCTGGGTAACCTCTACAGCAGTTGGGGAAAATATGACCGGGCTGAATATTATTTTAACCAGAGTAATCTCCTGGGAGATAAAATGGGATACAAAGAACTGGTGAGCAACAATTATCAAAGCATGAGCCAGCTTGCCAGTACAATGGGTAAATACAAAGAAGCATTTGAATATTTTAAATGGCACACACAATTGAAAGATTCCATCTTTAATGCGCAAAAAACAAGGCAGATAGAAGAGATCAGTACTATTTATGAAACCACCAAAAAGGAAAAACAAATTCAGGAACAGCGAAATACTTTACGCAAACGCAATCAACTTCTTTATAGTACAATAGGATTATTACTGCTGAGTATCATCATCGGTACACTTTTATACAATCGCTATAAATGGAAACAGCAGGCCAAAATGCAAATTGAAATTTTAAACCAGCAGGAGCTGGCAGCAAGGGCAGTGCTGGAAGCTGAAGAAAAAGAACGCAGCCGAATTGCCAAAGATTTGCATGATGGTGTGGGACAAATGATGAGTGCTGCACGGATGAATCTTTCTTCTTTCTCCAATACAATACAATTAAATGACGAAAAGGAGCAATCACTTTCAAATATTATAAAACTGGTTGATGATAGCTGTAAAGAAGTACGTGCAGTGAGCCATAGTATGATGCCACAGGTTTTGCTGAGCAAAGGATTAGCTGAAGCAGTTGAAGAGCTTACCGCAAAAATTAATAAAGATGTTTTGAAAATAAATTTCCACAGCGAAGGATTTACCGAACGGCCTGATGGTAATGTAGAAACAATTCTGTACAGGATAATTCAGGAATGCGTAAACAATGTATTAAAACATGCCGAAGCCACGCATATGGATATTGCCATGTTTAAAGAGGCGGATGGCATAAGCATTACCATAGAAGATGATGGAAAAGGATTTGATACAAATGCTGCTGGGAAAAATGAAGGCATTGGTTTGAAAAATATTCAAAACCGCATCAGATTTTTAAAAGGCGTAGTGGATTTTGACTCAGCTCCCGGCAAAGGCACTTCAATAGTAATACATGTACCTTTACAGACTAAAGCTTTATGAACCGACTCTGTACCATATTCCTTTTTTGCCTCCTTGCATTTGTTTCACAAGCACAAATCACAAAAATTGACAGTTGACAAAGGCTCATTAACAATGAAAAAGATGAAAAACGAAAAATTGATTTGCTGCTCATGCTTTCTAT
>JBKCJY010000018.1:0-21302 GCA_046301455.1 Chitinophagaceae bacterium | reverse complement strand
TACCGATCATATCAGCCAGTTTAGTGTAAACCCATTGATTGGTAAAAATGAAAATGCATTCGGCACACGCTTTCCTGATATGAGTGAACCTTACAATAAAGAACTCATCAAAAAAGCAAAAGCAATTGCAGCATCATTAAATATCAATGTTCAACAAGGTGTGTATTTAAGTGTAACAGGTCCCACATTTGAAACTAGGGCTGAATATAAAATGATTCATGTGCTGGGTGCCGATGCAGTGGGTATGAGCACTGTGCCCGAAGTGATTGTGGCCCGCCACATGGAAATTCCTGTTTTTGCTATGAGTGTGATTACAGATATCGGCATTCGTGAAGAGGAAAATGTAATTACGCATGAAGAAGTGTTGGAAGCTGCTGCTGCCGCTGAACCCAAGATGACGGCCATTGTAAAACATTTAGTAGAACAACTTTAAGAAGCCCTTGCATGGCTAAATAGTGAATTGAGCTATTTTTACAGCGTAATTGCCTTGGTCGGTGTATTCACCGACCAAGTAGTTTAAGCAAGACAACCACACATGATTCGTTATCTTTTTTTCGTCATAGTTCTCATTGCTTCATTGCAGGTTGTTGCACAACGCCCAAGCCCCGGCGGCGGCCGCAACCTTATGCAAAATATGCCCGGCGGTTTTAGTAATATGGGTGGAGGGAGAGGTGGTTTTGGAAGTGGTGGCAGCAGCAGTGGGCCGTTTAAAGATTCATTACTGCACCGCACCGGCTTTGAAGACAGTGCAACCATTGCATTTCGTTATTTAGATACGGCACGTTTCTTTTTTATGGATTCCAGCGTTAATGATTTTACCAAACGCTGGTACCTGCCGTGGACAAATATTTTTCTGGGCAATACCGGAAGCGCTACACGTTCGTTATTGTTTTCTCCCAATATGCAGGCGGGCTGGGATCATGGTATGCATGCATTTGATCCATACACCCAAAAATTAAAGGATGTAAAATTTTACAACACTACAAGGCCATTTACACAATTGAATTATGTACTCGGCAGTCGGCAGGAGCAAAACATTACAGTATTTCATACCCAAAACATCCGTTATAACTGGAACTTTTCTTTTCGCTATAATTTAATCAACGCACCGGGTGTTTTTCGTAACCAGCTTAACAATCACAACAATTATCTATTTAACAGTTGGTACATAGCACCACGAAAAAGATACAGTGCATTCTTTGTTCTTTCCGCCAATAAAATTGCGGCGTATGAAAACGGAGGTATAGTAAGCAATCGGTTTTTAGATAGCCTGCCTTCATTTGGACAACGTTTAAGTATTCCTACAAATCTGGGTGGTACTGTTGGCGGTACGCAGGCTTTGTTTGGAAACACAATTAATACGGGCAACAGGTATAATGTTACCAATTGGTTGTTGCGGCAACATTATGATGTGGGTAAAAAAGATTCAGTAGTTACTGACTCAACAGTAAGTTATCTGTTTTATCCAAGGCTCCGTTTTCAGCATACATTTCAATATACCCGTTATCAATTTGATTTTTTAGATGCAACAGTTGATACAGCGGGCTACAGGAAATTATACGGACTCACCAATCTTCCTTCCAAATTTGGTATTCGTGATTTTTGGCAGATCATTGATAATGAGTTTGCATTGTATTCTTTCCCCGACAGTAAAAATCAACAGCAATTTTTAAAAGTTGCTGCCGGTGTTCAAAACCTCAGTGCTGATTTTGGAGTAAACACAACACGTTTCAGCAACCTCTACCTCAAAGGCGAATACAGAAACAGAACCCGCAATAAAAAATGGGATATGGAACTGGCCGGTACTTTTTTCTCAGCCGGCGAATATATTGGCGATTACCAGGTGAATGCAGCTTTAAGCAGATTGATAGGAAGAAAAACAGGGATACTCACACTCCGTTTTTCAAATGTAAACCGCACACCTTCTTTTGTACATGATGACCGGAGTAATTTTAAAAAACTCAACATTGGCAATACTGATTTTAATAAAGAAAACACCACCATTGCCGGTGTACAATATGATTTACCACAAAAGCAACTGAGTTTTGGTGCCAATTATTTTTTAGCTGGCAACTATATATATTTTAAAAACACATTCCAGGCTGAGCAGGAAAGTACCCTCTTTAATGTGCTGCAGTTATTTGCACAAAAGAAATTCCGCATCAGTAAAAAATGGAACTGGTATGCTGAGGCTTTTGTGCAACAGGCAACACCAAATGCCCCTGTAAATCTTCCGCTTGTTTTTACACGAAACAGGCTTGCTTATGAAGGTAAATTTTTTAAAAACCTGAACCTAAGTACGGGCTTGGAAGTGCGTTACCATACTGCATTTAAAGCAGATGGATATTCGCCTGTGCTGGGACAGTTTTATTTGCAGAACGATACTACCATCCGCAACCTGCCTGATATCAGTGCATTTTTGCATTTCCGCATCAGAAGTATGTACTGGTTTATTAGAGCTGAAAACCTCAATGCCGTTCAAATAAGTCCGGCTTTTGGCTTTTATAATAACAATTTGGCCACTCCAACACAGCCCATGCCGGGACTTTTCATCCGATTTGGCATCTATTGGGGCTTTGTTAACTAAAATCACATTTTTAGATATTGCCTTATCGGAAATGGTATGCTATCTTTGCAGCAGTGGTAAAAAAAGTACTCATATTGATAATTTCGATGCTTTACCTCACTGTGAGCAGTGGGTTAGCAATGAACATTCATTATTGTATGGGCAAAATTTCATCCGTAACATTTGGTCAAGAAAAAGACCATAATGATGGTGAATGCAGCAAATGCGGAATGAATAAAACTGACAACCATTGCTGTACCGATGAAACACAATTTGTAAAACTTACTGATTCACAACAAACCACCAATCTCCCTGAACTTATTCAATCTGTTTCTATAGGTGTGCCTGTTGTTGAAATTTCTTTGCAAATAAATGAACAGGGACAAACGATTGAACCTTATACAAATTATTTTTCTCCTCCTCCGCCAGCGCTTAATAGAGTGTATTTGGCAATAAATGTTTTCAGGATTTAACCCACTCCACCTCCGACCAAGATTTGGGCGGAGAAACTGCTTCGCACAGACCATACAATTCTTAACATAGCTATTTATTAAAACAGTTTGAATTGTTGACGCTATATGCACTGGCTAGGATGTGTGCGACGCAAGGAACGATGATAGGGGCACAAAAGCTCGTAAACAAAACATTTTTTAAAAACTATAAACTCATAAATATGAAAAAGTTTCAAATTTTATTTGCATGCCTGTTTTTATTTGCAGGTATAAGCAATGCACAAACTGTTGCTAAAAATACGGCGGTAAAAACCTCCACTTTTAAAGTGTGGGGCAACTGTGGTATGTGTAAAACAACGATTGAAGGTGCAGCTAAAACAAGTGGTGCTACTTATGCTAATTGGGATATGGAAAGCAAAATGCTCACAGTGAAATTTGCTGCGGGCAAAACCAATGATGAAAAAATTCAGAAAGGGATTGCCAATGCAGGTTATGATAATGTAAAGTACACTGCTCCTGATGCAGCTTATGATGGCTTGCATGAATGCTGCAAGTATGACCGTAAGAATAATGTAAATGAAAAGGGTGATAAAGGTGAAAAAGAAGCATGCTGTGTAAAAGACGGCAAGTGCACAGGTACTATGGAATGCTGCAAAAAAATGGAAGGTAAAGGTGACTGCTGCAAAGATGGTAAGTGTGCGGAAAAAGGCGGATGCTGTGCAGATATGAAATGTGATAAAGAAGGCCAATGCTGCAAGAAAGATGGTAAAGTTGCTGGTGCCTGCTGCATGAAAGATGGCAAATGTGCAGGTGGCAAAGAATGCTGCAAAAAAATGGAAGGCAAAAGCGATTGCTGCAAAGATGGTAAGTGTGCAGAAAAAGGCGGATGCTGTGCAGATATGAAATGTGATAAAGAAGGCAGCTGCTGTAAGAAAGATGGTGTTGCAAAAATGGATTGTTGCAAAGGCGAAGAAGGAAAGTGCAGTCATAAGTAATGAAAATCGTTGCGGCGGCGCAGCCGCCGCAACGATTTTCTTATCATCAAAATTTTATTATGAAATATTTAATCATTGCATTGCTTTTATGTTTTACTGTTTCTGTGCATGCGCAGTTTAAAACAGCGAAACTGCAGGCTTTGGGTTTAACCTGTGCCATGTGCAGTAATGCCATTACCAAATCACTCAAGACCATTCCGTTTGTTGAAAGCGTGGATGTAGATTTAAAAAACACCAGCTACGAATTGAAATTCAAAGAAGGTGCAACAGTTGATTTTGATGTGATTCGTAAAAAAGTGGAAAATGCCGGTTTTAGTGTGGGCATGCTCACCGTAACTGCCGACTTTAAAGAAGTGAAAGTAAAAAATGATGCACTGGTATTACTTGGCGGACAGGTGTTTCACTTTGTATCAGTTAAAGAACAGGTGCTGAATGGTGAACAGAAATTTCAAATCATCAATAAATTTTTTGTTCCGCTTAAAGATGCAAAGAAATTTACAACGCTCAGTAAAAGTGAAGTGCTGAAAACTGAAAAAGCTGGTACTGAAGGAAAGAACCTTGGTGTTGATGCAGGTACAAGAGTTTTTAATGTAACCATTTAAATTATGGGTACGCTTGCAGCGTACCCTTTTTTCATTATGCTTCGTTTAATTTCCATTTTCGGTTTATTGTTTTTACAATTGTGTGCACAAGGGCAGGAGCTTTATGTATTTACAAATCCTGCTTCTAATATTCCTGCTAAAGCATTGGTAGCTAAGCTCAGCACCAAAAGCATGGAATCCTATCACAACTTAAACCGTGAGTTTCGTATTAGCCCAGAGTTGCAGGCGGGCATTACTAAAAATCTGATGGTGGCAGGTGGCGCCAGTTTTTCCAATATGTTTTTTCAAAACAATATGGCTTTTGAAAGTGCACGGTTGTATGCCAAGTATCGTTTTTACAGTAATGATGCGGCACATAAACATTTTCGTGCTGCGGTTTTTGCGCAAGGCTCATGGAGTAATAATCCATTAGTGTACCAGGAGTTCAATTTGGATGGCGATAACAGCGGATTTCAAATAGGTGCTGTGGGTACACAGTTGGTAAACAAGTTTGCAGTATCTGGCGGTATTTCTTATGTGCGACAGTTAGAGCGTATCAACAAAATTGAATTCTTTCGTGGCTTTAGTAATGAAGCCGTGCAATACAATTTGTCAATGGGCTATTTACTCTTTCCCCGCAATTATGAAAGCATCAAACAAACCAATATAAATTTGTATTGCGAATTTCTTGGGCAGCGCAATACGGATATGAGTGTTGGATTTTTAGATATTGCTCCTGCGTTGCAATTCATTTTCAACAGCAAAGCACGGGTTAATTTTGGCGGACGTTTTCAACTCTCTGGCAATGCACACCGCATGGCCGACCGTTCTGTATTTCTGAGTTTTGA
The DNA here is from genome assembly GCA_046301455.1 of Chitinophagaceae bacterium. Taxonomy (GTDB): domain Bacteria; phylum Bacteroidota; class Bacteroidia; order Chitinophagales; family Chitinophagaceae; genus Lacibacter. Next base: position 15,860 of record JBKCJY010000018.1, on the reverse strand, counting down.
ATATTACTTTTTAAATGCGTTTAAGTGATGGTGAAGAAAATATTATTGTTTGTGGTTTCTTTATTCAGGAAGAAGAGTTGTTGTAGGTAGTAATTTCTGAGCAGGCGACTTTAAAATATAAAAAGGGTTTGGATAGTATCTGAACCCTTTTTATATGCTTAGTTTTATGAGCATTATGTTCTCCAATAAAATAATCAGCAAAACAGTTTGGCTCATTTCAATCGTAAGTCTCTTTACAGATGTGGCCAGTGAAATGTTGTATCCTGTTATGCCTGTTTATTTAAAATCCGTTGGGTATTCTGTATTGTTTATTGGTGTATTGGAAGGTTTTGCTGAAGCAGTGGCTGGTTTGGGTAAAAGTTATTTCGGCAGGTGGAGTGATGCAAACGGTAAACGGTTACCTTTTGTACAAGTGGGTTATATCCTCAGTGCCGTTTCAAAACCTTTGCTTGCTATTTCATCATATTGGTTTGTGGTGTTCAGTAGCAGGTTTGTTGACCGGCTGGGCAAGGGCATGCGTACAGCACCAAGAGATGCTATGCTCAATGCTGAAGCAACTGCTTATAATAAAGCCTCTGTTTTTGGATTTCACAAAATGATGGATACGTTTGGTGCAGTAACAGGCCCACTATTGGCTTTATTGTTCTTGTATTTCTATCCTGCTCAATACAAAACTTTATTTCTGTTTGCATTTGTTCCCGGCTTAATTGCTGTGCTTATTACTTTTTTGCTCAAAGAAAAGAAAACAGAACAGTTAAAAAAAAGTGCACCACCATTCCATGAAACTTTTGGTTATTGGAAAAAAGCCAATCAATCCTATAAGAAGTTGATTACTGCATTGCTGTTATTTGCATTAGTTAACAGTTCAGATATGTTTCTGCTGTTAAAGATGAAAGAAGCGGGTGTTGCTGATACGATGCTTATTGGCGTTTATATATTTTACAATTTGGTATTTGCCTTGTTTGCATTTCCTTTGGGCAAGCTGGCTGATAAACTGGGAATGAAATTTATTTTTTGTGCAGGCTTATTCCTCTATGTAGTTACCTATTTTGGTTTTGCATTCAGTTCCTCTGTTGCTTTGTTTTTGGTTTTCTTTTTTACATACGGATTATTTGCGGCTGCTACTGAAGGCGTGGCCAAAGCATGGATTTCAAAACTTGTGCCTTCAAATGAAAACGCATCAGCAGTTGGGTTTTATACAGGTTTTCAAAGTATAGCTGCATTTATTGCCAGTTCAGCAGCGGGATTGATTTGGCTGTACGGTGAGCCACAACTTGTGTTTATAACAGCAGGGCTTATTGCCTTTTTTGTAATGCTTCGGTTGCTTCGATCATCTCTTTCTTAATGTTGTATCGTTTTCTCATTTGCCTGAAATAGATTTTACCCTTCTGAAATATTTTCTATATTTGTCTAAATAAAAATTTAGACAAGTCTAAAAAACATGAACAGGTGGTTATTGAATAGTGTAATTTGTTTGTTATTGTCCTTTCAAGTTTCTGCACAACAGCAAACATTGCGGGGTGTAGTCATGAATCGTGCCAGTGAAGAGGCAGTTCCTTTTGCATCCATTCACGTAGGTAAGAGCAAACTAAATGTAACAGCCGATGCCAAAGGCCGGTTTGAAATGCTGGTGCTGGCGGATAGTTCGGTTCAATTGCATATTTCAGCAAGCGGTTACCGCACCAAAGTTGTTTCAGTAGATGTGGGTAAAACTTTTATTGAAATATCGATCGAGCCTGTAAATCTTCAATTGCAGGAAATTGTAGTAAGCGGTACGTTAAGGAGCGTTACCCGTTTATCAAGTCCTATTCCTGTAGAGAGTTATCCTGCACGATTCTTTAAACGCACTGCCAATAATAATTTGTTTGATGCATTGAGCATGGTAAATGGTGTGCAACCGCAAATCACCTGCAATGTATGTAACACAGGCGCTATACAAATCAATGGACTGGAAGGCCCTTATACAATGGTGTTGATTGATGGAATGCCCATTGTAAGTTCGCTTTCATCCGTGTATGGATTTATGGGCATTCCCAATTCTATCATCAAACGGGTGGAAGTAGTGAAAGGCCCTGCATCCACATTGTATGGCAATGAAGCAGTGGCTGGATTGGTGAATATTATAACCAAGGATCCGGCTGGTAAAAACCAAACAGGATTTGCCAATACAATTTCTACCTATGGTGAGTTGAATACAGATGTGTTTGCCAATCTTTCGTTTAAGAAAGCAAGCACATTAATTGGTGTAAACCATTTCGCCTTCAATAAAAAATGGGATGTAAATGCTGATAATTTTACGGATGTAACATTGCAAAACAGAATTTCTGTCTTTAATAAATGGAGTTTTAAACGAAAAGAAAACCTGCCAGCTTCGCTTGCATGGCGTTATGTTTATGAAGACAGATGGGGTGGTGAAATGCAATGGAATAAATCGTTTCGTGGTGGTGAGGAAGTATATGGCGAAAGTATTTACACCAATCGTTTGGAATTGCTGGGCAATTATGGAATTAAAGTAGGCACAGAAAAATTGCTGGCTGAATATTCGTACAACTATCATCATCAGGATTCTTACTATGGTAATACGTTTTATTTGGGTAAGCAACATGTAGCGTTTGCACAGTTGCGATGGAATAAAGAGATTGGTAATCACCAGTTGATGGTGGGTGTTCCCTTCCGTTACAATTGGTATGATGATGAATCGCCTGCTACACAAAGAACAGACGGCAGCAATAAACCATCTGTTACAAAAAATATCGGACTGTTTGTGCAGGATGAATGGAATCTTCATCCCGATTTTACATTGCTCAGCGGAGTGCGTTATGAATACAACAATTTGCAGGGCAATGTTTTTGCGCCGAGAATCAGTGCCAAGTTTCGTGCAGCAGAAAATCAAACGATTCGTTTAACAGCAGGGAATGGTTTCCGTTTGGTGAATTTATTTACTGAAGACCATGCAGCGCTCACTGGTGCCAGAACTGTAGTGTTAAAAAATGAATTGAAACCCGAACGCAGTTGGAATGCAAACCTCAATTGGGCTTCGCATTATCATTTAGCAGGCGGATTATTAAATATAGATGTGAATGGATTTTATACGCATTTCACCAACCGCATAATTGCTGATTATTTTACTGACCCTAATTTGATTATTTATGATAACCTAAAAGGCTTTGCTGTTTCAAAAGGTGTTTCGGCAACAATTGATTATAATAACAAAAGCGGTCTTCGAATCAATGCAGGTGCCACTGTGATGGATGTTTCCTTTACTGATGAAAATAAAATCAAGCAACAGCAGGTATTTGCACCCAACTTCACCGCTAATTATGGCGTGGGTTATACCTTCAGTAAATTAAGAATGACGATTGATTTCACAGGTCGTACACAAGGGCCTATGCGATTACCTGTACTGCCCCATGATTTTCGCCCTGAGTATTCACCATTTTATTCATTACTCAACTTACAACTCACAAAAAAAATTAAAGGACGATTGGAGTTGATGGCCGGTATACAAAACATCCTCAACTTTTTACCACGTGACCCCATCATGCGCCCTTTTGATCCATTTGATAAACATATAAATGATGCTGTAAATAATCCTTTTGGTTACACCTTTGATCCATCTTACAATTATGCACCAATGATGGGAAGGAGAGGAGTGTTTGGTGTAAGATTGAATATTGATTGATGATATTTAAAGGCGATTTTTAAAGGGGACACTTTTTTGAAAAAGTATCGCCTCTCAAAAGCTACATCCTCTCAGGAACTTTTATTCCCAGAAGCTGCATAGCACTGGCAATCACATTCGCTGTAAACTCACAAATCAATAAACGTAATTGTTTTTTATCTGGCGACTCTGCATTCATAACAGAATGTTCAGTATAAAAAGAATTGAATGTTTTTGCCAGATTGTAAACATAATTGGCAATGTGCGAAGGATCATGTTCTTTGCAAGCCTGTTCAACAACAGATGAAAAATTTTCTAATTCAATCAACAAATCTTTTTCAAGGTTTAAAAGACTTGAATCCTGTATGTTGTTTCCCTGTGCCTTTTCTTTTCTTAAAATGGATTTGATTCTTGCATGTGTGTATTGAATAAATGGCCCCGTATGCCCATGAAAGTCTATTGATTCTTCAGGATTAAAAATCATTTTCTTCTTCGGATCCACACGCAGTAGGTAATATTTCAATGCACCCAAACTGAGTGTTTTGTACAGTTCCTTTAATTCATCAGCCGTAAAATCTTTTACTTTGCCCAGCTCTTCTGTTTTTTGTCGGGCTACTCTTTCCATTTCATCCAGCAAATCATCAGCATCTACAACGGTTCCTTCACGGCTTTTCATTTTACCCGTGGGTAGTTCTACCATCCCGTAACTTAAATGATGGATTCCATCTGCATATGGCAATCCTAATTTTTTGCAGATGAGTTGTAGCACTTTCATATGGTAGTTTTGTTCGTCTCCTATCACATAAATGCTTTCATCCATTTTGTATTCTTCATATTTCTGCTGAGCCAGTCCAATATCCTGTGTGATGTAAACAGAAGTTCCGTCTTTCCGCTGTACAATTTTTTCATCAAGTCCTTCAGCTGTTAAATCAATCCAAACGCTGCCATCTTCTTTTTGTATAAACACATTTTTTTGCAAACCTTCTTCCACTGTTTTTTTACCAAGCAGATAGGTATTGCTTTCATAGTAAATCTTATCAAAGTCAGAACCGATTCGGTTGTATGTTTCTTCAAAGCCTGCGTAAACCCAACTATTCATTTCTTTCCACAATTGAATTACTTCGGGCTTGCCTGCTTCCCAATCTAAAAGCATTTGCTGTGTTGCTTTCATAATGGGCGCTTCTTTTTCAGCAGTGGCTTTATCCATTCCGCCAGCAATTAAATCTTCTATCTGCTTTTTATACTCATCGTTAAACTTCACATAATAATTACCTACAAAATGGTCTCCTTTAGAGTGTGTGCTTTGCGGTGTAGCACCGTTGGCAAACAGTTGCCATGCAATCATACTTTTACAGATATGAATGCCACGATCGTTTACAATACAGGTTTTGGCAATGTCATAACCGCTGGCTTTATAAATTTCAGCTATACTCCATCCCAGAAAATTATTGCGTAAATGACCAAGATGCAAAGGCTTGTTGGTATTGGGGCTTGAATATTCTACCATTACCTTTCTATGTTTTAATTCGCCTTTGCCAAAACACACATCATTGTAATTTTTGGTGAGCACATTTGTCCAGTATGCATCACTCACAACTAAATTCAAAAACCCTTTGATGATATTGAAAGAAGAAAAAAGATTGGTGTTATGTTGGATTAAAGAATTGCCGAGTTCGTTACCCAACGCATCGGGACTTTTGCCCAACGGTTTGAGCAAGCTGAAAAGCACAATTGTATAATCACCTTCAAACTCAGGTTTTGTTTTGTTGATTTGAAAATCTTTGGCGGTAAATGTTTTGCCATACAAATTTTCCAATGCTTTTATTGCTGCCTGCTGTATCTGTTGCTGAATGCTCATAGTTCAATCTTAGTGTGCAAAAGTAAGGTATCAGAAAAGAATTAAACCTCCGGGGTTTATGAACCATGACTGATGTTTTTATTGCACTCAAAAAACCGGAAGTTTTTGCTAAAAATTAGCCCCGCCTTGAAAGGCAGGGCTTTGTCTTAAAACAACCAACATGAAAAAGACTTTATTTCTTATTATCACTTGGGTCAATAAGCAATGGCGTTTTACCGTCTGTAATAATCACTTTAGCTCCCGGTGATTTTGATAATTCTTTAAATACCTCCAGGCTCTTCCATTTGATGAAAAATTCATTTAAGCCTTCTGAAATAATTTTTTGTGCATCCCGTAAACCTTCCGCTTCAATTTTTTTACGTTCCGCTTCCTGGCGTTCACGCTGCAGAATAAATTCCATTTGTTGCGCCTGCTGCTCTGCTTCCATTTTTGATTGAATAGCTCCTGTTAATCCGGCAGGCAACTGTATACTTTTAAGTAAAACTGCTTCTACCACAAAGCCACGTGGTTGCAGAAGCTTACTCATAGCATCCTTGATTTCCTGCTCAATTACGGCACGTTGGCTGGTGTGCATTTCTTTGGCCATATACCTGGCCGTTACATCAGCAGCGGCTGAGCGAAATACAGAAAGGATTACTGTGTTTTCATAACCCAACCCAATATTTTGTAAAATAGAAGGCACCTGGTTAGGTTCAATGTGATAGAGAATGGAAATTTGAGAACGAATAGTGAGTCCTTATTTAGACGGAAGGTCCAATGTTACTTCTACATTTTCTGTTTGTACAGATACTTTTAATACGGTAGTGGTAAATGGATTGAAGCCAACAGCACCGGGCTGATAAACGGTTTGTTCCAATTTACCTACTTTTCGTTTTACACCTACTTCACCCTGACGAACAACGGTGCAGGAGGTAAAGGAAAATACAAGGGCGGCAATAATGAAAGAGAGTTGATATAGTTTCATAAAAGATAGTTTAAGCAGTTTCAACAACGGATCATTTATTTGGTTGATGAACTTACAACTGTTATCACATCTTTAACAAAAAGCTGCTGCAATAAAAAAGCTCCGCAATTTGCGGAGCTTTAATAAAAATATTTTTTTACTGAGTTTAACCTCCAATTCTAAACTGCATGTTGCCGTTACCGCCACGCATCATTTCACTCTGTGGTTTTAAATCATAGCCTGAAGGAATAACAAAAGTTTTATCATCAATCTTTGCATTCAAATCAACTTTCTTAACAACATAATGCATCTTCATACCGTTTTGGCGAACGATTTCCATTTCCATTGGAAAACCTTTGAGTTTGTTAAGACCAGGCACATCACCTCTAATCATAGAACTCAATTTAAATTCTTCACCCATTTTAAAATCAGAGGTGTACCACACGTCCTGCTGCTTTTCTTCACCTTTGGAATTTTTATAACGAATCACAGCTTTATAGCAGGTAATGCCTGCAATGGATTTGCTTTCACTGAGGTATTCAATAAACACTTCGGGTTTAAATGCCTGTATCTTTTTTTGATTCGTATCGGCCGCAATCATCTTCTTAATATCTTCCTCATTGGAATAAAAACCCATTTTGCGGCCCATGATTTCCATGAGCGTTGTGGTGGTTTTATTTTCGGCAGTATAAAAGGTATAACTCTTACCCATGCCCATATCCGTTTCCATCTTCATGTTCCCGTTCTTTACAAACATTTTTGATTTGATTTCGCCATCACCAAAACGCATTACCTGTGCACCTTCAGGTGCGGGTGGTAAATCGCTTTCAGGAAATGTCATGTTTATGGTTACATCAATGATGGCTTCGTTAACTGTTTGCTGAGCCGATGCTGCGGTACAGAAAAGAAAAGCCAGAATAAGAGCGTTGAAATATTTCATAATTAAAAATTGAAGGACGAATATACGATTGGGTTCGTAAAGGAAGCAAGCCATTCATCCAAAACCCTTCTTCTTAAATTGATTTTAGGAAAAAAGAAAGGGTTGATAGAAATCAACCCCGTAACCTAAACCAACTGGATATGTATGCGAAAATTTATTGTTTGTTGATGAGCAAGTCCATCGCTGCATCTGCATCAGTATCAACTTTTGGGCTGATGTTTTTAACGCTCATTAGGGCATCCATTTTTTTATCAGCTTCTTCAGCTACTGAAGGTTTTACGTTTTTGATAGTGCTTATGTTCAGCATCAAATCCATTCCTTCGTCTGCTGTAGTTATTTGATTGATTAAGCTGCTTTTGAAAGCCAAAGTTTTTGCTTTTACCTCAGCTTCATCATTCATCAGTTCATCCATTTGCACATCTGCATTTTGCACATCAGCGCTAATAACTTGGTTAAACTGGCTTACCAAAACACTGCGGTTCAAGTTTTCGCTCATTTGCACGTCAGCAGCGTTTGCTTCTTCAGCGATCATTTTACCAAAAGCAACAGCCATTTTGCGGTTTCTCGCTTCGCTCATTCTGAAATTGGCATCCATCACCATATCAGCTCTGCGAATGCTTAAATTAGTAGCTGGTGAAATAAGGGTAATAGTTCCGTTTTCATCAGATACTACTGATACGAATACATTTTTTACTACTGTGTCATTTGCACGTGTTGTATCATTAGTAGTAGAAAAACTCATACCTACCATTGAAATCAAACTCAGAACCATTACAGCAAAAAAGCTGCGGAGCAAGTTTTCTTTTTTCATTTTGAGTGTCCCGTTAGTTTCGGAGTTCACTTTTAAATTTGTTCTCATTGTTTGAGTTTTTTAGTTTTTTATGTTGTCCCTTTCGGGGCTTTTAATCTCATTGACATAACAAAGATACTATCAAGAGCAGGTACTGTGCAATACATAATACCTTGTTTGGCTCTATAACTTGATGAGTGGTATTATTTTCATTTTACCGGCATCAAGCCTTTGTTTTGGTTTCGAATCTTTTGTTTTTCGGCGCCCTTTTTTAACTTTTTGCAGTTTAACAGGGATTGAGTCGAAGTAAACTGACTAAGGCGGGGTTTGAAATAACCAGGTCTTAGATTAGGTGTTGAGGGCACCTTTTGATTTGCGTTGCAAAGATACGACAGGTTGAGTAAGTAAAAAACAAATTTTCAATAAATTTTGAAAATTGTGTATTTTTTGACAGTTCAGCCTGTCGGAGCATTTTGTTTTTCATCAAAGAACTTACAATATAGTAGACGCAGCACTCATTATTTTGTTACATCTACAACACAAAAGTATAATGGTTTTTAGGCCGAAAGGGAGTAAAAGAGGATGGAAGGATTGAATAAAACGTTAACAGAATTCCACTCCTTACAAGCTGTGTTAAACAGCAGGTGAACGGTAGTTTTTTGTAGATGAATTGTACTACCCAAACTGGTTGTTAGGATGAATGGTTTTTTAATTCGTGCTGTGTGCCGTTAAATTCAACTTTTTGGCAAGCCAGCTTTCTTTTATTGGAATCATCCAGTTGTTTTCCAGTTCCTGTTTTGTTTGCACGAGGTTATTATAATATATGGTATCAGCCGAGAGGAAGCCATTACCCAAAGCATATTGCAACTGGCTCATGGGCAGCAGTTGTACTTTGTCCTTTATAATAAAGGCCAGGTTTTGACGGTCAAACATGGTTACCTTATATAATTGCTCAATTTCTTTAATAAGACGCACACTGCTGTCGGTACTGCAACCACTCACACCTGTGGCATTTTCGTCGGCCATTAATATTATGAACTGACCAAAGAACAAAGTGCCGAATCCTTTTACCGGGGTGCCATGACTTTTCCAGCCTGCCACAAAATGATTGAGCAGGTCTTCAATTTGCAATGCTTCGCCCATAGAAAAAAGGCGACTGCTTTGATAAACCCAAACACGGGAATCAGCAGCAAAATCGGCGGGTAGCAAATGTGTGTAGGAAAGATTCATGTTGCAAAGATAAGCTGTGGAGTGGGAATGCCGGAGGGGGTGAAGTCACCTTATATTATTTATTCCCACGCAAAGGAGAAGGATACAGAAAGCGATGATGATGAACTTAGGGTGTTGTGATGAAAAACAGAAAGTATTCGAGTGCGATGCAAATACGCTTCATCGTATGCACCTGCACCGGTAACACCTAGTCTTTGCCTTTTTTATTGCGATGATAATTTCGCCATGCATCATAGCCTGCAAAGCAAACTCCAATAACGGCTATAACCAATATATAAATACCGAGGTTGGGAAAAAAGCTCACGGGCTGTTCATCACTCATTTTGCTCACTACCCAACGGATGAGAAAAAAGAAGGTGAGAATGACACCGCAAAGCAAAGACATGAAAAAGGCCAGGCTGGCATAATGTAATAATGCGGCAGTTGTGTTAGGAAAATCTATGGGAGCTTGCTCTTTGCCTGTTTCTGTTTTTTTGCCAAACCATGTTTCACTGTCAAGTAAACCCAGCACCATTGCAAATATTGAATAACGGATGATGCTTTGCTGCAAAATGCGGTTCATTGAAAAATTTCCTTCTACTGCATCCACTAATATGCGAATAATGAGAAATACCAAAAAGAACAACAGGGTGCGTTGTAAAAAGTTTTTCCAGTTAAGGTGATGAAGCAATTGTTTCATTGCTGATGGTTGATAAGGTAAATTTAAACGTGTTTTATAAAGAGGCAGCAACAATTTCTGCAATATCCAGCACCTGTGTGCTTTCTTCTTTCTCTGCCACCTTTACACCGTCAGTCATCATGGTGTTGCAAAACGGACAGGCAGCAGCAATAATAGCTGCACCTGTAGCAACAGCTTCATTGGTGCGCTCCCAGTTTACACGTGTGTTTCCTTTTTCTTCTTCCTTAAACATTTGTGCCCCGCCCGCCCCACAGCAGAGACCATTTGTACGACAACGTTTCATTTCTACAAGCTCTGCATCCAATGCTTCCAGCACTTTGCGTGGCGCTTCGTAGATATTATTGGCACGGCCTAAATAACAGCTATCGTGATAGGTAATTTTCTTTCCTTTAAAACTACCGCCTTCTTTCATCTTTACTTTACCCTCATCAATTAACTGTTGTAACAACGTGGTGTGATGAATGACTTCATAATTTCCACCCAGCGCTGGATATTCATTTTTCAACGTATTAAAACAATGCGGGCATGTGGTAACAATTTTTTTAATGCCGTAATTATTTAATACCTGTATGTTGTTATACGCCATCATCTGAAACAAAAATTCATTGCCTGCACGGCGTGCTGGGTCACCTGTGCACATTTCTTCTTTGCCGAGAATGGCAAACTTCATTCCTGCTTTATCTAAAATAGTGGCAAAGGCTTTGGTTATCTTTTGTGCACGTTGGTCAAAACTTCCTGCACAGCCCACCCAAAACAATACATCAATCGTTTCACCATTTGCCATGATTTCAGCCATTGAAGGAACACGCATACAATCTATTTTTTTCAAAACTATGGCAAATGATTTAAAATCGTAATAGTTGTTTCACTTATTGATGCAGCATTTATCTTTGACCTTCATGCTTAAGAAATTTTTTGAACGATTGACCAATTGGGAATTATGGCCTTTCGCTGTACTGTATTTTCCTTTGGGCTTTGTATGGATCGGGTATATGTTACGGAGCAGAGCTGTTTGGTTTTTTACACCATCCAATCCTACCATAGCATTTGGAGGTTTTGAGGGCGAAGGGAAAAAAGAAATGTATGACCAGTTGCCGCCGCATACGGTGCCACGCACCATTTATATTATGCATGATTTGGCTTTTGAAGAAGTGAAGCAGCGGCTTGCAAATGCTGGTTTTACTTATCCTTTTATTGTGAAGCCTGATGTGGGTATGAAAGGAATTCTGTTCAGGAAGATTGACACTGAAGAGCAGTTAAAAAAATATCATGAGCGCATACCTGTTGAATATATTGTACAGGATTTGATTGAATTACCTGTGGAAGTGAGTGTGTTTTATTACCGTCATCCATCAGCACAAACTGGCACCGTGAGCGGATTTATTTTGAAAGAGTTACTACATGTGGTGGGAGATGGAGCTTCTACATTGGAACAGCTTATACAAAATCATCCACGTGCTAAACACCGCTATGAAGAAATGCAGCACCGCCATGGTCATCGTTTTGAACGTGTAGTTGAAAAAGACCATATCTTTTATTTGTCTTATGCTGGCAATCACAACCGTGGGGCGCATTTTACCAACCTGCACAATGAAATTGATAAACAGCTTGTCAAGGTATTTGACGAGTTGAGTTTGTATTCTAAACATTTTTATTACGGCAGATATGATATTAAAACCACCAGCATTGCTGATTTGAAGGCAGGTAAAAATTTCATGATTCTGGAGTACAATGGCAGCGGTGCGGAACCGAATCATATCTACGATTGCAATATGAAACTTTTAGATGCCTACCGTGAAATTTTAAAACACTGGGAAGCTTTGTATAATATTAGCAAATTCAATCATCGGAATGGCTTTCCTTATTGGGAATTTAAAAAAGGATATGATTTTATGAAAGCATCACAGAAGCATTTTAAACTGTTAGCGAAATTTGATTAAATTGGATGTAATATTAAACTATGAGTGTCGACCAGAAATTTCTTTTAATCCGAAATTATAATTTGTGGTCTCATATTACTGACGAAGAGTATGAGCAGTTGAATCTTGTTCATCATTTTATAGAAACACCAAAAGGGGAATATATTTATTTTGACAGCCATAATCACAATAAACTTTATTTTTTAAAAGGCGGTACTATCAAGATTGGTCATATTGATAATGAGGGAAAAGAAGTTATTAAAGAAATTGTGCGTGAAGGGGAAGTGTTTGGCCAGTTTACTTTAGAACGCAATAATCTAAATGGCGAATTTGCACAGGCCTATAAATCTGATGTATCGCTATGCGCCTTTAATATTGAAGATTTTGAACAACTACTTAAAAAGAAACCCGAGCTTGCCTTTCATTTTAGCAAACAGGTAGGATTGAAACTGCATCGTTTTCAAAACCGCTTGCTTAATTTGCTTAACAAAGATGTGCGTACAAGACTCATCAACTTCTTAATCATGCTTTCAAAGGAAGAAGGCGAAACAACTGATGGCGATACATTTGTGATTCAGAACTTTCTTACGCATGAAGATATTGCACAATTGATTGCAAGCAGCCGCCAAACTGTTACTACTATGCTTAATGAAATGGAAGCAGAGGGTTTGCTTACAGTAACACGCCAAATCATTAAAGTCCCTTCTGTTAAAAGTCTGCAAAAGCTGGTAGGTGTCATATAGCTGACAGGCTGCGGGATACATCCAATCTACATTTGTTTCATCAAATCAAAAAAAATGAAACAATTTATCTTCTTCATGTTCGTATTGCTTGCTTCTACTGCATATGCTCAGGATGCCCAACGTCAAAAACAATTTAATCTTGATAATGGTGTTGCCATAAAATGTTATGATGCGGTTGCTTACTTTACACAAAACAAAGCAATGAAAGGAAAAGCTAAAAATGCAGTTGTTTTCCAAGGGGTAAAATATTATTTCTCAACAATTGAGAATAAAGAAGAATTTAAGAAAAATCCTACTAAATATGAACCGCAATATGGAGGCTGGTGTGCGTATGCTATGGGTGAAACAGGGGAGAAAGTAGATTTTGACCCCGGCACATTTAAAATTATCAACGGTAGGCTTTATCTGTTTTATAATAAATTTTTCAATAATACTTTGCCCAAGTGGAATAAAGATGAAGCAAATCTTAAAGCAAAAGCTGATGTTAATTGGAAAAAATTTTATAATCTATGAAAAACTTAGTCAGCCCGCTCATAACAGTTTTAATACTGCTTGCTGGTTTTACAGCATCAGCACAAAAAACTGAAGTCTTCGCTCCCTCCGGAATTGCATTAAACGGATATGATGTAGTGGAGTTTTACAATCAAAAACAAGTAAAAGGCGATTCAGTATTTGTAACAGAATGGAAAAATGTAAAATGGCTCTTTGTTTCGGCCGCCAATTTGGAGGCATTTAAAAAATCACCACAGCAATATGAACCACAATACGGTGGGTGGTGTGCTTATGGTGCATCACGTGGTTACAAAGCACCAACACAACCTGACACTTGGGCCATCATCAATAACAAACTTTATTTCAACTACAATCTAAAAGTTAAAGATTCATGGGATAAAAACAGGCAAGTGTATATTGATTCAGCCAATGTAAAATGGCCAACCTTCAAAAACAATTAAACATTTAAATCAACTAATATGAATTTAAAATCAATTGCTGTTTGGGTGCTCAAAATTGCCGCAGCTTATTTTATGGTGCAAACATTATATTTCAAGTTTACAGGTGCTGAAGAATCTATTTATATTTTTTCAACATTGGGAATGGAACCATGGGGTCGTTACGGCACAGGAGCGATGGAACTCGTAGCTTCTATTCTAATTCTTTGGCCACGCAACACAGCGTATGGAGCTGTGCTGGCAATGGGGCTGATGAGCGGTGCTATATTCTTTCATCTTACAAAACTGGGAATTGAAGTGAAAGGAGATCGTGGTTTGTTGTTTGCTTATGCATTGATTGTATTTGTCAGCAGTTTTATAGTTGCTGTGATTTACAGGCAGCAATTGCTGTTAGATTTAAAAAAGCGAAACTGATTTAATTTTTTAATAATAACTAAAACCAAAGCAATGAAAACAAAATTCATTTCAATTTTTCTGATGTTAATAAGCGCTGCTGCTTTTTCACAAACAAAAACAAACAAAGTACAGTTACTTGATTTGTCGGGCTCTATTGGAAGTTCTCAGGGTTCTGTGTCAGCATCGTATATACACAATTGGCATTTGGGCAAAAAGCAAAAATTTTCAATTGGTGCAGGCGCAAGATTTACATCTTATTTAGGTAGTAATCAGTATTTTGTTACTGCTCCTGCTAAAATTACAAGTGGCTCCACTGGTCCGGGCATTTTGTTTAAGGAAAATATAAATGCAAACCTTGATTCATTACTGATGGCATCGCCTTCGATGAATGCGTTGAACCTTTCAATTAATCTTGGTTATAAAATTACTTCAAAACTCATAGTAGGATTTAATATTGATGCCATTGGTTTTTCATTTGGAGGTGAAAAGCAGGCGAAGTATGTAAATGGTACAACTGTTACCAATACCACAGCCAAGCCAACTGGTTTTAATGCATTGCTCATCAGTGATAATGATTTAGGCACATTGAACTCTGAACTCTTCGCCACTTATTCATTTAATAAAAAATGGAGTGCCAAGCTGGGGTATCAGCTCTTGTTTACTGAATACACTACTGCCACTAATGTGCAGCAAGTTCCTGAACCAAATGACCGTTTCAGAAATAAAGTAAGTGCATTATTGATAGGTATTCGTTATCAACTTCGTTAATTATCAAATTATTTGTTTATGAAGATAATATTTTCAGCAGTTATCCTTTTAGCTCTCCTTGCTTCCTGCAAAAAAGAAAAAGCTTCAAATGAAATTATCAATGACACTATTAACCCCAATGCAACTGTTTTGGTTAAGGGAAATTTTTCAGGTGCAAACAGTTACACAGTAAACGGAACTGTAGAAATTATAAACGACAATAATCAAAAAAAATTAGTGTTTAAGAACTTTAACAGCAGTAATGGCCCTGATTTAAGAGTTTATCTTGCAACTACTACAGGTGCTTTTGCCTTCATCAGCCTAGGAAATCTTAAATCAACAAATGGTCAGCAGGTGTATGACATCAGTGGTATGCCGGATTTTGCACAATATAAATTTGCACTTATCTGGTGCCAGCAGTTTAGTGTTTTATTTGGTTCGGCAGAGTTAAAATAAATTTTATTATGAAGAAGTATGTTGTCGTATTTATCCTTGCAGTATGTGCAGTTAGCGATTCGATAACTGCACAAAATTACAATCCAGTTGATGAAACTGGTGCAGTTAAATTTATAATTGCCAATCTCGGTTTTGATGTAGATGGAAGTTTGAAGGGATTAAAGGGAACGATTTTCTTTGATGAAAAAAATCTTTCTGAATGCAATTTTGATATATCGGTTGATGCTTCAACAATTAATACCAGCAACGGTACAAGGGATAAGCATTTGCGTGGTAAAGATTATTTTGATGTGTCAGCATTTCCTCAAATCAGGGTAACAAGTAGTAAAATTGCAAAGTCTGTAACTCCCGGGTATTATGTGATGTTTGCCCGGCTCTCAATTAAAGGTGTTACAAAAGAAATCAGTTTTCCATTTAAAGCCGTGTCTGAAAACGGCGGCATACGATTCACAGGTTCGTTCAAAATAAAGCGGAGAGATTTTGGGGTAGGAGGTCGTAATACTATTTCAAATGATGTGGATATTAAACTCAATGTGTTTGCCAAAAAA
>JBKCJY010000017.1:0-5287 GCA_046301455.1 Chitinophagaceae bacterium | reverse complement strand
AGCTTAATCAGTTTCATCAGTGCCTCTATCCTCCAAAAATATCGTAATCATCGGCCCTGCTCATCCTCTTCGAGGTGGTCTTGCATCTTACAATGAACGTCTTGCCCGACAGTTTCAAAATGAAGGTCACACTGTAACCATCTATACATTTTCATTGCAATATCCCGGTTTTCTCTTTCCGGGTACAACACAATTTTCTTCTGAGCCCAAACCAAATGATTTAAATATTCAGGTAAAAATCAACTCTGTCAATCCGCTTAACTGGTTAAGAGTTGGCACTGAATTAAAAAATGCAAAGCCTGATGTAATTGTTGTTCGTTATTGGCTTCCGTTCATGGGGCCGGCATTGGGAACGATATTGAGAAGCGTTAAGAAAAATAAACATACCAAAATCATTTGCATTGCAGATAATATCATTCCGCATGAAAAACGTGTAGGCGATGCACCCTTCACCCGCTATTTTGTAAAACCCATAGATGGTTTTGTAACAATGAGTGAAAAAGTAATGGCTGATTTAAAAGTTTTTGCACCATCTGTACCTGCTCAATTTGTTCCTCATCCGCTCTATGATAATTTTGGTGAAAAAATAAATAAATCAGAAGCAAGAAAGCATCTGCAAATTTCAGAAAATGAATTTGTGTTTTTATTCTTCGGATTCATCCGCAAGTACAAAGGATTAGATCTGTTGCTGGAAGCAGTGCATAAATTAAAAGAAAAAAGTAAAAACTTTAAAGTACTTATTGCTGGTGAGTTTTATGAAGATCGCAAACAATATGATGAGTTAATTCAACAATTAAACATCAATGAACAACTTATTTTAAAAACTGATTTTATTCCAGATAGTGAAGTAAAATATTTTCTCTGTGCTGCTGACGCAGTAGTGCAGCCTTACCGTAATGCAACACAAAGCGGTGTTACTCCCCTCGCCTATCATTTTGAAGTGCCCATGATTGTTACCAATGTGGGCGGCCTGCCTGCCTTGGTTCCGCATCAAAAAGTGGGATTGGTCTGCGAATCCAATGCTGATGCGATTGCTAAAACCATGCTGCAAATGCAGGAAGAAGGTACTGATAAATTTATCCCCGGCCTGCAGGAAGAAAAAAAGAAATACGCATGGAGTAATATTACCAACGCTATTCTTTCATTGGCCGGTTACAATCAGTAATTACTTATTTTCGCTTCTATGATTTTCAGAAGCAAAGCTCCATTAAGAATTGGTCTTGCCGGTGGTGGTACTGATGTAAGCCCATACAGTGATGAATTTGGCGGTGCCATCCTCAATGCTACCATTTCTTTGTATGCACATGCAAGCATAGAGATTATTAATGAAGAGCAAATTATTTTGCAGGCGCTGGATAGAAACGAAACAGAAGTTCATCCATTCAGCAAATCACTTCCAATCAATGGTACTTTAGATTTACTTAAAGGTGTTTACAACCGCATTCAAAAAGATTATGGCATTCCATACAAAGGTTTTCGTTTGTCAACTTTTGTTGATGCACCTGCAGGCAGTGGATTGGGAACATCATCAACACTGGTGGTTGCCGTTCTTGGCGCTTTTGCTGAAATGTTACGGCTGCCTTTAGGTGAATACGATTTGGCACGTTATGCTTTTGATATTGAGCGAAATGATTTGCAACTCGCCGGTGGTAAGCAGGATCAATATGCAGCCACTTTTGGTGGTGTAAATTTTATGGAGTTTTATGCAGATGATAAAGTAGTTGTAAATCCATTGCGTATCAAGCAGGAATACCTTAATGAGTTGGAGCACAATCTCCTCCTCTATTTTACTGATACCAGCCGTGAGAGTGCATCCATCATCAAAGAACAGCAAAAAAATGTTTCTTCAAAAAATGTACAGAGCATTGAAGCCATGCATCAATTAAAAGAACAGGCACGTATGATGAAGGAAGCACTATTGAAAGGTGAACTGCATACGATTGGAGAAATTCTGGATTTTGGTTTTCAGCAAAAAAGAAAAATGGCGGCCAATATTTCCAACAGTCACATTGAAAAATTGTATGATGCTGCTAAAGCTGCAGGTGCTACCGGAGGAAAAATCTCTGGTGCAGGCGGCGGTGGTTTTATGATTTTTTATTGCCCCGGCATTGCACGTTTCCGTGTGATGGATGCGTTGCAGCAACTGGGCGGTCGCTTCAGAACCTATCAATTTACCAAACAGGGATTAACAAGCTGGACGGTGAATTGATATTTTGTTGTCGGCTATATACTAAGGTTATCGTCACTTGTTGAGCGAAGCGAAATTCCGAAGGAAACTTCGGGATTTCACTCACTTCATAGTTCGGTTTTTCATGGCATCGTTGGTTTCCCGTATCAATCTTTAAAACAAAGTATCAATCCATTACTTTTGCAGTATGAGCGATAAAATTAAATCCATCATCAGTGCAAGCATCAGCGTAAAGCAAAATATCTTAGCTGATGAATCGATGATTCAGCAACTGGAAAAAGTTTCTCAACTCATCACCACTGCATTTAAAAACGGAAATAAAGTTTTGTTTTGCGGCAATGGTGGTAGTGCGGCTGATGCGCAACACCTGGCAGCAGAATTCAGCGGTCGTTTTTATACAGACAGAGATGCATTACCTGCTGAAGCTCTGCATGTAAACACCAGCTATCTCACCGCAGTGGCTAATGATTATAGTTATGATGTGGTATATGCAAGATTGGTGAAAGGGCTCGGACATAAAGGTGATGTATTGATTGGATTATCTACTTCAGGCAACTCAAAAAATATTATTGAAGCATTTAAAGTGGCAAAAGAAAAAGGAATGATCACCATTGCCTTTACAGGTGAAACAGGTGGACAAATGAAAGACATGAGTGATTACCTGTTCAATGTTCCTTCAAAAGACACGCCCCGTATACAGGAAAGTCATATTATGCTTGGTCATATCATTTGCCAGTTGGTTGAAGAACAATACTTCGGTTCTTAATGATTTCAACAGCCATCATATTAGCAGGCGGTTTGGGTACAAGATTGCGTTCTGTAGTAAGTGAATTACCCAAATGTATGGCACCCGTTGCCGGACATCCGTTTCTAAAGTATGTGATGGATGAACTGCTGCAACAGGGCATTACACATTTTATATTTTCTGTTGGTTATAAGCGTGAAGCCATTATTGATTTTATGCAACAGAATTATCAGCATATAAATATTCTCTTCGTTGTAGAAAATCAACCATTAGGTACAGGTGGAGCAATCAAATTGGCAGCCGGATTAAGTAAAGAAAAAAATGTGTTTGTATTGAATGGTGATACCATGTTTAAAGTGGATTTAAATAAATTGAGCGAAGCACATTTTCAACAACAGGCTGATTGCACACTATCACTCAAACCCATGAAGCAATTTGAACGGTATGGTGTAGTTGAAATGAACGATCAAAACAGAATTACCAGCTTTAAAGAAAAACAGTATTACGATGCAGGATTGATCAATGGCGGTGTATATGCACTCAATACAGTTTCATTTTTAAAAGAAGAGTTGCCTGAAATATTTTCATTTGAAAAAGAATACTTAGAGCAATTTTATAATGAACGGAAATTCTGTGGCTGTGTAAGTGACGGTTATTTTATTGATATCGGCATTCCTGAAGATTATGAACGTGCTCAAACTGAACTTGCTTAATATGAACCATCATTCCATTCCACCCAATCAATTACCAGCTATCGATAAAACCTGGACCTTGTTTCTCGACCGTGACGGTGTTATCAATACAGATGTAATTGATGACTATATCAAAAGCTGGGAAGAGTTTATGTTCACTGATGGATGTATTGAAGCATTAAAACTTTTAGCAACCAAATTTCAACGGATAATTGTTGTGAGCAATCAACGTGGTGTGGGCCGTGGATTAATGACCCAGCAAACACTGGATTTGATTACTGAAAACATGATGCTCAAAGTAGAAGAAGGCGGAGGCAGAATTGATAAAGCTTATTACTGTACATCAACTGATAATAAGGACATCAACAGAAAACCCAACAGTGGTATGGCGTTACAGGCACAGGCAGATTTTCCGGAGATTAATTTGAACAAAAGCATCATGGTAGGAAATATGGCCGGTGATATGTGGTTTGGCCGGAATATCGGAGCTTTTACTGTTTATATTCCTACCCGTACAGATGGTATTCCTGATGCTTCAACAGTGGATGCTGAGTATAAAAATTTGTTAGCATTTGCTCAGGCGCTGGAACAGATGCAGCCAACACAATAAATCTACCGTCAATGGAGTTTATGAATCGAATGAAACCGGTACTTATCATTATTCTTACAACCATTGCCCTGCAATTGCAGGCCCAGCAATTAACCCCTGCTGAACTAAAGGATTTTCGTCTTCGCCAAGACTCATTAAAAAAATTGGCGTTTAGCATTGTGAATGACCAGAGTGCAGCCGTACGTTTTAGAAGCGACAGCTCCTTCACTAAAATCATGGTGCGTGCATTGCTCAAACAGCACTCTTTTCAATTTTCTTTTGATTCTTTACAAAGTATTTCACGGCTGTACAGTGAGGACAGTGTATTTCGCATATTTACCTGGCAGGTTGTAAAAGATGATAACTACTGCCGCCAGCGTGGCTTTATTCAAATGAAAACAAAGGATGGGAGTTTACGATTGTTTCCTTTACGAGATGTGAGTGAGTTTACACAGGCACCTGTTGATACCATTGCCAACAATATGGGATGGATTGGGGCAGTGTACTACCGCATTGTAATGAAAGAACATGAAGGCCGTAAGTTTTATACATTGTTTGGCTATGATGAAAACAATATACGTACCACCCGCAAGTGGCTGGATGTACTTTGGTTTGATGAAATGGGTGCGCCGGTCTTTGGCCGCTCCAATGTTTTCACATTTGCAAAAGACTCTGTTCCCAAGCCTCCGGTTAATCGCTATTTACTGGAATATAAAAAAGATGCAAGGGCAAGAGTGCAGTATGATGAAGAAGCGGGCATCATTATTTTTGATCATTTAATTTCAGAAAGTAATGAGCCGCAAAAAAAATATACATTAATACCCGATGGTGACTATGAAGGTTTTGAATGGAAGAACGGGCAATGGCAGCATATAGATAAAGTGTTTGACTTTAAATTGAAAGATGGTGAAGCACCTGTGCCAGAGGCATTGGATATAAACAAGCAAAAAATAAATACTCCCCCTAAAAAAACCGCAACACCTGTTAAGAAAAAAACGGGCAGTGGTTCTTAATATTTCTGTTTTTCAAAACTGTATTTCTTCCCTTTTCGTTTTACTAAAAACAAATTGTCA
>JBKCJY010000016.1:0-4684 GCA_046301455.1 Chitinophagaceae bacterium | reverse complement strand
TATTTGTTTTTTTAGTGTGCCTTCATTGGTGCGCATGAGTATGAAATAAGTTCCTTTTTGAAGTGTGGCAGCATTAAAAGGCAATGTAATTTCTCCGGGTTGCAAATTCCTATCCATAAGCTTTTGAACCATTTTACCATTTACATCAAACATGGTAATCGTTGTTCTTCCTGCATTTTTTGTACTGATGTTGAGTAAAGAGTTACTGGTAACCGGATTGGGGAAAACTGTGAAATTAAAATCTCTTATTCTGTTTTCGCTAACAGATGCTATTACATTTACAGTTATTGTTCCTTTCATGCCACTAAATACATGTGCAGCACATATGTAATAAATTGTTGTGCCAGCCATGCCGGCTGTAATATTTAATACGCCAGAACTGCCACTTCCAAAATTAAAACCTCCCGGTAATTGTGTGAGATCATTATTGTTCCAGGAAGTTTGTGATACCTGATATGTTGGGTGAAAAAGAAAATCAACATTAAAAGTAACAACATCACCCACATTTACAGTAAGCGTACTGGGCGAATAAGTAAGACCTGATGCTGTGATTGTGTGATTTGCAGCTTTTGATTGCAGTTGAAAAAAAACAAATGCAGGAATAAACAGTAAAATTCTTTTCATGGAAGTGTTTGTTTCAAAAAAGTTAGGAAAAAATAAGCTCAAAGGCCATGTTAAATGATTAAACAGGAATTTTTAATTACTGAACGGGAAAACTTTTATAAATTACCGCCACAAATTTTTGATTATGACCCTACAAAAAAGCGCATTTGCAATACTTGCAGTTGCAATGCTATTAACCAGTTGTAAACTCATGCCAAAGGAAGAAGCGAAAAAAGAAACAGAAACTTCTGCTTATCCTTCCTACATCAGCCAGTCAAATATTTATGAAGTAAATGTGCGGCAGTACACACCCGAAGGAACATTCAAAGCTTTTGAAGCTCATTTACCCCGTTTAAAAGAAATGGGCGTAGAGATACTTTGGTTTATGCCCATTACACCCATCAGTGAAGTAGACCGTAAAGGAAAACTGGGAAGCTATTATGCTGTTAAAGATTATACCGCAGTGAATCCTGAATTCGGCACATTGGAAGATTGGAAAAACTTAGTAAACAAAGCACATGAAATGGGCTTTAAAGTCATAACTGACTGGGTGGCTAATCACACAGGAGCTGATAACCGCTGGATGCAAAGTAATCCTGATTTTTTCGTGAAAAAAGCAGACGGATCCTTTGCTTTTGCATTTGACTGGAGTGATACAAGAGATTTGAATTATGATAACCCCGTGTTGCACGACAGTATGATCAGTGCAATGAAGTTTTGGTTAACACAAACAAATATAGATGGCTTCCGTTGTGATGTGGCCAGCGAAGTACCCCGCAGTTTTTGGCAACATTGCATTGCCGAACTCAAAAAAACAAAGCCTAACATTTTTATGCTGGCCGAAGCAGATGTGGCATGGATTCATGATGCAGGCTTTAATGCCAGTTATGGATGGGATGGTTTTGCAAAGATGAAAAAAGTAGCAAAAGGAGAGGCGAGTGCAAAATCCTTAGACTCTGTATTGCACAAACAGGCAGAAACGTTTGACCCCGGAGCTATTAAAATGTATTTCACCAGCAACCATGATGAAAACAGTTGGAACAAAGCCGACTATGCAACTATGCCCGGTGCTGTTCATGCACCGTTTGCAGTACTGAGCCAAACATGGAAAAATACCTTGCCTTTAATTTACAGCGGACAGGAAGAACCCTTCCTTGATTCAATTTCATTTTTTTATAAAGACACGATTGCATTTGCAAAATTTGAACGTGCAGCATTTTATAAAACATTATTGGGCTTAAGAAAAAGTAATCCTGCATTGGCAGTTGATGCTTCTTATACCAAATTAGTTTCATCCAATGATGATGCTGTATATGCATATATGAGAGAAAAGAACGGAAGAAAAGTTTTGGTGGTGCTCAATTTATCGGCTGCACCTCAAACAGTAACTATAAAAGGAAATTTTAGTGGTGAAGTAGAGAATGTGTTTGCCGGCAAAAAAGAAAAGTTAACAGATGGCCAGCAGTTTGTATTGGCGCCATGGGGTTATGCGGTTTATAGTTATTGAGATAAAATTAACAGTCATAAAAAAAAGAAGGTGTAAAAATTACACCTTCTTTTTTTATAAATCAAATTAGAATCCTACACAATCACTTCTTTACACTTTCGATTCTTACAATCTTCTAGCTAACAAATCCCAATACTTTAATAAGTTCATCAGGCAGCTTTGGCAATTTTCTGCGCTCAATCAAATACGTTGAAAGTGAAGCCAGCTCTTTAAAAATATAATGCTGCTGCACAGCGCCTTCCAGATAACCAGCGCCTGTAGTGTTGCCCGTGCCCACCCGCATACCAATCATACGCCGCACCATTACATAATGTTTATGACGCCATCCCGCCAGCCAATGATCAATTTCAATCAATGTATCAAGTATTTGAAAAGAAGTTTGAAAAACGGGAAAGTCACGATACAGCATAATGAACAAAGCACTCCGCATGGCAGCATCGCTCATCGTTCCTTCTACATGCAGTTCATCAAGAAACTGGTTGTCAAAATCTTTAAGCTTGTGCAATTCCCTTTCGGTTAAACTCATTTCATACAAAGAGCGGTAATCATTCCAAAAAGCATGCGGCACTTTTTTTTCATTGTTCAACGGTTGATAATCTTTCCAGAACTTCTCATCAAAAAAAGGCATTCGTTCCAACCATCGGTTTACTAATAGCAAAATACTTTCCGCATGTTCTGTAGATTCAATGGCTTCAAAATCCTTTTTATCAAAACCACCTTCGTTGGTTCGTTTGTAATAATCATGATGATGACGCTTTTCCATTTGCAAACCCAGTGTTGCTTCAATCAACCTGAATTGTTTACTCTGAAAACCGGAAGCAGGAGTGAGCAAATTTCTAAACTCTAAAAAATCAAGAGGCGTCATGGTATTTAAAACCGTTATCTGCTGGTTGAGTAATTCAAGAATACGAACTACACGTTGCAGCCGGTGGCGACAAAGGTTCAAATCCTCACTGTTATCATCTACATGTTCTTTGCTGAACACTTTTTTTACAAAGTCCAGTTCAAATAATATTTGTTTAAACCATAATTCATAAGCCTGATGAATAATGATAAAAAGCATTTCATCATGTGCCGGTGTTTGGCCTTCAGCAAAACTTAAAGGCTCTTGTGCATCTAATATTTTTTCTAATTGAAGATAGGAGGGATAGTATTGTCCGTTTCCGGTATTCATGGCAATCGTTTTAGGTGCAGCAATGTAATACCAAATACACAAATAATTAAGTTTTAAAATATCTTTTGTAACTGCTCACCGCTTGATACCACCTTGATTCGCACAAAACAGAATGAACGGTAAAAAAGCAGTCCTGTTTAAAAGAATCGGCTAAACGATGTTCATCTCACGGTTTATGGCGTTATTTTTGTTTATCATTTGTTATGAAAGTAAGATCTACTCTAGCCTTAGTAATTTTTAGTTTGAGTGTATCAGCTCAGGATCTTCATATCAATCTGTTTGGAGGTGCTGCTAACTATGCGGGCGATTTGCAGAGTAAAAGCATCACCCTTGACCAGGCTTTGTTCACCATTGGAGCAGGTGTTAGCTATGAGTTCAGCAATAAATTAATGCTGCGTGCCGGTATTCATTTTGCACAGGTAAATGCACAGGATAAATATCAGTCAAATGAACAGCGTCGTTTACGGAACCTCAGCTTTGCAACAAACATCTGGGAAGGTCATGCAGCTGCAGAATTTCATTTTCTCGGTATGCAGGATAGAGTTTTTTCTCCTTACGTAATGGGTGGTGTGGCTGTGTTTCATTTCAATCCTTATGCGTATGCACCTGTGAGTGCTGGCGGTCAAAAAACATTTCTTCGACCATTATCTACAGAAGGGCAGGGACTTACCGGCACAAACAAACCCACTTACAACCTCACACAATTTGCCATACCATTTGGTGTGGGTGTGCGCATGAAATTGACTGATAAGATAGGAGTAGGTGCAGAAATTAGTTATCGAAAAACGTTTACTGATTATATGGATGATGTAAGTACCACTTATATTGATCAGGCTACATTACTTTCACAACGTGGACCTTTGGCGGTACAAATGGCTTTTCGTACTCCAGAACTTCCCGGCCATACAACTGACCCTTATCCCACAGGTCTGGGACTTGTTCGTGGCGGACCTGCTAAAGACAATTATTATTTCATGGGCTTTACATTCAGTTATCGACTTTCTGGTGGCGGTGGTGGATTTAGTGGAGGTGGTTCCGGAGCAAAAAAATATCGCTCCAAAATGGGATGCCCCACCAATGTGTGGTGATTTTTTTGTAACAAAATGGAGTACACACAAGAGGTCGTTTTTGCTCCCCAAAACCTTCAGGATTTCATCGTTCCCTTTATAGTTAAACATCATTTAAGCGTTCTTTTACTATTCACTATTGTCTAACCACTATCGGCTATCAGCTATTTACCTAAATCCACTCCGTAAACTCAAGGCTCATTTTCTTATCCACAAACCCTCATTTTCTGTTGAAAAAACAGCCTAAATAAACCCATCTTTTCAACCGTATTCCACCCTCATTTCGGTATCTTTGGCGGCCTTTAAAAATGAATATGGATCAAACTGAAAATA
>JBKCJY010000015.1:0-4951 GCA_046301455.1 Chitinophagaceae bacterium | reverse complement strand
TCCAATGTTACTTCATAAACTTTTTTTACCTGGAAACTTGGGTGCGATAATTTTTGAGTGAGTTCACCATCATTGGTTAACAACAGCACACCTGTGGTATTACGATCCAATCTGCCAACAGGATAAATACGTTGTGTAGGTACACCTTTCACCAAATCCATAATTGTTTTTCTTCCCTGCGGGTCTTCACTTGTGGTGATATAATCTTTTGGTTTGTTAAGTAGGATATAAACCAACTCCTTTTGTACAAAAACACGCTTGCCGTTAAAGTTTACATCGTCTTTGTCAGTTACCTTATGTCCGGGCTCTGTAATGAGTTTGCCATTAACTTTTACTTTGCCTGATTTAATTAGTTCAACCGCATCTCTTCTGCTGCACACACCGCAATGGGCCAAATATTTATTCAAAGGCATTTCACCTTCAACTGTATCCTTTTTAAACGTAACAGGAGGGGGTGCTTTTTTTTCTATTGCTGCGCTAGTTGTTTTTTTGAAATGGGAAGATTGAGGTCGTAAGCTTATTTCCTTTTTTTTCTTCTCTTCAAAGTAAGCGTTCTTTTCTGCTCTTACTTTTTTCTTTTCCTGGCGGAACTCTTCTTTCTTTTGAGCGTTTGATTTGTCTTTGCCGAATTTGTTGAAATAACTGTTTGCCATTTGTTTTGTTTTGCTGTTTTGCAACAGGATTTATAATCGTGTTACTGATTATTTACTTGATTGTTCAAACATGTAATAGTTTTAGAAATCAATAACTGAATAACTGTTTAATTTAAAACTTCTTTATTTGCCAGTTGACCGCAGGCTGCATCAATATCTTTACCTCTGCTTCTCCTCAATCTTGCATTCACTTTATTACGTTCAAGATAGTGCATAAAAGCATCTGTAACTTTTTCCTCAGGTTTTTGATAAGTTGCCATATCAATGGGGTTGTATTCAATAATGTTGATGAGATCAGCCGGTACCTGACGGTAAAGCTTAATCAATTCATCTGCATCTTTCAAACTGTCATTAAAATCTTTAAACAGGATGTATTCAAAGGTGATTTCATTTCCTGTTTTTTTATAAAAGTGATTTAACGCTTCAACCAGTGATTTGATATTATTGGTATCATTGATGGGCATAATTTCATGACGCTTCTCATCATTAGCTGCATGTAAACTTAATGCGAGTTTAAACTTCACTTCATCGTCGCCCAACTGTTTAATTTGTTTGGCCACACCTGCAGTCGAAACGGTGATGCGTCTTGGACTCATACCCAATCCATCGGGCGATGTAATACGTTCAATACTTTTCAATACGTTTTTATAATTGAGTAAGGGTTCGCCCATACCCATGAAAACGATGTTGGTCAATTTCTTTTCATATACCCGTTCGCTTTGTTGATTAATGAGCACTACTTCATCATAAATTTCATCGTAAGTAAGGTTACGTTTTCTGTCAATATACCCTGTTGCGCAAAACTTACAACTGAGAGAACATCCAATCTGAGAAGATACGCAGGCGGTTTTGCGTTCATCAGTTGGTATGAGTACACCTTCCACCAAATGTCCTTCATGGGTCCGGAATCTCGACTTTACTGTGCCATCAGCAGAATATTGCGTGGCATCCACTGTAAGTGCAGGTAATGTAAATGTTTCGCCCAGCTTTTGACGGAGTTCTTTGCTGAGATTGGTCATATCAGCAAAGCTGTGTGCATGTTTTTGCCAGAGCCATTCATATACCTGTTGGGCCCTGAATTTCTTTTCGCCAATGCTTTGAAAGTAATCTGTGATTTCTTCAAGACTTAAGTGGCGGATGTTTCGCTCGTTCGCTACTTTCATGGGGCAAATGTACAAAGCATTAGCTGATTGGCCTGAGTTCTTTACTTTTGAGCAATTTACTTGCACATATGAAACCTGTTTACATTATTGATTCTATCCGAACACCCATCGGCAAATATGGCGGTGCCTTAGCAACCGTAAGACCTGATGATTTGCTGGCACATGTCATCAAAGCACTTATTCAACGCAATGCGTCGATTGATATAAACGCCATTGAAGATGTTATTGCAGGTGCAGCAAATCAAAGCGGAGAAGATAATCGAAACGTAGCACGTATGGCAGCATTACTTGCAGGCTTACCAGCTACTGTTGCCGGCTCTACTGTTAATCGTTTGTGTGCAAGCGGGTTGCAGGCTATTATGGATGCGTCAAGAGCCATTAGAAATGGTGATGGCGATTTGTACATAGCTGGTGGTGTAGAAAGCATGAGCCGTGCACCTTTTGTAATGCCCAAACAAACAGAAGCATTCGGACGTAAAGCAGAAATCTATGATACAACGCTTGGCTGGCGTTTTATCAATTCCAAACTTTCTGAGCTCTATCATCCATATAGCATGGGCCAAACTGCAGAAAATGTAGCGAAACAATGGAACATTTCACGTGAGGCACAAGATGCTTTTGCCTTTGAAAGCCAGGAAAAATATGCTGCTGCTTTGGCTGCTGATAAATGGAAGGATGAGATTGTTGGCATTGAAGTAGTTCAGGGAAAAGAAGTAAAACTCATCAGTACTGATGAACATCCACGCAAAGCATCTGTTGAACAGTTGGCAAAACTAAAACCTGCTTTTGCAAAAGATGGTAGTGTTACTGCAGGTAATTCAAGCGGTATCAATGATGGTGCAGCAGCCATGTTGCTGGCAAGTGAAGAAGCAATAAAGAAATTCAATTTACAACCTGTTGCACAAATTAAATCAATCGCTGTTGCAGGTGTTGATCCTTCTATAATGGGTGTAGGTCCTGTACCTGCCACAACGAAAGCATTGCAGCGTGCAGGCATATCTGTTGCTGATTTGGATTTGATTGAGCTTAATGAAGCATTTGCATCACAAAGTCTTGCCTGTATTCATGATTTGGGATTGGATGTACAAAAGGTAAATGTAAACGGTGGCGCAATTGCTATTGGTCATCCGTTGGGTTGCAGTGGTGTAAGAATATCAACCACTCTTTTACATGAAATGAAAAGAAGGAAGAGTAAATATGGATTGGCAACTATGTGTGTTGGAGTGGGGCAGGGTGCTGCTGTTATTTACGAAGCAATTTAAATGTTTACAATGCTGCGAATGGTTCCAGCAGTTTTAAAGTTTTAACTACAGCAAAATACTCTTTTCCGTTAAGCATATAGGCTACCACTACTTCATTGGCAGAAAGCAATTGTCCCAATACAGAAGATGGGCGTGGAGCCGGTTGCTGCATTTTCATTTTTGTTATTTCTGTAATGCGGTTTCTTGTTGGAGGTACAAGTGTGTCCTTCTTAATTCCTGAATAATATACGACAGGTTTTTGAGTTACTGTATTTGTTTCAAAACGATAGTAATTGGATTTAATCCAAACACCTGTAACTGTGAGCATTTGTTTTGATGGATAAGTAATATAAAGCCTGTATGTTTCTTTTGATTTTATAGGTGATGTTTTTTTGCCAGGTAAAATATGCTGTTCATATGCATACAATTGCACAGCTTTATTGCTTTGTGCAAATAACGAACAAGCAGCAAGAAGTAATACAACAGTAAACGCAACATACTTTTTCATATACCTGGTTTATTTGTAAGACTACAAAAAGCGTACTCCGAAATAAAATACTCTGTTAAAAAACAATCCCGCTCAAATGGCGGGATTGTTTTTTATAAGCTGTAATCAATTTTAATTTCTTATAATTTTTTGCAGATGTTTATACTTGCCATCATCACTTGTAATACTCAGTACATACGTTCCCCGGCTGAGCCTGTTAAGATCCACTGATCCGTTTTGATAACCCATGGCATTGTTATAAACCAATGCTCCATTGGCACTGTACAACTGTACATTCATGCGTTTGATACTGTACAAATTACCAATTCTGAAATCAACTCTGCCATTGCTTACAGTTGGGAACACGGCATTGATAAAGTTTTTATCATTCAAAACGGTATTGCTTACAGGAGTTGGGCTATTAGGTGTATAATTAGGAGTTCCCAGATAAGTAAAATACATACCATTACCATGTGTACCTACCAATAGTACATTATCAACAGGGCGATAAGCGAGTGATTGTACTACTGGCATACCCATTACAGTTGCGCCTTCTCTAAACCATGTAACACTACCTGCACCAATTAAAGTGGGGCCGATGTTGATGGCACTGAATAAACCAACTGATGTACCAACATAATATTCAGTAACCGGGTTATTACTTCCATCACGTTTTACAACAATAGCACAGCTTCTTGCAGAAACAGAAGTAAGTAAGTCGCCTTCAGCATTTCGCCAGGTGGGTGTTGCACTTTTTGCATTGTTTGTCCACCACACACTCACAACATTGGCGTTGCTGATTTCGTAGTTGGATACTACGGCCATAATTTCATTATCATCATTGGGGTTTACTGCAATATCCTGGATGTTGGCACCACTGGGTAAACCGGGAATGCTGATGTTTACAGGAGCTGTACCAGCTAATGCATTGCGGGGATTATCAAATCTGAAAATGCGTCCGTCAGTAGTGCCAATATACATTGCATGAGATGCCTGATAAGGCCCCCAGCTAAATGCCAGTGCACGAATGTATCTTCCCGTGCCTGGATTAATTGTTGGGTCAACAGCAGCCGCTATTCCGGTAAGTTCTGACCATCCTGTAGAAGATGTTACTGTAGAAGCGTTTGTAGTTCTGAATAAACGACCAAAATTTACATAATACAAATCTTCTGTATTGCTGGGGTTTAATTTAAATATTGTTACAAATTCACCAAATCCACCGCCAGGATTGGCTGTAAGTCCTGTAGGCCTAATTAACGTACTTGAGCTAAAGTTTGGAAGTGATGCTCTTCTGATTGTACCAAGTTGAGATGATGCATAAGCAAATTGCTGTGCCCCAACATTTGCCGCTAAACCAACTGCACCTCCGTCTCCTGAAAATGCAGGGAAAAGAAAAGTATGTTTATT
>JBKCJY010000014.1:0-12762 GCA_046301455.1 Chitinophagaceae bacterium | reverse complement strand
GATTTTTGAAGGCTGACAAATATAGTCCCTTCCTTAGCAAAAATCAACCCAAACCCTTTTTTCTATGATGATGACAGCAGCCGAAATACGTCAGAAGTTTTTAGACTTTTTTGCCGGTAAACAGCACCAAATAGTGCCCAGTGCCCCTATTGTGGTGAAGAATGACCCCACATTGCTCTTTACCAATGCGGGAATGAACCAGTTTAAGGATTACTTCTTAGGTAATAAAAAACCGGAGCATCCACGTATTGCTGATACACAGAAATGTTTGCGTGTGAGCGGTAAGCATAATGATTTGGAAGAGGTGGGTGTTGATACCTATCACCATACCATGTTTGAAATGCTGGGCAACTGGAGCTTTGGTGATTATTTTAAAGTGGAAGCGATTGCATGGAGCTGGGAGTTGCTCACTGATGTTTATGGCATACCAAAGGATCGATTGTATGTAACCATTTTTGAAGGTGATGCAAAAGAAGGCTTGCCCAAAGATGATGAAGCGTATAATGAGTGGAAGAAAGTAATAGCAGAAGACCGCATCTTGCTGGGTAATAAAAAAGATAATTTTTGGGAGATGGGCGATACAGGTCCTTGCGGTCCTTGTACAGAAATACATGTTGATTGCAGAACAGATGAAGAAAGAAAAGCTGTTGATGGAAAAACATTGGTGAATAATGATCATCCGCAGGTAATTGAAATATGGAACAATGTATTCATACAGTTTAACCGTTTGAAAGATGGAAACCTTGAGCAACTGCCCGCAAAGCATGTAGATACAGGAATGGGTTTTGAACGCTTAACACGTGTGTTGCAAAACAAACAAAGCAATTACGATACAGATATTTTTACAGGAACCATTGCTGCAACATCAGCCATTGTAAATAAAACATACAAAGGTGTTGATGATAAAGAGAGCATTGCATTCAGAGTATTGGCCGACCATATTCGTGCGATCTCATTTACAATTGCTGATGGGCAATTGCCAAGCAATACAGGTGCAGGTTATGTGATTCGCCGCATTTTGAGAAGAGCAGTTCGTTATTATTATTCGTACTTGGATTATAAGCAACCATTGTTGCATCAATTAGTGCCTGTGATAGCAACACAGTTTGAAAATGTGTTTCCTGAATTAAAAGCACAGGAAAGTTTTGTGGTCAAAGTGGTGAAGGAAGAAGAAGAAGCGTTTTTGAGAACGTTGGAGAAGGGATTGAAGAGGATTGATGATATGATTACTTCTGCAAGCGGCAGTTTAATTGAAGGCAAAGCTGCATTTGAATTATTTGATACCTATGGCTTTCCTATTGATTTAACACGTTTGATTGCTGCAGAAAATAAATTGAGCATTGATGAAAAAGGGTTTGAAGCAGCTTTAAAGGAGCAGAAAGACAGAAGCCGTGCTGCAACAACTCTTGATACAGAGGACTGGATTGTATTGAAAGAGGCTGAAAACAAATTCATTGGTTATGATTCTTTGGAAGCAAAAGCTGATGTGTTGAAGTATAGAAAAGTAAAAGCAAAGGGAAAAGAAAATTATCAGTTTGTTTTGAGCCAAACACCTTTCTATGCAGAAAGCGGCGGACAAGTGGGTGATAAAGGTGTGTTGGTGTTTGATGGTGAAGCTATTGAAGTAACCGATACCAAAAAAGAAAATGAACTCATCATTCATTTTACTGACAGGCTTCCTGTAACTGTTTCTACAACGGTAGAAGCAAAAGTAAATGCAGGTAAACGAAAGTTTACAGAATTGAATCACAGTGCCACACATTTGATGCATGCAGCATTGCGTACTGTACTCGGTACACATGTGGCACAAAAAGGAAGTCTGGTAAATGAAGAATATTTACGCTTTGACTTTTCACATTTTGCTAAAGTAACAGATGAAGAACTTGCAAAAGTGGAAGCATTGGTGAATAAAAAGATTAGAGCTAATATTCCTGTTGTGATTAAAACCATGCCTAAGAATGAAGCAATTGCTCTTGGTGCAATGGCCTTATTTGGAGAAAAATATGCTGATGTGGTGCGTGTAGTGATTATTGATGCATCTTACTCCTTAGAATTGTGCGGTGGTACACATGTGGGCAGCACTGGTGAAATCGGTTTCTTCAAGTTTACAGGTGAAAGTGCCGTAGCTGCAGGTGTGCGAAGGGTAGAAGCTGTGACAGGATTGACTGCTGAGCAATATGTGAATGATGAGTTGCAGCAGTTGAACAGCATTCGTTTTGCATTAAAAAATCCAAAAGAGGTGAGCAAGGCCATTGAAAGTTTGCAAACAGAAAATACCGAGTTGCGCAAAAAGCTGGAAGGTTTGGAAGCAAGACAATTGGTTGCCATTCGAAATGAATTGTTGCAGAAAGATGAAATCATCAACGGCGTTACGTTTATTGGTGAAATCATTGAAGTAAGCAATCCAGATGCACTTAAGAAAATCTGTTTTGATTTGAAAAATAATCTCAACGATTATGTGGCGGTGCTTTGTGCAAATATTGGCGGCAAACCCTTTGTTGCCATTGGAATTTCAGAAACCGTTGCCGCCGCAAAAAATCTGGATGCAGGTAAAATCATTAAAGAACATATCGCTCCTTTAATCAAAGGTGGCGGTGGCGGACAAAAAACATTAGCCACTGCAGGCGGGCAGGATGCAAGTAATTTGCAGGCAATTATTGAAAAGGTGAAAGGACTTCTATAAAGCATAAGTTAACTGTGTCTAAAAGCAGGCCGAAGCCTGCTTTTTGTTGAAGGGTAAGAAAATTTACAATTGCTACCTATTTCGCTCATTTCTTTTCATGATTCAAGAACGTAATAATATAATGTATGTAAGGGAAGCTATCCGTTTTGCCGGAGAAAAAACAGTATGGAGTATTCAGGTGCTTCGTGGCGGCAATGAAGTTGCCATATAAGTTAAGGTCCCCAACCATTTAAAGAAAACAGAACTGGAACCATGCACCTTATTATATGTTTTCTCATGCTTGTTCTTTTAGCTACGCACCTTTGAGGCTGGTTTTTTGTGATCGTGCTTACAATTGCTTCGGTTGAAAAGGAATACTTTTGCCCCTGCTATGAATTATAGTGATAAATATGAAGCAGTTATTGGCCTGGAAGTACATGCACAGCTTTTAACCAAAAGCAAGCTCTTTACTGCAGATGCTGCAGGTTATGGAGGTGCACCGAATACACATATCAGCCCCATTACACTGGCTCACCCCGGCACATTGCCCAAATTGAATAAAGAAGCAATTGAGCTTGCTGTGCGTATGGGTCTTGCCTGTAATTGTGAAATTGAAACCACGAATTATTTTGCACGGAAACATTATTTCTATCCTGATCTGCCGAAAGGCTATCAACTTTCTCAGCATACCACACCGGTATGCAAAGGTGGATTTGTAAAAATTAAAACTGCAACCGGTGAACGCAACGTTCAACTCAACCGTATTCATATGGAAGAAGATGCAGGCAAGAGCATGCATGATCAGTATGAAGACTATTCAGTTGTAGATTGCAACCGTGCAGGTGTACCCTTGATTGAAATTGTAACCGAACCTGATTTGCATAATGGCGATGAAGCAGCGGCTTATTTAACAGAGTTACGCAAAATGGTTCGCACATTGGGTGTGTGTGATGGAAATATGGAAGAAGGAAGTATGCGTTGCGATGCCAATATTTCTGTGCGGCTGAAAGGCGAAACAAAACTTGGCACCAAAGTAGAAGTAAAGAATCTCAACTCCATCCGGTTTCTCAAAAAGGCAATTGATTTTGAAGTGATGCGTTTGATTGATCTGCATGAAAAAGGCGAGCCCATCATTCAGCAAACAAGAAGTTTTAACAGTGATGATGAAACTACTTTTGCCATCCGCACAAAAGAAGATGCAAATGACTACCGCTACCTAACCGATCCTGACTTACCGCCTTTTATTATTACAGATAAGTTTGTTTCTAATGTTCGTGCTTCTTTGCCTGAGTTGCCGGAGCAACGCAAACAACGATTGATGGAGCAATACAGCTTACCTGAGTATGATGCAGCACAGTTGTGTGATGATAAAGATTGGAGCGATTATTTTGAAGCAACTGCACATCATACTTCATCCTTTAAACAAATCGCCAATTGGTTGCTCGGTCCTGTAAAATCATTCCTGAATGAGCAGGAAAAAGAAATGGAACAATTTGCATTTCAACCCAAACAACTGGCTGAATTAATAGTATTGGTGGAAGATGGAAATGTAAGTCACACCATTGCAGCACAAAAATTATTTCCTGCAATGTTGCAGCAACATAAACCTGCATTGCAACTAGCACAGGAGTTGAACTTAATTCAGGAAAGAAATGCGGATGCACTTTCATTGCTGGTAGATGAAGTGCTGGATGCAATGCCGGAAAAGGTAAGCGAGTATAAAAAAGGAAAAAAAGGATTGTTGGCTTTGTTTGTGGGCGAAGTAATGAAGAAGTCAAAAGGTAAAGCCGATCCTAAACTTCTCAATCAACTGGTAACAGAAAAATTAGCAAAATAAAAAATATGAACAACAAACTTATCAGTATTGTCTTGTTGGCATTGCTTGCAGGATGCAATGAAGAAAAAAGCAAAACATTTGTAATTAAAGGGGATATTAAAAACGCACCATCGGCAACTGTGTACCTGGAGCAAATTAGTTATGATATGGCACCACAGGTACTTGACAGTATGACTTTAAAGGATGGGAAGTTTACATTAAAATCTGAATTGGCCGAAGAAAGTCTTTTGCAAATAAGATTTCCACAACTTCCTTCTTCTCCATTGTACTTTGTTGTAAACGATGCTAACAAAATTGAATTAAAAGCTGACTGGAAAGAAATGCGTAATTCAAAATTTGCAGGTTCAAAATCATCTGAGCGTTTGCGAATATTTGTGGATTCATTATCTGCAGTACAGCAAAAAGTGATGAGTATTCAAATGCAATTACAGCAAAATGCAGCTTTGCCCGATAGCGTTAAAGCACCATTGCAAATGCAGGCACAGCAAATCATCAGTTCATTTACTGCTTATATTGATAAAACTGCAAGTGAAGATGAAAGCCCTGTTATTAGTTTGTTTGCAGCCAATCTCAATACCGGTAAAACAGTGGAGCAAAGTGAAGCAGCATACAATGCATTGCTCAAGCGTTTTCCAAAACATACAGGCGTGCAGGTAGTTGTCAATCAATTCAGACAAAGCATCAGTAATCAGCAGCAAGCAAGTAGTGGTAAACCGGCAGTTGGTAATGTAGCGCCGGAAATTTCTTTACCTGATGTAAATGGAAAAACCATTTCGCTCAGCAGCTTCAAAGGAAAATATGTGCTGGTTGATTTTTGGGCGAGTTGGTGTGGCCCATGCCGTGATGAAAACCCAAATGTGGTAGCAGCTTACAATAAGTTTAAAAATAAAAACTTCACCATACTAGGTGTATCGCTTGATAAAACAAAAGAACCATGGCTCAAAGCCATAAAAGATGATGGATTAACATGGACACATATAAGCGATCTTAAATTTTGGGAAAGTGCAGTTGTAGCACAATACGGGATACAAGGGATACCTTATAATGTATTGGTTGATCCTGAAGGAAAAATCATTGCCACCGAGTTGAGAGGTAATAATTTAGAAAATGTTTTACAACAGGTTTTAAAGTAAATAAAATCAGCAGTAAAAAGAAACCCACGCATTTGCGTGGGTTTCTTTTTATGATCAGGAATGTTTTTGCTTATGGCAATAACACTCTGTCAATGATATGCAGAATACCCGGGCGAGTACCCGCAGCGCCTGAAAAGTAAAGAATATCAGCAGCTGTTACGTTAGATGCAGCAGTGTTGCTGTTGCCTCTTACTGTAACACCTGTGCCACTTACAGCAACAGTGATTGTTGGTGTTGCACCCAAAGCTGTAACGTAAGTATTGCTCGTTAAATCAATTGAGAAAGCACGGCCAGCTCTGTTATATGGTGAAGTAAGTACCGCATTTGTCAATGTAGCAGCCGGGATAACATGGTAACGCAAAATGTTACCAAGTACAACCGGATCAGCCGCATTGATAGCAGCAACATCAGCAAAACCTGCAGCATTAAATGCAGCGTTTGTAGGAGCAAACACAGTAAGTAATGTTGTTGATGTGTTTAATGCAGTTGTTAAACCAGCTCTCTCAACTGCAGCCACAAACAGGCTCAAGTTAGGATTGGCAGCAGCAGTTCCTGTGAGTGTATTCAATGGTGGCATTAAAACACCATCCACTTTGTGCAATACACCGTTAAGAGACACGATATCTGCCTGTATTACCTTTTTTGCGTTGATAAAGAAACTGCCACTATAAAAAGAACAGTTTAATACTTCACGCTGTACACTTGTATACGCTGCATTAGGGCCAGGTAAAAGGTCAGTAGAGCGTACACGACCGGAAACCATATGGTTTCTTAAAACTGCTCTTAACACATCAATAGGTAAAGTACCCACTGCAGCGGCAGTAATACCGGCAGCAGTAAATGCAGCATCAGTTGGAGCAAAAATGGTATATGTGCCTAATAAGGCCATATCCTGGTCAAGACCGGCACGTTTAGCAGCAGCAGTAAAGATGCTGAGGTTGCTTTCTTTTGAAGCAACAGTTATTATGTTATCAGTAAGAGCAGGGGTCGGTGCCACATACTGATCCCTTTTGTCACAGGATGCCAGTACAAGTAGTGAAAGCACCGCTGCAATACTGTTTTTTGTTCTGAATAATTTCATATCTGATTCTTTTTAGAATTTTTGAATAAAAACTTATTGGGCAATGAGCCATCCTACGTACTTAAAGTTTTCACTTGCAGGTACATCGCTTGTGCCTACCAGTTCAAATACAGCCTGAACGGATGTACCTGAAACAACAGGAGCACCTGGGTTACGGATTACCCAACGTGCAATTCCAAAACTGGAATTGGCAGGGATAGTAACCTGTGTATCCAACAAACTAAAATGAGTACCAGCTACTGCTGTAGAGAAGTTATTTGAAACTCTAACAGTTACAACAGTAGGAGTAGAACGTTGTGCACCAACCAGGTTAATACGCATGCGTACTGTATCGTTAGGCGCTACATTGGTACGACTGGTAGTAACAGGATCAAGTGTGGCATTCAATGAACGGCCATAACCTGTGGGGACACGATTTACCAAAGGAAAAGGTAAACCGCCTGATTTAGTTGTGTAAGCTGCTACATCAAATTCCACCTCTGCTTTTTCCCAAACAACATCATCATTTTTAATACAACTGCTCAACAGAAATGCTGCCAGCGCTGTACAACTTAATATTGATAATAGTTTCTTCATATTTTTTTAATTGAACGATTAATAACCAAAATTCTGAACCAGATTAGGATTGGCATCCAGTTCACGAACGGGAATATTTGCCAGTATCCTGAAATCATTATATGGAAGGTTGTTGTAGTGAGGCAG
The DNA here is from genome assembly GCA_046301455.1 of Chitinophagaceae bacterium. Lineage (GTDB taxonomy): Bacteria > Bacteroidota > Bacteroidia > Chitinophagales > Chitinophagaceae > Lacibacter. The sequence continues at coordinate 5,347 of JBKCJY010000014.1, read as the reverse complement.
TTTAACTATATCAACACCACGGCGTTTCAAATCAAAGAAACGATGACCTTCAAATGCCAACTCGATACGACGCTGGCGGATGATTTCATTGAAAAGAGCTGTTCCGGTTAAACCATTGTCAAAAGTTTGCTGTGTTACAGCATAGTTTGAGTAACGGTTTTGTTTAATACGGATCAGATCATTTCTTGCTGCAGTTTCGTCAAAAACAGGAGAGCCCGGAGTTGACTGTGCCTCAGCACGGGTCAGGAATAATTCTGCAACACGAATTAATGGAATGTTGTCAAGGTTTTGGATACCGCTCTTGCCGAGGAATTTTGTACACTCAACACGTGCAGTACCACGTCCTGCAGATCCTTGTTCATATAATTGGTTACGAACATCATCAGTTCTCGCTGAAATTGCACCACCTGTGAAAGCTGCAGTAATACCAAGATCAGTTAACAAAGTTGATGTTGGAACCAAATCTCCAAAACCACCAAGTAAACCGGTATTGCCCGGTACTACAAGGGTTGTAAAGCTTGTTTGCAATGATTCGTTCACACCAATATTTTCAGCAGCGTTAATAAAACGCAACTCAAAAATTGATTCTGGGTTCACAGCTGTTCTCCAACCGTTTACATACGCAGCAGCAGTCATTAAACGGCTTCCAACGGCTGCAATGGCCAGATCAGCATATTGCTTACAAACAGCATAGTCTTTTCTGTAAAGAGCTACTCTTGAAAACAGCGCCTGTGCAGCAACCTGTGTCGCTAACTGAGGATATACAGCAGAACCAAAATTATTGGTAAGCTGTGTGGTAGCAGCAGTTAAATCACGATAAATTTGTGCATATACTGAATCCACCCGGGCACGATTGGGAACATTATTGGCTGCACCACTTGTTGTAGTGGGGGTTGTTAATACCATTGGCACACCACCTCTGTCAAGACCCAATACTCCTACACCCGGATCATAAGCATACGTTCTTGCCAAATCAAAGTAGCAAAGCGCTCTTAAGAAACGCAATTGACCTTCCCAGTTGTTTCTTTCAGCAGCAGAAACTACAGGAGATACATTGAGTTTTGGTATTGCTTCTAAAATTTGGTTAACTTCAGCAATTGCATAATAGTCCAACTGCCAGTTTACAAAATGTGCAGTAGCAATATTATTTGCTTCGTTAATTAAACGACCTGATTTACCTGTAGCAAAACCATTATCAGATAAAGCTTCAGGATGCGTAATCAAATCACGGCCATAAAGCCTGTTATTTTTTAAGCGTGAATAAACGCCAAGGATGGCTGCATTCACGTTCTCACGGCTGGTTAAAGCCACAGAGAGGTCAACTGATTGACGGGGGTCCACCTGCAGCTCTTTTTTACAACTGGTAAATGTTGCTGCCATTGAGAGAACCAAACCCGATAATATGATTATTTTCTTCATAATAATTCTTTTTAGTTCTTTTAGAATCCGATTTGGATACCGAAGTTATAGTTCTTTGTTTGTGGAATAATACCGGTTGATGTTCCTGTAAACTCAGGATCATATCCCCACCAGTCAGAATATGTAAACAGGTTTTGACCCTGAACATATAAACGGAAAGAATTGAGTTTGAGCTTACGTAACACACCTTGTGAAAAATCATAAGAAAGACGTGCATCTCTCATACGAATGAAATCAGCTCTCTTCCACAAACGATCTGAACCACTAACATGGTTTACACCTCCGGGTTCAGCACCATTGTTGAATGCTCTTGGGTAAGCAGTGATATCGCCAGGTTGTTTCCAACGCTGATCATAAGCAAATTGTAAAGTATTGAACGTGCGGTTTGCATTTTCAAGCATAAAGTTTACCTGACCGTCTGTTGTAAGTACACCATACTGGTAAGTAAATAAAACATCCAATGTAAATCCTTTGAAGCTGAAAGTGTTGGTTAAACCACCCCAATGATCAGCTTCGCTGTCGCCAATGTAACGGCGGTCACGCAACTGCGGAGTATAAGTACGGTTACCAAAAGTATCAACCCATTGCGGACGACCTGTTGCAGGGTTCACACCGGCATATACTTGTGTAAACACACTGTTTAATGAACGGCCTACACGGAGTGAAGGATCACCCGGTAATTGCTGTAATCCATCATAAAGTGATTTCACATTGTTGTAGTTGAAAGCATAGTTGAATACAACATTCCAGCGGAAACCATCACTTGTTTTAGGACGGAACACTTCAACATTCAATCCCAATTCAACACCTCTTAATTGAAGTACACCTACGTTTTGTGTAAATGAACCTACACCATTTTGCCATGTAATTGGACGTGGTAAAAGAAGACCTTTTGTTAAACGCTCATATACTTCCAATGAACCGCTGATACGGTTATTGAAGAAACCATAATCAACACCAATATTGGTTGTTTGGTTTCTTTCCCAACGGATATCAGGATTACCTAGTTGTGTATAGTTGATCGCAGCAGCTTGGTTGTACTGGCTACCTGCACCAAATAATGATCTTGAATCAAAGTTTCCGATCTGGTCATTACCAGTTTGTCCCCACGAGCCACGAAGACGAAGTGTGCTGATCCATTTAGCATTTTGCATAAATTTCTCATTATCCATGTTCCAGCTTGCAATAACACCTGGGAACCAGCCAAAGGTAAAGTTGTTACCAAAACGGCTAGAACCATCACGACGCAGAATGAATGACAAAGAATAACGGTTGTCATAAGAATAGTTCAAACGGCCAAAATAACCGGCACGCTTGTAACCTGTCCAGAACTGGCTCACAGATTCTGCTGTTGCAGCAGCATCAATTGTAACAAACTGAAATGAAGGGAAGCCGATACCAGCAGCACCAATTGACTCACGGATATCTCTTCTGTATTCAACACCCAATAAACCATCCATTCTGTTTTTGCCAAAGCTCTTATTGAAGTTTAATGTTTGAGTTGTGAGGAAGTTGGTATTCCAATCACTTTCAACAGTACCACGGCCACGTACACCAAAGCCATCATTTGTACGGGGGTCACGATATAAGTTACCCTGAACAAGACGATAATCTAAACCATAGAAAGAGCGGAAGCTCAACCATGGAGTGATTTTATAATCAGCAGTTATTGAACCCACTAACTGGTTGGTACGCTGATAACCAGTGTTGAATTCATTTACAGCAATTACGTTTTGGTTAAGAACACCCGCAAGTGCCTGACCATTACCTGGTAAACCGAAGTAAGTGCCATCGGCATTACGAACACGGTTAACCGGTAAAATGAGTGAAGCAGAGAAGATCGGGCTTCCCAAAAACGAACCACTTGTTCCAAATGGCAACTGCTGCTCAAAAGAGCTGATGTTGAACTTTGAAGTAAGGCTCAACTTATCATTTACTTTATGAGTGATATCAGCATTTAAAGCATAACGCTTGAAATCAACTTTATTAATAATTGTACTCTGGAAGCTGTATGCAGCGCCAAGGTAGAACGTTGTTTTATCGTTACCACCACTCATGTTCATATCATAATTCTGAACAACACCATTTTGCAAGGCCAGATCCTGCCAATCAAATGAAGGGAGAGCTGAAACCATAGAATCTACCTGCTTTTGAGAGAAGGCGCCTACAGTAGTACCTGAAACACCTGTAGCATTTGACAATTCACCTAAAGCAGCTTGTTGACCGTTAAGCAATGTATAGCCCGCAGTTGTGTTACGGTTAGCGTTAAAGAATGCTTCGGCTCTTGCATTAATGTATTCCTGTGTATTGAGTACATCAAACTTTTTAATTGGCTTGGTTGTACCGTAATAAGCATTAAAGTTGAATTTGGTTTTGCCTGCTTTACCTTTCTTAGTTGTGATGATCACAACACCGTTAGAAGCCTGTGCACCATAGATAGCTGCACTTGCGGCATCTTTCAACACATCAATACTTTCAATATCGTTAGGGTTGAGGAACGCTAACGGATTGTTTTGAGTAAAGTTACCATCAGTACGTGTGTTAATCTGTACACCATCTACAATGTACAAAGGATCGTTACCAGCGAGGTAAGAACCAGTACCACGGATACGTACGTTAATGGCACCACCTGGAATACCATTGGTAGCTTGTACCAATACACCCGGAGCACGACCTTGCAGGGCACGGTCAACTGATGCGTTAGGGAGGTTGGCAATTTCCTTTCCTTTTACAGACGAAATCGCACCACCTTCATCTCTCTTTTTACGTTGCTGATAACCTACAACTACAACTTCCTGCAGGTTTTTGTCTGTAGAACTAAGTGAAATGTTGAAACTGCTGCGGTTACCAACTGCAATTTCCACATTTGCATAGTTTACATACGAAAATACCAGTGTTTTTGCACTGGCCGGAATGCTCAAACGGAACGATCCATCGGCATTCGTAGTGGTACCTGTGTTGGAACCTTTTACAGTAACGGACACTCCGGCTAAAGGAGACCCGTCCTTTTCGTCTATTACCTTTCCGGTAACAGTTTTGTCTTGTGCCGCAACATGTAATACACACATGAAAAGCAGCGACAAAACGCATACAAGTTTTCTCATACTCGTTTGGGTTTAATAATGAAAATTGATTACACTTTTTTTAGGGAATTTTTCAAAAATCAGCAGTTGTTAAGTTTGTAAAACCAAAACCTGTAACGATTACAGGCAAAGGACTGCGAATGTAACAGGTTTTATTAAAGTTTTGTTTAAATACAGACAGAATTTTCTGAACAAAGCTGCACTTGAGCCTATTTATTTTATCCCTTTTTTCTTTTATAGCCAGAGGTTGTAAGAAGCAGTACCGGCAGCAGAATAAGATTGGTAACCATAGCTACAAGTAATGTGAGTGAAGTGAGCCAGCCCAGCGCCTGTGTACCGCCAAAAGTGGAGAAACAGAAGATAATAAACCCGGCTACTAAAACCAACGATGTATAAATGATGCTGATGCCTGTGTGGCGGATGGTTTCTTTTACCGTAGGCTCTACCTGGTTATTATTTGCCGGTAGCTCCTGTTTATAATTAATGAGAAAGCGAATGGTTACATCAATGGCTATACCCAATGCCACACTAAACACTAAAACAGTACTTGGCTTGAGTGGCACACCCGCCCAGCCCATAACGCCGGCAGTTAAAACCAGGGGAACAATATTGGGGATGAGTGAGCAAATAAGAATGCGTAGTGAACGGAAGAGGTAAAGCATGCAAAGTGCTATCAATAAAAAGGCCCATAGGATGCTTTCTTTTAAGCCGTTAATGATGAACCGGCTGCCTTCTAGAAATGTAACACTTGTGCCTGTTAATTGCACGTTGTACTTATGTTTTAATCTTGATGAATCAATTTCAGCCGCAGGTGTTTTGTTGGCTGTAATTTCAGCAGCATATTC
>JBKCJY010000013.1:0-2852 GCA_046301455.1 Chitinophagaceae bacterium | reverse complement strand
ACTTTCGTTTTCCCAGGATACAGCAAGAATAGATTCTTCAGTAAAAGATCTGGATGAAATTATCATTTCCTTTAACCGCTGGGAGCAAAAGCAAAATGAAGTACCCAACCTCATTAAAAAAATAAGCAAGGTTGATATTTTTCGTAATACACCGCAAACGGCTGCGGATATGCTGTCGCAAACAGGAGCTGTGTTTGTTCAAAAAAGTCAATTGGGTGGCGGCAGCCCGATGATTCGTGGATTTGCCACCAACAGAGTGGTGCTGGTTGTGGATGGAGTGCGTATGAATAATGCCATTTACAGAAGCGGCAACCTGCAAAACGTCATCAGCATTGATCCACTGGCTTTGGAAACTGCCGAAGTAGTCTTCGGCCCAGGTTCATTAATTTATGGAAGTGACGCTATTGGTGGTGTAATGGATTTTCACACTTTACAACCTCGTTTATCAGAAACAGAAAAAATAAGAATCAAAGGAAGCGCTTCAGCACGCTATTCGTCTGCCAATAATGAAAATACTGTTCATGCTGATTTGAATTTGGGGTGGAAAAATTTTTCTGTGCTTTCATCAATTACCTACAGCAAGTTTGATGATTTAAAAATGGGAAAGAATGGCGGGCAAAACAGTTATTTGCGTACTGAATATGTGCAACGCATCAACAATGTAGAGAGCATTGTAAAAAATAGTGATCCCAGTATACAACGTTTCAGCGGTTATGATCAAATCAATTACCTCGGTAAAATCCGCTTCAGGCCAACAAAGCACCTGGATATGCAGTACAGTTTTACACATGCTGCAACAGGCAAAGCACCACGTTATGATCGTCTTATTCAATACCGCAACAATCAATTGCGCTTTGCAGAATGGTCTTATGGCCCCATGATTTGGAACATGCACAACTTTCAACTGTTGTATAATAAAAAAACAAGTTGGTTTGACGATTTAAGAATTACTGCTGCTGTTCAGGATTATAAAGAAAGCCGTATTGACCGGACAAGAAACAGCAACAACCGCAATACACAAACTGAAACAGTTGACGCCTTCAGCTTCAATGCTGATCTTGAAAAAAAACTAGGTAAAGGAAAATTATTTTACGGGGTTGAGTATGTACATAACAAAGTTGGCTCCACCGGTTTACACACTAATATTATAACCAACATTCAAACATCTGCTGTTTCTCGTTATCCAAATGGAAGCACGTGGAGTACTGCTGCTGCATACAGCAGTTATAAAATTAATTTTCGTGAGAAGTTTACATTTACTGGTGGATTACGTTACAGCATCAATTCATTACACGCAAACTTTGATACTGCTTTTATTAAATTCCCGTATAAGTCAATTGATATTAATCCTGGTGCTTTAACAGGCAATGCAGGATTGGTGTATCGCTCAAAAACAAACTGGCAGCTCAACGCCAATATCTCAACAGGTTTTCGCATGCCCAATGTAGATGATGCCGGTAAATTATTTGAAAGTGCGCCGGGTAATATTACAGTACCCAATCCCAATCTTACGGCAGAATATGCATGGAACTTTGAAATAGGTTTTGTAAAAACAGTTGAAAATAAATTAAGAATTGAAACTGCCGTATTCCATACCATTCTTGATAATGCAATTGTAAGAAGACCCGACAACTTCAGAGGTGCCGATAGTATTTTGTTTGATGGCATTATGAGCAGGGTTGAATCATTACAGAATGCTGCAAAAGCAACTGTATTTGGTTTTCAGTTGAGTGTAGATGTAACTATTGCAAAGCATCTTTCATTTATTACACATGTGAACTTAGTTACAGGCAAAGAAACAGATGATGTTAAAAATGAACAGGTACCATTGCGCCATGCCCCTCCTTTTTACGGAAGCAGTATGCTTCGTTACAAGAAAGAAAAATTCTTTGCTGAATTTTCAGGTATTTACAACAGTACTATTACCAATAAAAATCTGGCTCCCTCAGAGCAGGCAAAAACTGATATTTATGCCAAAGATGCCAATGGTAAACCCTATGCACCGGGCTGGGCAGTATTTAATTTGCGTACGGCTTACGACATCACAAAACATATCAATATTGCCCTTTCATGGGAAAACATAACCAACAGGCGATATCGGCCTTATTCATCGGGCATTGTAGCAGCAGGAAGCAATGTTATTGCTTCGCTCCGTTACCATTTCTGACATCTATCTTTCCCGCTGACAGTTTTTTGACATGAAAAGCAGCAGGCCTTTCAAATAATTTGTCTAAATTGAGGGTTGCAAACCCATCGGAATGACGGAAGAAGCAATCTTACAAGGATGTGTCAACAATCAGCCTGCTGCACAGCAGGAATTGTACAGCCGCTACAGCCCCAAAATGCTGAGTGTTTGTTACCGCTTTGCCCGTAACAGGGAAGATGCGGAAGACATGTTACAGGAAGCTTTTATCCGTGTGTTCACACAGATTCATCAGTTTCAACGAAAAGGCTCTTTTGAAGGTTGGATCAGGCGCATTATTGTTCATACCTGCATTAATCATCTTAAAAAGCATAAGAAGTTTAATGATGCGGTTGACATTAGCAACGCACAAAATGTAATGGTGCGTGAAGACAGTGTGCCTTCCATCATTCAGGCCAAACAGGTAATCGAATGCATCAGAAGTTTACCTGTTGGTTACAGAACGGTACTCAACCTTTTTGCAATAGAAGGTTACAGCCACCGTGAAATTGCAAACATGCTGGAGATTGAAGAAAGTACCAGCCGTTCGCAATACACAAGAGCCAAAGCCATGCTGGAACAAATTTTAGTACAAAAGAAAATTATGTTTCGGCCGGAGAGACAGGATGACTGGGTTGCAGCAGCCCATCCTCGGTTTTAAAATTGAATT
>JBKCJY010000012.1:0-4092 GCA_046301455.1 Chitinophagaceae bacterium | reverse complement strand
GCGATGTAACAATATTAACTGTGAAGCGCAGGTGGTGGAACGCATCATTCACTTCAACAGTAAAGATGCAATGGACATTCGAGGTATGGGCGAAGCCAATGTTCGTAAGTTTTATGAACTGGGTTATTTAAAAGATGTCCCCTCGCTTTACGAACTTCCTTTTGATGAAATCAAAAAATTAGAAGGTTTTGGTGCCAAGAGCATTGACAATCTTCGTAACGCCATTGAAAACTCAAAAACACAACCGCTCTATCGTTTGATTTATGCACTCGGTATTCGTTTTGTGGGAGAAGCTACGGCTAAAACATTGGCTGGTGCTGTTTCCTATCTTCCTGATGTAAAAAATAAATCACTGGAAGAGTTACAGCAATTAGAAGATGTTGGTCCAAAAGTTGCGTCCACTATTTACGAGTTTTTTCAGAATAAAGACAACCTTGAGTTGTTACATCAATTAGAGGAATTGGGTGTGCAGTTAAAGAATGAGCAAAAGGAAATTCATAAAGGAGGCAACCTCAGCGGCTTAACGTTTTTATTTACAGGCACCTTGCCCACGCTTAAACGAAGTGCGGCCGAGCAAATGGTGGAAGAAAACGGGGGCAGTATTTTAAGTGGTGTAAGTACAAAATTAAACTACCTTGTGGTGGGCGATGATGCAGGCAGCAAACTGGAAAAAGCTAAAAAACTCAACACGGTAAAAATTATTACTGAAGAAGAATTTTTAAACATCCTCAAAAATTAATGCACATATTTGATTTTACCATTATCTCTTTTGTATATTTATCAACCAATCATTTTTTATGATTAAAAAGCTCGCAGGTGAACAATGGAAGCAAATGCAGTTTGCAGGATGGAGACAGCTCAAACGCAGATATGCTGTGTCTACTTCAGGCCGCTGTTGCAGTTACACAAAAGATATTTTTGAAGATGGTAAGTTACTCGATGGCTCGCTTACCACCGGTTACAAAACATTAAATCTTCATCGCCCTGATAACAAGGGAACCATTTACCTCCACAGGGAAATTGCAAAACTGTTTTGTAAAAAATCAACACAGCGTCATAAATACGTGATTCATGTTAATCATAACAAAACTGATAACAAAGCAAGGAATTTAAAATGGGCTACACTGGAGGAGATGGCGGCGCATCAGCAACACAGCCCGCTTAAGATTGCTTATAAAAAATTACAGAAAGAACGCACTGCCACACAAAAAGGATTAAAGCTTACACCTGCACAGGTTAAAACCATTAAGAAAATTATTCACGATCCCAAACGTACGGTTACTTATAAACAGCTTGCCAAAAAATACCGTGTGAGCGAAATGACTTTGTACCGCATACGAAGCGGCGAGAACTGGAGTGCAGTGAAAGGTTAATTTTATATAACCGGTTACATTATTACTATTAAGCTTCTGTTGCCTTCGCTTCATACGGTGAGTGATTCCCATTCTTGTACGTTCGGTTCTTTATTCACTATTGCCTATTCACTACCATGCTTCAATCATCCACTATCAAATTCCTTAAAGACTTAAAGAAGAATAACAACAAACCCTGGTTTGATGCAAACCGCAAACAATACGAAGCTGCAAAAGCTGATTTTGCATTATTCATACAATCAGTCATTGACGGGCTAGGCAAAAAAGATACAAGCGTTGCACATCTTACTGCGAAGGATTGTATGTTTCGTATTAACAGGGATGTGCGTTTCAGTAAAGATAAAAGCCCATACAAAACTAATATGGGTGCATTCATCAACGCAGGCGGTAAAAAATCAAACCTCGCAGGATATTATTTTCATTTAGAGCCGGGGGGTGTATTTGCCGGTGGCGGAATGTATATGCCCATGCCACCGGAGTTGGGAAAAATTCGCCAGGAAATTGATTACAATCTTGCTGACTTTAAAAAAATCCTCAGCTCCAAAAAATTCAAAACCGCTTATGGTGATTTGGACAGAGATGCCGAATACACTTTGAGCCGTGTGCCCAAAGGTTATGAAACCACCAATCCTGCTGCTGATTATTTAAAGCTCAAAAGTTATGTGGCTACTTATAAAATTTCTGATGCTTCTTTAACATCCAAAACATTGGTAAAAAAAGTTATACAAGGCTTTGAAGCACTGCAACCATTAATCGTATTTTTAAATGAAGCTAGTAAGGATTAAATACAAATACCTGCAGCAAATCATCTGTTACTACTAGGGTGAGATTATCAACAAAAAATTGCTAATTTTTTTTGAATCGAAAATTTTCGACTTTATCATCAAACATCAACTGCAATACATAATTACCTGGTAAAAGTTGTTTTATATTAATATTATGTTCTGCTAAAAGCACCCCTTCTTGAACCACCTGCCCGTTTACAGAGCGAACTTTATACATGATCTGCTTAGTTAAGGGAATGTTGGAAGGTAATTCCAAATAAAGTTGATGCTGTGCAGGATTAGGGAAAACCGTCACCGTGTTGTTTGCAAAGGATTTGTTGCGTAATAGAGGTGAATAAGAAATTTTACCATTCTTTTCAATTATTTTAATTCGATACAATCCATTGTTTCTTCGTATAACATCACAAAACAAATATTCATACAATGAAATCTGATTAAGAGAAGGAATATTACCTGCTTTTACAAACTGTACCCCGTTTAAGCTGAATTCAATATCATATGAATCGATATCATATTCATTTTCCACTGTCCATTTGATACAGGATCCCTGAATCCCTTGTTCAAGTTTTGAACTAATAAATGTTAGGGGTAAAGGAGTGCTACCCAATCCTGTTGTACCACAAAAATTATAATTTCCTGTGCGAGCACCTACAGAGCTTGTAGCTCCGAAAATCCTAAAGTAATAAATAGTACCTGCCGTGAGCCCACTAAGTGATAATGTTTCAGATTGATTATTACCGGTTGCGTCTACACACCCTATTTCAGTTAGCCCTACACATGATGTTCCTGAAAAAGCCTGTATGGCTATGTCGAATGCAGAAGTAGGATTAACAATAATGTTTGCTGTTGGGGACTGTGCAAAAAACTTAAACCAAACATCAGACCCGGTAGTACCAGTAGCACAAGAAGGATTAGCCCCACAGGCATCCATTGTTGTTGTTGGCTCACACCCAACTGTATTACATAGTGATGTTCCTGCTGTAGGACAGTTTACTAACCATGATTGATTAAAAGTTACAGCAGCAGAAAAAGTAGTACCACCTCCAAGTATTTGTGCACGAGTAACAATTACAAAGGAAATTAGTAACAATACGGATAAGGCAAGAATCTTACGCATATTTCAACGATTAAGTAAAGAATGTTAGCAACGCAATTTACCTATTTTTCACATACGTTATTTTCTTGTGGTGAAAAGCTTCTAAAACGCAGCTTACAACATCCCATTTACTAACAAATACTCTGCAATCTGCACCGCATTGGTAGCAGCACCTTTGCGCAGGTTATCACTCACAATCCACATATTGAGCGTGTTGGTCTGTGTTTCATCTCTCCGTAATCTTCCTACAAACACTTCATCTTTTTCATGTGCATCCATCGGCATGGGATATAGTTGATTGGCATTATCATCCACTACAATTACTCCGGGTGAACTGCTTAAGAGATCCTTCACTTCGTTCAGGACAAAATCATTGGCAAATTCCACATTCACACTTTCACTATGCCCGCCCATTACCGGTATACGTACAGTAGTGGCAGTTACACGTATGCTGTCATCACCCATAATCTTACAGGTTTCTTTTACCATCTTCATTTCTTCTTTGGTATAACCATTTTCCATAAACACATCAATCTGCGGAATGGCGTTGAGGTCAATCGGATACTTATAAGCCATCGGGTATTCTTCACTCTTACCTGTAAACGCTTTGCTTCGTTCACCCATCAATTGATCGACAGCTTTCTTGCCCGTGCCCGTTACGCTCTGATAAGTTGAAACCACTACTCTTTTAATCTTGTATTTTTTATGCAACGGTTGCAATGCTACCACCATTTGAATTGTAGAACAATTAGGATTAGCGATGATTTTATCTTCAGCTGTTAATACTTCTGCGTTTACTTCAGGCACAACTAATTTTTTTGTTGGGTCCATACGCCAT
>JBKCJY010000011.1:0-6841 GCA_046301455.1 Chitinophagaceae bacterium | reverse complement strand
TAAAAATGTAAAACCCTGGGTAAAATTTGGCATTGCACCATTTGGTATTTGGCGTAACAGTAGCAGCGATCCTGTAAACGGTTCTGCAACCAATGGTCTGCAAAGCTACAGTGATATTTTTGCTGATACACGTTACTGGCTTCAAAACGGTTTGCTTGATTATGCAACGCCACAAGTGTACTGGAGCATTGGTTTTACAGCAGCAAATTATGGAGTACTTGCGCCTTGGTGGAATAGTAATGCATTCGGCCGTCATATTTATATTGGTCATGCTGCATATAAAATTAATGTAGATGCCGATGTGAACTGGACTAATCCATCACAAATAAATAATCAAATACGATTGAACAGGCAACAACCTAATGTATTTGGAAGCACCTTCTTCCGCACGGGAAATATCTTAGCCAACCCTTTATTCTTTCGTGATTCATTAAGGCAATATATGTATACGAAACCGGCATTATTGCCAACCATGAGCTGGAAAGACAATACAGCTCCGCAACCTGCAAACAATTTAACAGCAAATGTTACCGGCAACAATGTGCAATTAAGCTGGACAAAAACACCGGCAACAGGCAATGAACTGGACAAAGCAAGACAATATGTTGTTTATCGTTTCAATACTGCTACTATTGATTTAAATGATGTAAATGCCATTCAATTTATAACTCCCAATGATGCAGATGCAAGCTATAATGATAACAATTTATTTCCCGGAACGTACTACTATGTGGTAACTGCACTGGATCGTTTTCACAATGAAAGTACACCTACTGCTACTGTTGTAGCAACTGTAGTGCCAACAGATATACCATCTCCTGAGTTACGTATGCTCAACTTCAGGATATTTCCAAACCCTGCTTCAACCACTACACAAATAAGTTTTGAGTTGATTAAACCAATGGATGTAACATTAAAACTTTATGATATAAACGGCCGGGAAGTAATGCATCTCCTCAACAGAAAACGTTTCCCCGGTTTAAATACCATTAGCATCAATACTGGTGAATTGCAAGCCGGAGTTTATGTTGCCATTTTAAGAACAAAAGAATTTACAAAAACAATACAGTTAGTCGTTGCAAGATGATGATAATAAATAAACATAGTTGTAATATGTAACACCAATCCTAACTTTGCACAAATTATTTTATGGCAGAGGATTTACATATCATTCAGGGCACCAAAGAAGAACAATACAAAGAACTCATTCCTCAAATCAAAGGATTGCTCACAGGTGAGCCAGATTTAATAGCCAATCTTGCAAATATCTGTGCAGCATTGAAAGAACAATTCGGTTGGTTATGGGTTGGATTTTACTGGGTAAAAAATGAGGAGCTGGTGCTGGCACCTTTTCAGGGGCCTGTTGCATGTACACGCATACGTAAAGGCAAAGGTGTATGCGGAACAAGCTGGACAGAAGCAAAAACATTGATTGTGCCTGATGTAGAACAATTTCCAGGGCATATTGCATGCAGCAGTTTGAGTAAAAGTGAAATCGTTGTTCCTGTTATACGTAGTGGAGTTGTTTTGGGCGTATTGGATGTTGACGGTGTTGATTTAAATACGTTTGATGAAACAGATCAAAAATTTCTTGAAGAGATTGTATCACTAATAGAAATCACTTTATGAAGAACAAAGTATTGCTTTACGGCGCCAATGGTTACACAGGCGAATTGATTGCACGTTTTGCAAAAGACTTTTCAATTGAACCCATTGTTGCAGGAAGAACTGAAGCAACTGTTGTGGAAGTGGCACGCAAATACAATCTAGCATACAATATATTTTCATTGGATGATACAGATGCTTTACACAATGCATTAAAACATGTTGCTGTGGTAATTCACGCCGCAGGCCCTTTTAACAAAACTGCAAAACAAATGGTGGAAGCCTGTATTGCAACAGGTACACATTACTTAGATATCAATGGAGATATTTCAGTATTTGAATTCATCAAACGTTATAATGCAAAAGCGAAAGCGGCAAACGTGATGTTATTACCCGGCAGTGGTTTTGATGTAGTGCCTACAGATTGTGTTGCGTTTTTATTAAAACAACAATTACCTGATGCAACACATTTGGAAATTGCTTTTTTACCAAGAGGTGGAGGCGGAATAAGTCATGGCACTGCTACAACCATGGCAAGTAAAGCGGGCGAAGGCGGCTGTGTAAGAGAAAATGGAGCTATCGTCAGGAAGCCATTAGGACATAAAGGGAAGTGGATTGAAGTGAATGGAAAGAAAATATTTGCAATGTCTATTCCATGGGGTGATGTTTCAACTGCACATGTTTCAACGGGCATTCCAAATATTATTACGTATACAGCAATGAAACCGTCTGTGTATCGAATGCTGAAGTTTCAATTTTTGTTCAATTGGTTATTACGTACGAAATGGATGCGTGGTATTCTTCAAAACAAAATCAATAATCGTCCTGCAGGACCAGGTGATGAGCAAAGAGTAAAGGGTAAAACTTATGTATGGGCATCTGTTAAAAATGCTAACGGCGATAAACGCATTGCAGCCATACAAACGTCAGACGGGTATACCGTTACTTACGAAGCCTGTTTGCTTATTACATCAAAAATTTTAAATGGTGAATGGAAGCCCGGCTATCAAACACCTGCATCTGCTTACGGAGAAAATTTAGTGCATGAGTTAAGAGGAACAAAAAAGCTGAGTTAATGAACGGAGAGATATGCATCATCACCATAACTCACCACAAATGCTTTTGCTGAGCGTGGTGCAATCAAACTAAAAACCCGTGTAACAATTTCTAATTTAAATGAACGCTGCCCCTTTTTCTTTTTGTTGAAATCATATACGTCAGCAAAGGAAATCATTTGATTGTTTCTGTTAGTAAAGATGCAGGTAATAGTGCCCAACCCCCAACCGAAATAATTATCATCATCCAGTTTTGCTTGTATTGTACAATATTCCGGACTTGATTTTAACAGAACACAAGTACTGTTTTCAAGTTTAGCAATCGTGCTTTTTAATTTCACAAAATCACTATCGTCAATTAAATAAGTTGCACCACTTCCCGTCAGGTAATGTTTGAGTAATGAACGTTCAAAAGCTGAATTGATTTTTGGATGCAGTATAGCCAGTTTGTAAAACAACTTTTTATAGCCCCTCAACTGTTTGCTGGTATTTGCAGTATCCCCACTGTGTGTAGTAACTGCAAATAATAAAGTTGCAATGAAAATAAAATGACGCATGAGGCTGTAAAATACATCATCCTAATGAATAAACTTCATTCCTTAGTTTTGCGCTTCTGAAAGATTATTATTCCATACTGGACTTGCCCATTACTGCTACCCTACCTGAAATAAGGAAGGCTTATCGCAGGCTGGCTATGCAATACCATCCTGATAAAAATAAAGAGGATGCATACAGCACTGCAAAGTTTAATGAAATAAAAGAAGCATACGAAGTACTTACTACACCACAACTCAAAGAAAATTATCTGCAGGAACGCTGGCTTAAAAAAGCTGCCGGTGTGTGGATGCCTGATGAGCCCATTACTCCTGTTCAGATTTTAAAACAATCGCTTGAATTAAATAAATCTATTTCCTTGTTGGATGTTCACCGCATGGATGCTGCAGCAGTGACACAACGTATTTTGCAATTGATAACTGATGAAACGATTGAAAAACTAAAATCGTTTCAGGAACCTGAAGTAAATGCAGCCATTCTTATAACACTATTGCAAAGCACTAATGTATTACCATTGCGTTTTACAACATCTGTAACAGACCAACTTAGGAAGCTTGCAGTTACTGACACTGATGAACAATTAAAAATTGACCGTGTGCTGAAGCAAAAAAGAAATCGGGAACAATGGGAGCAATTAAAAGTGTGGGTTATTGTTGCAGCAGTTCTACTCATTTGCCTGCTCATCTGGCGAAGCGGAAAATAATTTTGTTATTGAATTATTATCCTTCAAGATTGTTTTGTTGAATAGTATTTCAGCAACTTAGGAAAGCACTCTCCACAAAATAAAAATAGTTGATAGATGCAGAACTATTTCAATTGCATCCTGTTACTATAACCTAAATCAAAAAAATGAAACAGAACAAAATGAAATTATTTGCAGCTGCTGCTTTTTCAGCTATTGCCTTTATCTCTTGTGGAAGCGGTGAAACAAAAGAAACAACTACTGACACAACTGCAACTTCAGAAACCGCTGCTGCAGCTGATACCCTAGCTGCTGCCCCAGCAACTCCTGCTACTGTAGTGGATATTGCTGTTGGTTCTGCTGACCACACTACATTGGTTGCTGCTGTTAAAGCTGCAGAACTTGTAGAAACATTAAGCGGTGCAGGACCTTTCACTGTATTTGCACCAACAAATGCTGCATTTGAAAAATTACCTAAAGGAACTGTTGAAAGCTTATTAACTTCTCAAAAGAAAGCTGACCTCACAGGAATTCTTACTTACCACGTAGTTGCAGGAAGTTTTAAAGCTGCTGATTTAAAAGATGGCCAGATGGTGAAAACAGTAAATGGTAAAGAATTAAAAGTTACAATTAAAGATGGTAAAGTGATGATTGATGGTGCTGTTGTAACTGCTGCTGATTTAGTCGCAGGTAATGGTGTAGTGCATGTAATTGATGCGGTTGTATTGCCTAAGAAATAAATCCCCTTTTGATTCGATATACAGGAGCCGCTTTTGATAGCGGCTTTTGCTTTTTCCCAAAAGGCGACACCTTTTGTACCTTAAGTTGTCGCCTTTCAATCATGTATCTTTGCCGCATGCATTATCTTTCAGTAGAGGGTTTAAGCAAGAGCTATGGCATTCAGCCCCTGTTTTCAAATATTACATTCAACATAGAAGAAGGTGATAAAATTGCACTCGTGGCACGCAATGGCAGCGGCAAATCAACGCTTTTAAAAATATTGTCTGGTAAAGAAATAGCTGATGAAGGCAAAGTATGGATTAACAAAGATGTAGATGTGGCTTTATTTGAACAGGAGCCGCATTTTGATGAAACCAAAAATGTGCTTGATAATATTTTTCAACATAACCATCCCGTTATCAATGCCATTAAGCAATATGAATTATTAGTAGATGAAGAAAATGAACAAGAACCCGATGAACAATTGCTGAGTCATTCGATAACGCAAATGGATGAACTAAATGCCTGGGATTTTGATTCCAAAGTAAAACAGATACTCGGCAAGTTAAACATCCATCACCTGCAGCAACCTGTGGCCACACTCTCCGGCGGGCAACGTAAACGTGTAGCACTTGCACGTACCTTAATTGATATTGGCTTTGAACACAAACATGTTTTATTAATTATGGATGAACCCACCAACCACTTAGATGTAGAAATGGTGGAATGGCTGGAGCATTACCTCACCAAAGAACGCATTACACTTTTATTGGTAACGCATGACCGTTATTTCTTGGATGCCGTGTGTACGGAAATATGGGAACTGGATGGAAGTAATTTATATACTTACAAAGGCGATTATCAAAACTACTTAGAAAAGAAAACAGCACGTATTGAAAGTGAACTGGCGAGTATTGATAAAGCAAAGAATACTTATCGCAAGGAACTGGAATGGATGCGAAAGCAACCCAAAGCAAGAACTACTAAAAGTAAAAGCCGTCAGGATAACTTTTATGAAGTTGAAGCAAAGGCTAAACAAAAACTAGAAGATCAGCAGGTGCAACTGAGCATGAAGATGAACAGGCTTGGCGGCAAAGTGGTGGAAATGAAAAAGGTGTATAAAAGTTTTGGCGATAAAAAAATTTTAAGTGGTTTTGATTACACCTTTAAGAAAGGTGAACGTGTAGGTATTGTGGGGCAGAATGGCGCAGGCAAATCAACCTTTACGGATATATTACAGGGAATACAACAGCCCGACAGTGGTAAGATTAATATTGGCGATACAATTGTGTTTGGCAACTATTCACAGCAGGGATTGGAAATAAAAGAAGATGTTCGGGTGATTGAATATGTAAAAAACATTGCTGAAAATTTTCCATTGGCCAATGGTGGTTCATTGAGCGCTGCACAGTTCCTGCAATTGTTTTTGTTTGACCCTGATAAACAATACACCTATATTTCAAAACTTAGCGGTGGTGAAAAAAGAAGATTGCATTTACTCTCCATCCTCTTTCGCAATCCAAATTTTTTGATTTTAGATGAACCAACCAATGATTTGGATTTACCAACACTAGGTGTATTAGAAAATTTTTTAAGTGAGTTCCCGGGTTGTTTGCTTATAGTAAGTCATGACCGATATTTTATGGACAGACTTGTTGACCATTTGTTTGTGTTTGAAGGTAACGGTGAAGTGAGAGATTTCCCCGGTAACTATTCTTTGTACAGAGAATATCAACTTGCAAAAGAAAAACCGGAACTTATTTCCCGTAACGAAGCTGATGCAACAAAGCCAGTAAAAGAAGAAAAGTCTATTGCTGAAAAACGAAAGCTCAGTTTTAAAGAAAAGCGTGAGTTTGAAATGCTGCAAAAAGAAATTGAAGAGCTTACTACTGAAAAAGAAACAATAACTCAAAAACTCACAAGCGGCACTGCGCCTTTTGAAGAATTACAACTCCTCAGTTCCCGCATTGGTGAAGTAACACAGTTGCTGGATGAAAAAGAATTGAGATGGCTGGAGTTGAGCGAGTGGGCAGAGTAAATTAGATCAGCAATTATTCTTCCCATACAAACGCCTCACTCTTCGGTGAATCTTCCAACATGGCTATGACAATAACAGGCGGCACAGTTAATTTCCGCTTCATCAAATCTATCCATGCAAGGTCTGCATGCATTACTGCAGCAATAGTACCATCTGCTTTTTTAATTTCATGATACACACTAAAAC
>JBKCJY010000010.1:0-1760 GCA_046301455.1 Chitinophagaceae bacterium | reverse complement strand
GATAATATTGCGCCTTGTATTTTGGGCGGTGTTACGCTGATACGTTCCATTCATCCGTTAGATATTGTCAAACTTAATGCGCCTTCTTTGTTTGTAACAGTTGTGCATCCGCAAATAGAAGTAAAGACGAGTGATGCACGGCAAATTTTGCGTAAAGAAGTTTTGTTGAAAGATGCCATTAAACAATGGGGCAATATAGCTGGACTTGTTGCTGGTTTTGAAAAAAATGATACGGAATTAATTGGAAGAAGTCTGGAAGATGTCATTATTGAACCAGTTCGCAGCATTTTAATTCCAGGCTTTGATACTATTAAAACAAAAAGCAAAGAAGCAGGAGCACTCGGCGGCGGCATCAGCGGCAGCGGGCCAAGTATTTTTATGCTGAGTGAAACTGAATCAACTGCTAAACAAGTGGAAGCAATCATGCGGCAAACATTTACTCAACTGGGAATAGAGTTTAAAACGTATGTAACTACAATTGCGAAGAGTGGGGTGGAAGTGATGAAGTAGGAGGTAAGAGGTACGACACTCAATTGTCAAATTTTCAAATTGAAATACTACAGTCTCAACAAACAATCACCTTCAGTTTCTTTCAGCGAAGCAACCATCCTCGGACAAGCGCCTGATAAAGGATTATACTTTCCCGAAACCATTCCTCAAGTTGATAAAGAATTCATCACTAATATTGAACAGATCAGTAATGATGAAATTGCATTTCGTGTTATTAAGCCTTACATCGGCAATGAAATTCCTGAGGAAGAATTGTTTCGGATTGTAACTGAAACCATAAATTTTGAAATACCACTTGTTTCCATCAATAATCGTATTTCATCGTTGGAATTATTTCACGGACCTACATTGGCGTTTAAAGACGTTGGTGCAAGATTCATGAGTCGTTGTCTTGCGCAATTTGTAAAAGGAGCGACTAAAAAAGTAACTGTCCTTGTTGCCACCAGCGGTGATACTGGCGGTGCTGTTGCCAATGGTTTTTACAATGTTGATGGAGTAGAAGTGGTGATCTTATATCCCAGCGGTAAAGTGAGTAGTGTGCAGGAAAAACAGTTAACGACACTTGGCAACAATATTCATGCACTGGAAGTAAACGGCACTTTTGATGATTGTCAGCAATTGGTGAAACAGGCTTTTGCTGATGAAGCGTTGAACAAAGAATTATTTCTCACTTCAGCCAACAGCATTAATGTAGCACGCTGGCTGCCCCAGCAGTTTTATTATTTCTTTGCGTATAAGCAATGGAACGAAAAAGGTCAGCCGCCCATCATCTGTGTACCCAGCGGTAACTTTGGAAATATCTGTGCAGGCATTCTTGCTCACATTAGCGGATTACCTGTGCAGCATTTCATTGCGGCCTGCAATGCCAATGATGTGGTGCCGCAGTTTATGCATTCGCAAATGTATCAGCCGAAAGATGCAGTAGCAACTATCAGCAATGCGATGGATGTGGGCAATCCAAGTAATTTCATTCGCATACTGGAATTGTTTCATCACCAATTTCCGCAGTTAAAAGAAAATTTAACTG
This sequence comes from Chitinophagaceae bacterium, assembly GCA_046301455.1. Classification (GTDB taxonomy): domain Bacteria; phylum Bacteroidota; class Bacteroidia; order Chitinophagales; family Chitinophagaceae; genus Lacibacter. The sequence goes on along the minus strand of JBKCJY010000010.1, from coordinate 223 downwards.
CTTACAGTATTACGGATGATGAAACTAAAGCAACGATGAAAAAAGTGTATGATGAATTTGGTTATGTACTCGACCCACATGGGGCAGTTGGTTATCTGGCATTGGAAAGATATTTAGAACAACATCCTTCATCAAAAGGAATGATTTTGGAAACCGCACATCCTGTAAAATTTTACGATGTGGTAGAGCCTGTGTTGAATAGAACAATTGAAATGCCTGAAAC
>JBKCJY010000009.1:0-28777 GCA_046301455.1 Chitinophagaceae bacterium | reverse complement strand
GTTGTTGTTTGGGAAAGACCCAGTAAAGACTCTGTTAGAAGTATAAAACACCTCGTAACTTCTAACGGTTACTTGCTAAAAGGCGTCCTGAAAATAAAGGGACGCTTTTTTATTTTCCTCTCTTCTTTTTTGAAGGGTAAGAGGTGAGGTGTAATTGCTTTTCTTTGCATCTGTGAGCCGCTATCATTCCTATATCAATTCCGCAAAAACAATTCTTGAGTTATATAAAGGAGATGAACCCTTTGCGTCATTTATCAAAAAGCATTTTGCAGCTAATAAAAAGTTTGGCAGCCGAGACCGGAAAACCATTGCTCATTTGTGTTTCTGTTATTTCAGGTTGGGAAAATGCTTTGAGCAGATAAGTATTGATGAAAGAATTCTTCTTGCTTTGTTTTTATGTTCTTCATCATCCAACGAAATTTTACAGCAACTCAAACCTGAATGGAATGAAAAAGTAGAATCTCAGTTTCACGAAAAGTTAAAGCTTTTAAATCTTTCATTTGATTTTAAAGACGTTTTCCCTTTTTCAGATTTGTTAAGCGAAGAAATAGAGGTAGAAAAATTTTGCCTGAATCATTTGGTACAACCTGATTTGTTTTTACGAATAAGACCGGGCATGAAAGAAAACGTTTTGAACAAATTGCATAAAGCATCCATTGATTTTGAAATAAAGGGGGATGCTTGTATTGCATTATCCAATTCAACAAAGCTTGATGAAATACTTTTGATAAATAAAGAAACGGTGGTGCAGGATTGGAGTTCGCAAAAAGTAGGGGAGTTTATTTCAAATCTGAGATCAAAATTCAACAAGAAGAAAATTTCTGCTTGGGATTGTTGTGCTGCCAGTGGTGGTAAATCAATTATGCTGGTTGATCTGTTTCCCAATGTTGAATTAACTGTTACAGATATCAGAGATTCTATTCTTGTAAATCTTCAAAGCCGTTTTGCTGAAGCTGGCATCAACAAATACAATAGTCTGGTTCTTGATCTTTCGACAGAGCAACTGCGAAATACAATGAACAGCTTTGATTTAATTATTGCAGATGTTCCTTGCTCTGGTTCAGGAACATGGGGCCGAACGCCGGAAAATCTCAGTTTATTTAAATTGGAGCAAATTGCAAAATATGTTTCACTGCAAACAAGTATAACGGATAATTGCATTGCCTCTTTAAAATCCAATGGTTATTTGCTGTACATCACTTGCTCTGTGTACAAAAAAGAAAATGAAGAAGTAGTAGAGTTTTTACAAGCAAAACATAATCTTGAATTAGTAGCAATGAAAGTATTGAAAGGCTATCAACAAAAAGCAGATACTATGTTTGCAGCATTGCTGAAAAAAGCCTGATTAGTTTTTAATAAACTCCCTGCTCGCAATCAATTTTCCGTCTTTAATCACACTCAAAATATAATTTCCGTTTGGCAATGAAGCTACTGTAATAGGTTTAATTACTGTGCCTGAAGGTTTATTAAATGCCTGTGTGCTTAAAAGTTGCCCTTGCTGATTATAAATTTGAATAGTATAATCGGCAGTTGATTGGTCGTTGAATTTAATCGTTAATAAGGAATGAACAGGATTGGGAAACAGTTGAATAATTTTTGAATTATTGTTGATATCATTCACTGATGTAGCAGCAGAAACAACAACTGTTGCTGAATCAATCAAATAACTATCAAATCCGGTTACAGTTGTATCGATAATCTGGCGGATGCGATAAGTAACTGTTCCTGCAGGGCTATTGGTAATCACATCATTGTAATTATAATTACGCATTGCAAATGGATTGGCAGTAGGTTGTATGGTTTGCAGTGCTGTATAATTTGATTCGTTGGGCAGTTTGCGTTCAATTTGATAACGCATGGTAGAAACATCTTTGCTGCTCCAGCTGATTGTTGCTGTAAAATTGTTGATTGAAGCATTCATAGCTGAGATATCACACAGCAAAACACCAACTGCTTTTTTCATGTTAGGTAAACCATAACCATACTGTGGATGCGGAGTTGCAAAGCGGTCAGCACTTTGGCGAAGTGTGGTGATGATTTTCCAATTATTAAACTCAGGAAATAATTGCCAAAGGCAGGTTGCAAGCCCGGCCATGTTAGGGCAGGAGAAAGAAGTGCCGCTTCCGCTTGAAACATTACCTGATGTGTTGGATAAAGCTGTGCCTGAACCAACTGAAACAACATCAGGTTTTATTTGTCCATCGCTTGTGGGGCCAAAGCTTGAAAAAGATGCAATGATGCCGCTGCTGTTTACAGCGCCAATCGTAAGCACACTGTCGCCATCGGCTGGTGCAGCAATAAATTTCCAGGAACTGTTTCCGTCATTGCCTGCACTGTTTACAACCAGAATCCCTTTTTTTGCAGCAAGATCGGCACCTCGTGTCACAACTGTTGTATTACCATTCATTTCGGCATATGTGTGTGAGTAAACAGGGTTGTCATACGTTGTATAGCCGAGTGAAGATGAAATAACATCAACACCGGCACTATCAGCATACTCAGCACCCATCACCCAGTTGTATTCTTCAATAATTTGTTCAGTAGGAGCATCTTCTGTTCGTAATAAAAAATAATTGGCTTCAGGGCAGGAGCCTACATAAGTTCCGGGAATGTATCCGCCAACAATTGAAAAACAATTTAACCCATGCGGATGATCTTCATTTACATTGCTGTTGCCGCTTACAAAATCCCAAGTACCAAGAAATTGGTTTCTTGCTCTTGCACTGTCAAAGAAACGATTGGTGACAAAGCCTGTAAAACCTGCATCCAAAAAAGCCATAATCATGCCCTGACCTCTTGCGCCAATGTTATGCAGGAATTCACCTTTATGAATTTTTATTTGATTGGATGATGAACCGTAGTTAAATGTATCGGCTGTTGCTGCATTTGTTCTTGATGTAAAAGATAAGGGAGCAGTTTGTTCCTTGTTAAATTTATCTTCAACAGGATTTGCATTAATATTTCTTCTCAATGCAATTGTATCACTTCTTTTTACAAATGGAAAGCTGTTGATTTTGGCAATAGCTGCTGCATCGGTTGTTTGAATAATTACTGCATTAAGCCATTTGCTTCTGCCTAAAATGGTTACTGAACCCGCAAGCCTTATGCTGTCAACATATCTTTCTAAAACAGGAATGTCAGAACTGTCAATTGCAATACTGTATCTTGTTCTTCTCGTAATTGCTTTCGCTGAAAGATATGTTGAAGGGTTATTGAGTGTAAATGGTGTCCCGTTCTTATCAGTAAAAAAAACAACACGTTTGGAATATTGTGCGTTCACACAAAGTACAGATGCTAACAGAAAAGCGGATAAAAAAAGGCCTTGCTTCATGAAGTGAATTTATCAAAAGCAAATATGCAGATTAATTTCTTGCAACCATCCACATCTTAATTCCAAAGCCTACATATTTAGGATTATAAGTTGTAACGGGTGGGTTCCCGTCTCTGCGTTCATTGGTTTGATTTTCCCAAACATAATGTTCACGGTAAACCATTCCTATGCCTTTTGCATATTTTTCCAGTGAACGTTCTTGCGATGCAAATTTTGTTCTGTCAACCACTGGCACTCCCTGTGATTCATCAATATGAGTAATGGTAGTTACATCAGTAAGATTAAACGGGCCGATTTTTTCGGCTCTGCTCACAGATTCATAATTAAAATCCCAAAGATTAATACTGATTGTTGTGCCGTAAGTTGCGTAAGGTTTATCGGGTAAAAATATATTTCCGGGCCAAGTGAAATTTTCTTTAACAGGTAATTTCACTTTTATAACACGGAGATTGTTTTCATTTATTTCAGCCTGCTTTTCAAGAATTGTAATAGTGTATTGACCTCTCGGCACCCAAGGGCCGCTTCCAGTGGAATCGTTAATAAACGTATTTACAACCCACATGGGCCTGTTAAGGTTGTCAACAGTTAAACTGTCAAATGAATGCTTAAACTGGTAACGTTTGGTAACCGGCGTATTATTATCAAAAACGAGGGAATCTACACGGTAGGTAATAAATTTCCCTTTTGAAGCGGGAACAAGATCAGAAACGCTCATGGTTTCAAGTGTTTCAGTTGTTTTATTACAGCCAATGAATAACAATATTATACAGGCCGTAAAAACTGTTTTTTCAATAAGGGACGATAATAATTGAATGGATTTCATTCCTGCTAAGTTAGTTTAAGTTCTGTTTTCAGTTTCAAAAGATACCTGCAAGCTCTCATTCGCTGCATTAAAAAAGGCACGCTTGGCGTACCTTTTAACGTAAATTATTCAAAATCATTGCATCAAAGCACGGGTTTTCTCATGATTATTCCTCCTCCAATCACATCATCTCCCTCATAAAACACCGCACTTTGCCCGGGAGCAATGCCCTTAGCCTGCTCATAAAATTGTACAGTTACCGTTCCATCTGCCTGGGGATAGAGATTGCTGAGCGTGCCTTTGTCTTTATAACGGATTTTAGTAAGGGATTCCATACCGGTACTTATTTCGTTATATTTGATGAGATTGATCTTGCCCACCTGCATCTCCATTTTATCCAAATCTTCTTCATCACCCAAAACCACAGTATTGGTTTCAGGAATAATTTCAGTAACAAAAACAGGTTTGCCAAATGTTACACCCAACCCTTTACGCTGACCAATGGTGTAAAACGGATAGCCATTGTGTTTGCCCAATATAGTTCCACTTTTATCAACAAAATTGCCACCTGCAACACGTTCTTCCAGGCCATCTACTTTACGTTTTAAAAAGCCACGGTAATCATTATCAGGCACAAAACATATTTCATAGCTCTCTGCTTTTTTTGCCAGCTCAGGATAACCATAATCATGTGCCATTTGTCTGATCTCTGTTTTGCGATAACCACCCAACGGCAACAACGTACGGCTTAATAAATCCTGCTGCAATCCCCACAATACATAGCTCTGATCTTTTGTTTCATCAATTCCTTTAGAAATATAAAAACGACCATTGCTGTGCTGATTAATTTTTGCATAATGCCCTGTCGCAATAAAATCACAGTTCATCATATCTGCACGTTTGAGCAATGCACGCCATTTAATGTGTGTGTTACACAATACACATGGGTTGGGAGTACGGCCATTCAAATATTCGTCAACAAAATTCTCAATTACAAAATCGCCAAACTCTTCACGTATATCAAGGATATAATGCGGAAAACCATGTTGTACAGCCGCTGCACGTGCATCATTAAAACTATCTAAGTTGCAGCAACCGGTTTCTTTTTTGCCTTTGGCGCCGCTGCCACTGCTTGCATAGTCCCATGTTTTCATGGTGATGCCCACTACTTCATACCCTTCATGATGGAGCATAAGGGCTGTAACGGTACTGTCAATACCGCCGCTCATGGCAACCAAAACCTTTCCTTTTGCACTCATAAAAAACTCCTCTTATTAAAAAATGAACTTACAAAGTTAAGTGAAAGAAGGGTATAAGCAGGAATTTGTGGAGATGAGACCGTACTGCTGTTTAGAATCCTTTTGCTGTAAGTGAGAATGTATTTTTTACACCATCGTATTTGAATTCGCAAAAACGAAGTACATCACGGCCCAGCACACCATCATAGGGGCTGCCATTAAAATTGCCACCCAGTACATCGAATGTTAAAGCCTTTTTTTTGAAAATGGGGAGATATAAAACACAGTTGTATCGAAGCACCTGCCAACTGCCTCCATGTCCATGCACCCAATCTTCGGTTTCTTTATAGGAATAAAGGTTGAGCATGTTAATAATGCCCTGATCCAAACCTGAAATATTAGATCCCGTATCAACCAGCAATTTTACTTTGGCAAATGATTCAGGTGTTCCGTAATTTTTGAATTTGAGAAATGCTTCATCTGAAGCAAAAATCTCAGCTTCAACAACAGGTCCGGCTTCCACGAGGGTCTTTTGCAGCAGCATTTCATTCATGTAATAAAGTTCTGCAAGAAAATAATTGCCTGCTAACCTTGTGCATGAAAGAGCAAAACATATTTAAACATTCTGTTTTAAAATTTCGAAATTACCTGTACATTCATTGTTCATATATTGTTAAGCTAAAAATTTAAGTTATGATCAAACTACAAGTAATCGGCAATTTGGGAAAGGATTGTGTGGTGAACACAGTAAACGGAAAAAACGTAATGAACTTTACTGTTGCTCACACAGAAAAATTTAAAGACAGCACCGGCGCCCAGCGTGAAAAAACAACATGGGTGGATTGTGCTTACTGGAGCGACCGTACCGGTCTTGCACCATATCTGAAAAAAGGAACACAGGTGTATGTTGAAGGAACGCCTGAAGTAAGAACTTATACAACACAGGATGGTAAAAGTGGTGCATCTCTTTCCATGCGTGTATTGAGTGTACAATTGCTGGGCAGCAGAAATACTGAAGGCGGCAATGGTGGCGGTGGTTACAGTGCCCCTGCATCTGCACCGCAAATGAGCAATGAACCCAGCATCAGTAATGATGTGGTGGATGATTTGCCGTTTTAATTTGATGTAAACAAATTGAAAATCCCCTGCATTTGCGGGGGATTTTTTATGTGATAATGAAAGAGATTATTTCAGCTTCCCCTTTATCTCCTGCAATTTCAACAACGCCTCCACTGGCGTCAATCGGTTAATATCCATTCCTTCCAGCATCGTTCTTATTTCATCAAAAGTTTGACTGTGTACATCAAAAATGCTCAATTGCATTTTTTCAACAGGCAGTTGTTTGAGTTGGTGTTTAATATCAGCTTGTGAACGCTGGTCTTCCAATTGCTTTAATACTTCATTGGCACGGTTTATAAGTGCAGGAGGCATGCCCGCCATACGTGCTACATGAATACCAAAGCTGTGTACACTGCCGCCGGGTGCTAATTTGCGAAGGAACACTACTTTGTTTCCTACTTCTTTATTGGTGATGTGATAGTTTTTAATACGGCTGAATTTTTCTTCCAGTTCATTCAGCTCATGATAGTGTGTGGCAAATAATGTTTTGGGCTGATGGGATGATTGATGCAAAAACTCTGCAATACTCCATGCAATGGAAATGCCATCATAAGTAGAAGTGCCTCTTCCGATTTCATCTAATAAAATCAAACTTTTATCGCTTAAGTTATTGATGATGCTGGCGGTTTCATTCATCTCCACCATGAATGTACTTTCACCACCGCTCAAATTATCACTGGCGCCCACACGTGTAAATATTTTATCTGTTATGGGAATATGTGCTTCACTTGCAGGAACAAAACTACCCATGTGCGCCATCAGTACAATCAATCCTGTTTGGCGGAGTAAGGCACTCTTACCACTCATGTTCGGTCCTGTAAGAATGATGATTTGCTGCTGCTCTTTATCCAATAAAATATCATTGGCAATATAAGGTTCACCAATTGGCAACTGCCGTTCAATTACAGGATGACGCACATCTTTGGCTGTTAAAGCATCACCTTCATGCAATTGTGGTTTTATGTATTTGTATTGCAGTGCATTCTCAGCAAAACTGCCCACGCAATCAATAATCGCCATCACCTGTGCATTGGTTTGAATGGGACTGATGTACTCCTGCAATTCATTGAGCAACTGTTCAAACAAAGCCGATTCAATCACCTGTATCTTTTCTTCAGCGCCTGTAATTTTTTCTTCGTATTCTTTTAATTCAGGAGTGATGTAACGTTCTGCATTCGCCAATGTTTGTTTCCTTGTCCACTCCGCAGGCACTTTGTTTTTATGCACATTGGTTACTTCTAAATAATAACCAAACACATTGTTGAATGAAATTTTTAAAGAAGGTATTCCTGTTGCTTCACTTTCACGTTGTTGAATTTCTAAGAGGTATTCTTTTCCATGATGCGCAATTCTTCTCAAATCATCCAGCTCTTTATTCACGCCATCTTTTATCACCATTCCTTTGCTCACTGCAACAGGAGGTTGTTCTGTTAACTCATCAATGATTTTATCTGCAATAAATTTACAGGGGTTGATGGTATCACTTAAACGTTTTAAATAATTGCTGTTGCTTGTAGCAGTATGTTTTTTAATTTCTTCAGCATACTGCAAACTTTTTGCTAAGTGCAACACTTCACGTGGATTGATTTTTTTCAAAGGCAACTTCGCCACCAATCGTTCTACATCACCACATTGTTTTATTAAATGCTGTAATTGTTTTCTTAAATCTGTATTCAGCAAAAAAGCTTCAACTGTATCAAGCCTCTCTTCAATACGTTGTTTATCTTTTAAGGGCAACACCATCCAGCGGCGCATCAATCTGGCACCCATTGCTGATACAGTGCTGTTCATCACTTTTATTAAAGAATGGCCACCATCATTGGCACTTCCCAATAATTCAAGATTGCGGATGGTAAATCGGTCCATCCATAAATAATCTGTTTCAGTTAAGCGATGAATTCCCGTAATGTGACCAAGATTGGGATGCTCAGTGTCTTTTAAATAATGCAGCACAGCACCTGCAGCTATAATACCCAGCTTCATACTTTCAATTCCAAATCCTTTGAGTGAATGTGTTTGAAATTGTTTCAGCAACATTTCATTGGCATAAAGATCTGCAAAAATCCATTCTTCTAAATGGTAAGTATAGAAACGGTGGCCAAACCATTCTTTAAACAGCTGTTGTTTGTTGCGTTGAAAAATCACCTCTGCCGGCCGCAAACTTTGTAGCAGTTTATCAGCATATTCTTTATTGCCTTCAGTAATAAAAAATTCACCAGTGCTGATGTCAAGAAATGCGAGCCCCAAATTATCTTCATGAAAGTGAACAGCAGCTAAAAAATTATTGCTTTCGTTTTCAAGCAGCTTATCGTTGGTGGTAGTTCCGGGAGTAAGCAGTTCTGTAACTCCACGTTTTACAATTCCTTTCGCTTGTTTCGGATCTTCTAATTGGTCACAAATGGCAACACGATAACCGGCTTTCACCAGTTTATGCAAATAGGTATCCAGTGCATGATGCGGAAAACCTGCCAGTTCACTACTGCTGGCCGAACCGTTGTTTCGTTTTGTAAGGGTAATGCCCAGCACCTGGCTGGTAATAATGGCATCCTCACCAAAGGTCTCATAAAAGTCGCCCACACGAAACAGAAGCACCGCATCAGGGTACTTGACCTTGATAGCCTTATGTTGCTGCATGAGCGGGGTTTCTGATACCGATTTTGCCATAGGCCGCAAAAATAAGGAAGCAGTATGGGTTAATGTGGACAAACCATGAAGCTTATCTTAGAAAAACGGCTTTGTGGAGAGATTTGTGAATAAAAGAAAATCCAAAATTCTTGCTTCATTTTAGCTGTTTTCCCCTACCTTTGCCGTCCAAAATTTTAGTATCATGGCAAGAGTATGTCAGCTTACAGGAAAGGTGCCGATGGGTGGTAACAAGGTATCGCACTCGAATATTAAGACCAAGCGTCGCTTTTTACCCAACCTGCAAACCAAGCGTTTTTTCCTGGCTGAAGAAGACAAGTGGGTTACGTTGAAGCTTTCAACAGAAGCTATCCGCACCATCAACAAAAATGGTCTTTACAGCGTAGTTAAAGAACTGAGAGCAAAAGGCGAAAAAATCTGATTTCATTTAAACAGCGAATACAATGGCAAAGAAAGGAAACCGTGTTCAGGTTATTATGGAATGTACAGAGCATAAAACATCGGGTCAGCCCGGTACAAGCCGTTACATTACCACTAAGAACAAAAAGAACACACCGGAGCGTTTGGAGTTGAAAAAATTCAACCCCATTCTTAAAAAAGTAACGGTGCACAAAGAAATTAAGTAATGTGTGAAAACACATTCAATTTGAAAACGAACAAACTGAATAGTCATGGCTAAAGCAGCTTCAAAAAACGCAAAGATTAAAGACGCCAAAGCAGCGGCTGAATCAAAGAACTGGACAAAAGTTATCCGTGCAGTACGCAGCCCAAAATCTGGTGCTTATACCTTTAAAGAGGCAATCGTTCACAAGGACAAAGTGAAAGAGTACCTCGCTCAAAAATAATTGACGCATTTTATTATGTTTAAGCTGTTTCGTGTGTATATGCGAAACAGCTTTTGTTTTGGGGTGGGTGAAGAAGGGTGGGTCGCCCACAAGAATAATGATGATACCAGCTTTGTACAGAAGTCATCGTTTTTTGCCTTCGAATTATCCAGTTAATGATTCGCACACATCATAGCATTTGCACGCATCATCGATGGTTTTAAATTTCCGGCAGGTTCTTAATTTTATGACACTCCAATAATCAATCATTAATAATCAATAATCAAAATGGGCTTCTTCGGAAAACTCTTCGGCAAAAAAGAAAAAGAAAGTTTAGACCAGGGTTTGGAAAAAACCAAGGAAGGCTTCCTGGGCAAAATCACAAGGGCCATTGCGGGTAAAAGCACGGTGGATAGTGAAGTGCTTGATAATTTGGAAGAAGCGCTTGTGGGTGCAGATGTTGGTATTGAAACAACCGTTGCTTTGATTGAACGTATTGAAGAACGGGTAGCAAAAGATAAATATATCAACACCAGTGAACTCAATTCCATTCTTCAGCGTGAGTTGCAAAATATGTTGTTGGATGCACCGGAAGACAAAAATTATTCAGGCTTTGATTTACCGGCAGGTAAAAAGCCATTTGTAATAATGGTGGTAGGTGTAAACGGTGTGGGTAAAACAACAACAATCGGAAAACTGGCGCATCATTTTAAAGCAGCAGGTAAAAGTGTAATGCTGGGTGCTGCTGATACATTTCGTGCAGCGGCAGTGGACCAGCTCACGATATGGAGTGAACGTACAGGTGTGCCTATCGTGAAAAAAGAAATGGGCAGCGATCCTGCTTCTGTTGCATTTGATGCTGTAAACAGTGCTGTTGCAAAAAATGTGGATGTATTAATTATTGATACTGCAGGTCGCTTACATACCAAAACACATTTGATGGAAGAGCTTACTAAAATCAAACGTGTAGTACAAAAAGTAATTCCAGATGCACCGCATGATGTATTGTTGGTGCTTGATGGAAGCACCGGTCAAAACGCAATTGAACAAGCCAAACATTTTACTGCGGCAACAGATGTAAGCGGATTGGTAATTACAAAATTAGATGGAACTGCAAAAGGAGGAGTAGTATTAGCAATTGCACATCAGTTTAAAATTCCTGTAAAATTTATTGGAGTTGGGGAAAAAGTAGAAGATTTATTGGTGTTTAATAAACATGAATTTGTTGACAGTTTGTTCAGCTTAAGTAAATAAAAAAGCAAAAACGGCCATTTTTTTTACTGATTCACCCGCAAACCACTGCTGCCACCAGCACCGCAAAACAAAGGACTGCGACGCAAAACCGATGCTATAAAAATCACTAGCCGGTACAAAAAATCATTCTTTGTATTCATCTGTGTGCATTCGTGTAATCTGTGTACAACAATCTATTAAGTGTTTTCATCCGTTTGCATTTGTACAACACGTTTACAACTATTTTTTTCAATTTCCCCAATGAAAAAGCCCCGCATTACTGTGGGGCTTTTTTCTTTCAGATTCTTTCGAACCTTATTTTTTCTTAGCAGCTTTTTTAGCAGCTTTCTTCTTAGGAGCAGCTTTCTTAGCAGCTTTCTTCTTAGGAGCAGCTTTCTTAGCAGCTTTCTTTTTTGTTGCCATTTTTGTAGAATTTAATGTTAGTAAAAAAACTTATCTGGGTAAAAATAATTATTTTTTTTTACCAAACAAATTTTTTATGCACCAACTTCAACGGGGGCAATAGAAACAGTAGTTCTGTTATTCCTTCCTTTTTTGAATTCTACTACACCATCTGCTAATGCAAAGAGTGTATAATCTTTACCAACACCAACATTTTTTCCGGGATGATAAACAGTACCACGCTGACGGATAATGATGTTACCAGCTGCTGCAGGTTGACCACCATATATCTTTACGCCAAGACGTTTGCTTTGTGAATCACGACCGTTCTTTACACTACCTTCACCTTTTTTGTGTGCCATTGTATTAAGATTAGAAGATTTTAAAATTTAAAATTTGAATACGTAATTCAAATCTTATGCAATTGCAGTTACTTTAATTTGTGTGTACAACGTACGGTGTCCTTTCTTTTTACGGAAACCTTTACGACGTTTCATTTTAAAAGCAATTACTGTTTTGCCTTTCTTTTCAGCAAGGATTTCAGCTTTTACTTTTGCTTTCACATCAGCACCTGTGCTGATTTTTCCATCGGCATCAACCATTAGTACTTCAGAAAACTCAACTTTATCACCAGCGTTACCTTCAATATGAGGTACGTACAGGCTTTGACCTTCTGAAACTTTGAATTGCTGACCGGCTATTTTAACTACTGCAAACATAACTTTCCAATATTAGGGCTGCAAAGGTAGGGGGTTTTAGCTTTGAAGACAAGGAATCTAAACAAAAAATTTGCTTCTATTTTAACGCTACCGTTTGAAGGGGTAAAGCTAAATTTGTTGCCCTAACGGAACTATACGAATGAAAATAAAATCTTTCCTGGCAAAACCTTTTGCCGGATATATATATAAGGATATAAAAAAGGGAATGGCCACGGCCATAGAAGACCAAGAGGCCATGCTCAAAAACCTCCTCAAAGTGGGTACTGGCACCCAGTTTGGCAAAGACCACAGCCTGAAAGAGGTTAAAACCCATGCTGAATTTGCAAAAGCTGTTCCCATCAGGGACTATGAGGCTTTGAAACCCTATATCCAACAAATAAAGGAAGGAAAGCATAATGTGCTTTGGAAAGGCCGCCCCATCTATTTTGCAAAAACCAGCGGTACCACAAGTGGGGTTAAGTACATCCCCATCACCAAAGATTCTATTCCCAATCATATTAATACAGCCCGTAATGCGTTGCTCTGCTACATAGCCGAAAGCGGCAATAATAAGTTTCCCGATGGAAAGCTCATTTTCTTATCTGGCTCGCCTGAGTTGGAACGGATTGGAGAAATTCCCACGGGCAGGCTCAGCGGAATCGTAAATCATCACGTGCCGGGCTACCTGCGCAAGAATCAACTGCCAAGCTTTGAAACAAACTGCATTGAAGACTGGGAAAGCAAGCTGGATAAAATTGTGGAAGAAACCATCAAGCAGGATATGACTCTCATTAGCGGTATACCACCGTGGATGCAAATGTATTTTGATCGTTTAATTGAAAAGAGCGGTAAAAAAGTAGGCGAACTGTTCCCCAATTTCAGTGTGATGGTGCAGGGTGGTGTAAACTTTCAGCCGTACAAAGCCAAACTGTATGAAAGTATTGGCCGACACGTGGATTGTATCGAACTCTTTCCAGCCAGTGAAGGTTTCTTTGCCTTCCAGGACAGTCAAAAGGCTGAAGGTCTTTTATTAAATACCAACAGCGGAATTTATTTTGAATTTGTCCCAGCAGGTGAAATCTTTAATGAAAACCCAACGAGGCTGAGTTTGAAGGATGTAAAAGTGGGAGAGAACTATGCGTTGATTGTAAACAGTAATGCGGGACTTTGGGGTTATAATATTGGTGATACGGTGAAATTTGTATCCACCAATCCGTATCGTTTGATTGTTACAGGCCGCATCAAACATTTTATTTCAGCGTTTGGTGAACATGTAATTGGAGAAGAAGTGGAACAAAGTATGCTCAAGGCAGCCGAAGAAGACAGTATAAAAGTAGTGGAGTTTACCGTTGCTCCGTTTATTACACAGAATAATGGCAGAAGCTATCATGAATGGTTTGTGGAGTTTGAAAACACACCTGCAGATATGAATGCTTTTGCTGAAAAAGTGGATAATAACCTTCGCCAAAAAAATATTTACTATGATGAGTTGATTAACGGAAACATTCTCGAACGACTGAAAATAACTCCTGTGCGCCGCAACGGTTTTATTGATTATATGAAAAGCGTGGGCAAACTGGGCGGACAAAATAAAGTGCCAAGGTTGAGTAATGATAGAAAATTGGCCGATGAATTACAGCCTTATACAATAAATATTTAGCTTTAGCACTTTACGATACTTGTAATATGATGAAACGCATTGCCATATTCGGCTCCACAGGCTCTATCGGTACACAGGCATTGGATGTAATCCGTGCCAATCCGCATTTGTTTGAAGTAGAAATTCTCACCGCTCATACCAATGATGAATTACTTGTTGCACAGGCAAAAGAATTTAAGCCCAATGCAGTAGTGATAGTGGATGAAAAGAAATATCAGAAAGTAAAAGAGGCATTAGCTTCAACAGATGTAAAAGTTTTTACAGGTGAAAAATCCCTCGAAGAAGTAGCAGCTTTTGATACCTATGATATGATGCTGGCTGCCATTGTTGGTTTTGCAGGATTGCAACCTACTTTAAAAGCCATTGAAAATAAGAAAGCAATTGGTCTGGCCAATAAAGAAACTTTAGTTGTGGCAGGTGATATTGTGATGCAGAGAGCAGTAGAGAACCGGGTTCCCATTATTCCGGTTGACAGTGAGCACTCTGCCATTTTTCAATGTCTCGTGGGTGAATCAAGAAATAAGATTGAAAAAATTATTCTTACTGCAAGTGGCGGTCCTTTCCGTGGTAAGAAACCTAATTTTTTAGTGAATGTAAAAAGAGATCATGCGTTGCAACATCCCAACTGGGCGATGGGTGCGAAAATTACAATTGATTCGGCCACTCTGATGAATAAAGGATTAGAGATGATTGAAGCTAAATGGTTGTTCAATCTTGCACCCGAACAAATACAGGTAGTGGTGCATCCGCAAAGTATTATTCACAGCATGGTGCAGTTTGAAGATGGAAGCATTAAAGCACAAATGGGATTGCCTGATATGAAATTACCCATTCAATATGCAATGGCTTTTCCGCAACGCATTCCCAATGATTTTCCGAGATACGATTTCAGAAAGATGAACACGCTTACGTTTGAAGAACCTGATTTAAAAACCTTCCGTAATCTTGTTTTAAGCATTGAAGCATTAAACAAAGGGGGTAACCTGCCTTGTATTTTAAATGCTGCCAATGAAATTGCTGTGTGGGCTTTCTTAAGAAACCGTGTAGGCTTTCTGGATATGACAGATGTAATTGAAAAAACGATGAACGCAGTTTCGTTTATTGAAAAACCAACGCTGGAAGAATATTTGGAGAGCGATGGAGAGGCGAGGAATTATGCAGCTTCTTTGATACAATTGTGATAATAATTAATAGTAAGAATGATTTAAGAATGAAACGAAAGACGCCTTTTGCACATGCTATGATGTGTGCGAATCATTCACCGGATGATTCGAAGGCAAGGAACGATGCTACTTATACCATTTGCCGGAACCATCCATTTATCAAAATTTAGCAGTTCACATCTTGATTTTCACTGATATTTGCAAACATTAAAACAAAACAATATCCATTATGCTGTTAGCCATTAACTGGGCAAATGTGGGAGTACAGGCGGCTCAATTATTACTGAGTTTATCCATACTTGTCATCCTTCACGAGTTTGGACATTATATTACTGCACGCTGGTTTAAGTGCCGTGTGGAAAAATTCTATTTGTTTTTTGATCCCTGGTTTTCATTGTTTAAAAAGAAAGTGGGCGAAACAGAGTATGGAGTGGGATGGTTGCCACTGGGAGGGTATGTAAAAATTGCGGGTATGATTGATGAGAGCATGGATAAAGAAACTCTGAAACTGCCGCCACAACCCTGGGAGTTCAGAAGTAAACCAGCCTGGCAACGTTTGATTATTATGATTGGCGGTGTTACAGTGAATGTGATTCTTGCTTTTGTTATTTATGCAATGGTGTTGTTTGTGTGGGGCGAAGACCGAACTCCTATGAGCAGTGTGAAGAATGGTATCTGGATCACAGATAGTTTGATGTATGAAGCAGGGTTGCGTAATGGCGATAAGATTGTGAGTATCGAGGACAAACCTGTTACTTATTTTGAAGATGTCAATAAAAATATTCTTACTGCTAAGAAAATGGTCATTGAACGTAATGGCTCACAAAAAACAATTATGTTTCCTACTGACCTCGTTGGAAAACTAGTTGAAAGCAAGCGCAGAAGAAGGCTGGTTGATTTGCGTGTGCCAGTGATTGTTCCCAAATTTGAAAAAGAGGATACCACATTTGCAGCAAGAAGTGGCTTGAAAGAAGGTGATAAAATTGTTGCAGTTGATTCAGTAAGTGTTAACTTTTTTGATGAAATGGTGCCTCTTGTAGAGAAAAAGAAAAACGGAACGGTACTGCTTACTGTGAATAGAAATGGTCAAATGGTTGCAGTAACATCAAAAGTTGGTACTAACGGAAGAATAGGATTAGGGATGAATGAACAGGAATTATATGCCAAGGAAGGTTTATTTCAGGTAGAGCATTTGTCATATGGATTTTTTGAAGCCTTTCCTGCGGGTGTGAAAAAAACTTTTGGCAAGCTGGGTGATTATATTGATCAGTTCAAATTGATCCTTCGCCCTGAAACAGGAGCTTATAAAGGTGTGGGTGGTTTTAAATCAATGGGCTCTATTTTTCCTCCTTATTGGGATTGGCAAAACTTCTGGAGCATAACTGCTTTCTTCAGCATTGTACTTGCATTTATGAATTTATTACCTATTCCAGCGTTGGACGGTGGTCATGTATTGTTTACGTTGATTGAAATGATCACCGGTAGAAAGCCCAATGAAAAGTTTCTGGAGTATGCACAAATTGTGGGTATGGTGTTGCTGCTTGGATTAATGATCTATGCCAACGGTAACGATTGGTTTGGGTGGAACAAGTAAAAATGAGAAATGAAAAATTAGAAATGAGGAAGAAGTACTTCCTCATTTTTTTTAACAACATTCATCCAGCAAATAAAAAATAGATTGATAGTTCCTGCCTGTAGCATCATACAAACTCATTTCACAGGTTTTACCCGATGAATAATAGCCATCATAGTTGTTGCTCAAGACCTCAGCTGCTTCATTTTTTGTGGCTGCATTTGTAAGAGATGGGTAATAAAAACCTCTGTCGCCTGCCATACCACAACAACCACTATTAAACGGAACTACCGCTTCATCAGAACAATACTCGCCAATCTTTTTGAGTTTGTGAAGATTGTTCATTTTGTGCGTTGTGCACACAGGATGAAATACAATTTTCGCTTTTTTAGAATTAGCCTTCAACTTAGGCAATAGATAATCAGCTGCAAAATCAATACTGTCAACAAACTGCATTTGATTAAATCGTTGTTTGTTTTCAAACGTTAAATAAGGTTCTGAATTTTGCAAGGAATACGTGCATGATGTTACATCCATGAGCACAGGAAGTTTTCCCTGCTTTGTTCTTTGCCACAGCAATTCAATCGTTTGGTTAACCGTCTCTGTATAAGCTGGTATAAAACCTTTAGAGGAGAATAACTGCCCGCAACAAACACCATTGTTGTTTTGAGCGATAAATAATTTCAAGCCTGCTTTGTTACACACACTTTGAATGACTTCGCTGATCGGTTTGGTAGTTTCTTTATCGGCACCCATCATTCGTGTAATGCAGGTAGGAAAGTACACAACATCGGCATCATCTCTTTCATTGGCTTTGATGGCAATAGGTTTGCTCAATGATTTTGTCCATAGCGGAAACGCAGGTATTACTTTTTTAATGGTCGATGTAACGAAGTGCATGCCTCTGCCACCAGTAATAAAGTTGAAACCATTGCCTGCATACAATGCTGCTTTAACCAATCGTTCAACGACACCAAAATTCTTTGCAACACGCATGGCCATTTTATTAGCGTAGGTTGAATGATTTTCTCTTCTTAATCTTTTGATAAGCTCACCTGTATTGATGTTCACCGGGCAATCCGTAGCACACATACCATCTACGGCACAAGTGTCCATGCCGTTGAATTGGTATTCATCAATCAATTGGTTGTAATCAGAGGTATTACCTTCGGTTTTCAGACGTTGTAAAGAACGGCGAACCTGAATGCGTTGTCTCGGAGTCATAGTGAAATCTCTGCTGGGGCAACGATTCTCACAATAACCACACTCCACACATTTGTCTACTTCTTCCTCTACAACAGGCATGCTTTTAAGATTTTTCAAATGACATTTTTCATCTTCATTAATAATCACACCGGGATTTAAAATATTTTTTGGATCCACTAATTGTTTTAATGATCGCATAATGTGATAAGCATCTGCACCCCATTCATCTTTTACATAAGGCGCAATTTGTCGTCCAGTTCCGTGTTCTGCTTTCAATGAGCCGTTGTATTTTTTAATGATCAGCGCTGCTAACTCATCATTAAACTGTTCAAATACTTTTGTTTCTTCTGATGTATTAACGGGTTGTGTGATTAAGAAGTGAAGATTTCCTTCTTTTGCATGGCCAAAGATGATGGCATTGTCATAATTGTATTTTTGAAACAGGGATTGTAGATCAGTAACAGCTTTACCTAAATTCTCTAAGGGTACAGCCACGTCTTCCAGCATGGCCGTTGTTCCTTTGGCACGAACTGCTGCAACAGATGGATACATGCCTTTCCGTAGCTTCCAGAATTTTTGTTGTTGATATTCGTCTTTCGTGAATTCAACTTTAGTCAACAATGGCAGTTGGTTGATGATGGTTTGTGCTGATGTAAACAAACTATTCAATTCGTCTTCAGTTGCAGCCTGGTATTCACAAAGAATAGCAGTAGCTCCATGAGGCAAGGTTTTAATAATGTCAGGACAATAATCTAAATGCTCAATGGAACGCAATGCAGGTCGGTCCATTAATTCTAGTGCTTCTGCATTGGATGATTTCAATAAAGGAATATTTTCAGCTGCTAAAGCAGGCGAATCAAAAAACAGCAGCCCTGTTGTTTTAAAACGTTTATCAGGAATGGTGTGAAGCACAGATTCAGCAATAAAAGCTAAAGTACCCTCACCTCCAATTAATAAATGCGCAAGAATATCCAGGGGATGCTCATAATCCAGAAATGCATTAATGCTGTAACCAACAGTGTTTTTAATTTTATACTTGGTGCGGATTTTTTGCACCAGTACATCATTATTCAATACTTCAGTTCTTAATTTCAAGATGCCATCAGCAATTTGCGAATCCTCTTTTTCAAACCGTTGATAATCTTCTTTAGCAGCAGTATTATATTCATTGCCATTTGGTAAAACAAAGCGAATACTTTCTACTGTATGATAAGAATTGAATTGTACACCACAACACATGCCACTGCTGTTGTTTGATAATATACCTCCCATCATTGCCGCAGTTATTGATGCGGGATCAGGACCTATCTTCTTTTGGAATTTTTTGAGCGAATGATTTACATGTGCACCAATGGCGGCAGGTTGTGTTTTAATACGATCACCATTGGTAAGAGGTTCAATTTTTTTCCAATTACGGCTTAGGTCAACCAAGATACCATCAGTGATAGATTGTCCGCTTAAACTGGTGCCACCTGTACGAAAAGTTAGCGGAATATTGTTTTGGTTTGCAAAAGCAAAAAGTTGTTTAATCTCTTCTACAGTGTCGGGCTGTACAACTGCCTGAGGTAATAAATAATAAAAACCTGCATCGGCGGCAAACGCATGACGATCAATCAGCTTTGCTTTGATCTTAGAAGAAGGTAAAATTTGTTCTAACTGTTTGCTCATGGACGACATAGGGTTTAAAAATACAAACATCTGTAACAGCGCAGAAAATAAAAAAAGGGAAACGATATGTTTCCCTTTTTGTGGAGCTGAGGAGAGTCGAACTCCTGTCCAAACATATTCGCCAAAAGCTTTCTACATGCTTATTTCATGATTGTTTGTCGACACTGTACAGGACCTGAACCTACCAATACAATGCGTAGCTGAATGGATCTTTTGTTGTTGTCACAGCCTTCAACAACAGCAACTTGTTTTGTTTTTGAGTCGGCGGCGGAGCGGCGGTAACAAGTCAACCTGCTCGGCGGCCCGAATGACTAACTAATCACTGATTAGGCAGCCATGGCATACTGTGTATTGCCATTTGAGTTTTGAGTATTCAGATTTAAGTGCTAATTACACAACGCACTGCATGCTTACACCTTCAAAGATCTATGCTGTCAAAACCAGGCAGCCCCAAAATGAGTTTGTAAAAATACTGATTATTCTTCACTCTCTACAATCGTACCATAATCAATTAACAATTCTTCTCCGGCTTCTATTTCACGCAGGGTTTCAAAATATTCGCCATCGTTAATCGAAATGATGTTCGGAGAATCAGAATGATTGAGGTATAGTGATACATCCATTAACTTAAAACCATATTCAGGAATCCAGTAATAATTATCATCAAATAAACAATAGGTTTCAACTAAATACTTGCTGTGTGCAGGCAACGCATCAATCTCACTACGTTCAATTTTGATAAATTCACCAATGCCTGTTGAAAACATATTTCTGCAACCTTTGGGAATTGCACGAATTGCAAAAACGCCATTTCCATGCAAAGGCGATGGCTTAATTGTAACATATGTTTCGTGACGGAGTTCGTGGAGCAGTTGATCTTTGGTCATGAAGGCAAGTTAAATTTTCCAATCAACAATTTCATTCACCCATTCTTTTTTGTAAGGGGTAGTTATTTTGATGTAGTTATCCGTATAACCTTCCATCATACTGTTTTTTGAATGCCCTTCAAACAACACGGGTCTTGTTTCACCTGCATGTTGCTGGGTAAAGTATCGCATCTTCATGTAAGAAAGATTGCGGAGTGTTTTGTTCCGATCGTAGCGAACGGATTGTGGAACAACCGGATTCAAACTTAGAGCATGCGTATTATCACGTTCAGAGTAAGTAAATACATGCAGGTAAGAAATATCCAATGCATGCAAGAAGTCAAATGTTTCCTTGAATAGTTCATCTGTTTCGCCGGGAAATCCTACAATTACATCAACACCTATGCAACATTGAGGCATTAATTCTTTGATGAAAGCCACACGATCAGCATACAACTCTCTTTTATATCTTCTGCGCATGGCACCGAGAACGGTGTTGCTTCCGCTTTGTAAAGGAATGTGAAAATGAGGCATGAACTTTTTGCTCTTGCTTACAAACTCAATAATTTCATTTGTTAACAAGTTGGGTTCAATAGAAGAGATGCGGTATCGTTCGATACCTTCCACTTCATCCAACTGCTGAATGAGGTCATAAAAATTTTCTTCA
Source organism: Chitinophagaceae bacterium (assembly GCA_046301455.1). Lineage (GTDB taxonomy): Bacteria > Bacteroidota > Bacteroidia > Chitinophagales > Chitinophagaceae > Lacibacter. The sequence goes on along the minus strand of JBKCJY010000009.1, from coordinate 7,684 downwards.
CGGTTGAAAATGGATAGCGAACCGTTACCATCGGCACCTTTACCAAAGTCGCCGAGGTTTACACCTGTTAATACAATTTCCTTACTTCCTCCTGCTGCAATTTCTTTGGCATTGGCAACAACATTGGCAATAGAATCACTTCTGCTTTTACCTCTTGCTTGTGGAATGGTACAGAATGAGCAGGTGTAATCACAACCGTCCTGTACTTTTAAAAATGTTCTTGTTCGATCATTGATAGAGTAGGAGGCATTAAAACCGGTAACGTCTTCAATTTCGCAACTGCTGATTTTGGTACTGTCGCCTTTACTTAATTCTTTAATATGCGATGCAATATTGAATTTTTCGGCTGCGCCTAAAACCAAATCCACACCAGGTATTTCTGCAATTTCTTTGGGTTTGAGTTGCGCATAACAACCAGTAATTACTACTAAGCTTTCTGGTGATTTACGTTGAATGCGCCGAACCAATTGACGGCATTCTTTATCTGCATTATCAGTAACGGAACATGTGTTTATGACATACACATCAGCCAGGTCGTCAAACTCTTTTTTCTCAAAACCTTCATTTTCCATCAGGCGGCTGATGGTTGAGGTTTCGGAGTAATTAAGCTTACAACCGAGTGTGTGAAACGCTACTGATTTGGTTTTTGTCATCGGGGCGCAAAGATAAGCGATTGCCCACAAAGCTTAAACCGGAAAGGATTATCTTACCACACCATCCACTACCTGTTTCAACTCTTTGTATTTTTCATTGCGACCTTTGTTTTGCAGGTTGTACACAAACAAAAAAGCACAATATTTTTTATCTGTATCTATCCATGGAAAGCTGCCAAACAAACCAGGACTGGTAACAGCACTGCTTCGCTTGCTGTCAGGCATAGCGCCTTTTTTGTCTGCAATGGCCAGCGGACTGTCCATCACCCATTCACCAAAACCATAACCCCAGTTGCCTGCTTCAGCTGGTGAAGAAGTAACTAACACATCACGACCAATACGATTCTTTTGCATTTCTACGATCAACGCTTTGCTGATGATACGTTTGCCGTTAAACTCACCTTCATTCATAATCATCATCAAAAAATTCATAAAGTCCTCAGGAGTACTATATGCACCACCAGCTGCAAGTGGAACACCTTTCTTTCCAAAGTCAGTATTCTTCATATTTAATGGCTCAGCAATGCGTTCTTTGAAAGCGGTTTCAAAATCTTTTTCGCTTACTTTTTCAATAATAGCCGCAATAATCTGTAAGCCTGTATTGCCATAACGGAATGTTTTGCCCGGTTCACCTTCCATAGATGTCATTGCAATCTGCTCAATGGCTTCACCCATGGATTTAATGTTTTTTACGTTTTGTATCATTTCTCTTAAATCACCACCTTTAATTCCTGTAGTATGACTCAGGCATTGCCACACCCGAATATGCCCTTTGCCATATTTACTCATAATGGGTAAATATTTTCCAACGGTATCGTTCAGGCGAAACTTGCCTTCATCAATATAAGTCATGGCTAGTGCGGCCGTTAACCATTTGCTGCAACTGGCTATGCGTTCACGGGTGGTCAACGTATAATCCTGTAATAATTGCTCTTCGTCAGCTCCCGTAATTCGAGCTTTTAGTTTTTGTCTGTTTTCCTGTTTTTTGCTGAGGTTATTAAATGCCTGCGCATAAATAAATTTTCCGTCTTTATACACCATCATCACAGCTCGCCCGCCCAAATCGGGCAAATTATCATTGACCCATTTGGTGATTTTAGCGGTATCCTGAGCCTGTGAAAACTGAAATAATAACAGGAAAGCGGCTACAACACTGACTTTGGTGCGTATTATGTTGTTTACAGGTGACATTGTTGCTTAGTTTTTTTGTTGGATAATGATTTGATGATATGGTTTAAGTCTAAACAAATTAGAATATGAATTTAGGAAACTTCACTATAAAAGCCTCCGAAGCTGTGCAACAGGCGCAGCAATTGGCATTTAATTCACAAAATCCGAATATCGAGACGGAACATCTCTTACTGTCTTTGCTTGAACAACAGGATAGTCCCGTTGAATATTTGCTCAAGAAAAATAATGTAACACTCAATTTGGTGGAAACCAAACTGGCTGATGCGATCAATAAACTTCCTAAAACAAGTGGTGAGGCCGCACAATCAATCAGCCGTGATACGAACCAGGTTGTGTTGCGTGCAGGTGCATCTCTCAAATCTTTTGGTGATGAATTTGTGACACCAGAGCATTTGTTGTTAGCAATTGTACAGGGCAATGATGCAACAGCCAAGTTGTTGAAAGATGCAGGTTTAACTGAGAAAGGGTTAATAGCAGCTATCAAAGAATTACGTAAAGGCGAAACAGTAAAAAGCCAAACACAGGAAACGCAATTCAATGCATTGAATAAGTATGCAAAGAACTTAAATGAGATGGCTCGTAATGGCAAACTTGATCCTGTAATTGGGCGTGATGAAGAAATAAGAAGAACACTGCATATACTTACACGACGCAGTAAAAACAATCCCATCTTAGTAGGTGAGCCTGGCGTTGGTAAAACAGCCATTGCTGAAGGACTCGCCATGCGTATTGTTAATGGCGATGTGCCTGAAAACTTAAAATCAAAAATCATTTATGCTCTGGATATGGGTCAGCTCATTGCTGGTGCAAAGTATAAAGGTGAATTTGAAGAGCGTTTGAAAGGCGTTGTAAAAGAAGTGAGCACCAGTGAAGGGGAGATCATTTTATTCATTGATGAAATTCATACACTCGTGGGTGCAGGTGGTGGTGAAGGGGCAATGGATGCTGCTAATATTTTAAAACCCGCATTGGCAAGAGGTGAACTTCGTGCCATTGGTGCAACCACATTGAATGAGTATCAAAAGTTTTTTGAAAAAGATAAAGCACTTGAACGTCGTTTTCAGAAAGTAATGATTGATGAACCAAGTGTGGAAGATGCTATTTCTATTTTACGTGGTTTGAAAGATCGTTATGAAACACATCATCATGTACGCATTAAAGATGAAGCAATTATTGCTGCTGTTGAATTAAGCAGTCGATATATCACAGATCGTTTTTTGCCGGATAAGGCTATTGATTTGATTGATGAAAGTGCAGCAAAACTCAGGTTGGAAATGAACAGTATGCCTGAGGAGTTGGATAAACTGGAACGTCAAATTCGTCAATTGGAAATTGAACGTGAAGCTATCAAGCGTGAAAATGATGAAAGCAAGTTGAAAGAACTCAACACAGAAATTGCCAATCTCTCTGTAGAACGTGATACACTAAAAGCAAAATGGAAAGATGAAAAAGAAGTAGTGGAGAAAGTGCAGAACGCAAAAGCAGAAATTGAAAATTTAAAACTGCAGGCTGAGCGTGCAGAGCGTGAAGGCAATTACGGATTAGTAGCTGAAATCCGTTACGGCAAAATTCAAGAGCAGGAAAAATTAATTGAAAACTATAGTAAGCAGTTGGAAAGCATCAGTGAAAAGCGTTTGCTTAAAGAAGAAGTTGATGGAGAAGATATTGCTCAAAACATTGCAAAGATGACGGGCATACCTGTGGATAAAATGTTGCAGGGTGAGCGTGAAATATTATTACATCTTGAAGATGAATTGCACAACAGGGTAGTGGGTCAGGAGGAAGCGATAACAGCAGTGGCTGATGCTATCCGCCGAAGTCGTGCAGGTTTGAGCGACCCTAAAAAGCCTATCGGCTCCTTTATCTTCCTCGGCACAACAGGTGTAGGTAAAACAGAATTGGCCAAAGCCTTGGCAGAATATCTTTTTGATGATGAAAGCATGATGACCAGGATTGATATGAGTGAGTACCAGGAAAAGCATACCGTTTCCCGTTTGGTGGGAGCACCTCCGGGTTATGTGGGTTATGATGAAGGTGGTCAATTAACCGAGGCTGTTCGCCGCAAACCTTACAGTGTGGTGCTGCTTGACGAAATTGAGAAAGCACACCCTGATGTGTGGAATGTGCTGCTCCAAGTGCTGGATGATGGCCGTTTAACGGATAATAAAGGCCGTGTGGTGAACTTCAAGAATACGATCATCATCATGACCAGCAATATTGGTAGCCATTTAATTTCGGAGGCATTTGAGGGCGTAAGCACTGAGAATCAAGCAATAGAAGCTACGGAAAAGGCAAAATCAGAAGTATTGACACTTTTGAGACAAACCATTCGCCCCGAATTTTTGAATCGTGTTGATGAAATCATTATGTTTGCGCCACTTCTGAGGAAAGAAATCAAGTCTATCATCCGCATTCAGTTGAACAATCTTCAAAAACTGGTAGCAGAAAGCGGAATTGACCTGCGGTTCAGCGATTATGCTCTGGATTTTCTGGCTGAAAATGGTTTTGACCCGCAATTTGGGGCCCGTCCGTTAAAGCGTTTGATTCAAAAAGAAATTGTAAACGCACTGAGTAAGAAGATACTGGCAGGAACCATTGATAAAAGCCAGCCCGTAATGGTGGATGTATTTGACAATACAGTGGTGTTTCGCAATGAGTTGCCCGAAAAAGTGAAGTAAACCAGTACTCAAACACACAACTTTAGAAGTGAAAAGTTGTTATTAAAGAAGATAATTAAAAATACCCGCAAGGGACAAAGGAGATAAACTATGGCACAGTCAAAAGCAGTTGAAATTGAAATCATCCCTCCAAAAGATATTTGGGTGGGCAACACAAAAGCACCTGTAAAGCTGGTAATGTATGGTGATTATGAAAGCGAGGCCTGCGCAAAGGCAAATGAAGTGGTTAATGAGTTGATGGAAAAATATGAAGATAAAATTCAGTTTAACTTTCGCCACTTTCCGCTCACACGTATTCACCAGCGTGCACAAAAAGCTGCTGAAGCATCTGTGGCCGCAGCACAAGAAGGAAAATTCTGGCCCATGCACAATATTTTATTTGCAAACCGCCGCAACCTTGGTACCATCAGCTTAAAAGGTTATGCCAAAGAAATTGGTGTAACAGATAAAAACTTTTTACCCAAGCTTGTTGATTCTGTGTTTGGATGGAGTGTTCGTGCTGATTTATTGGAAGGTGCTGATAAAGGAATTCGTGATGTGCCTTTCTTTTACATTAATGGTGAAGTTTATAAAGGTGCAGTAAATGTAAATGCATTCAGCAAAGTAATTGACCCGCTCACAAAAACGATGAAGAAAGTAGCAGCTAAGCCTGCGGTGAAAGCAGCAAAGAAGAGAGCGTAAGTTTTTTACTCAATAATAAATAAAACTGCAAGCCCTGCCGAAAGCGGGGCTTTTTTGTTATAACCTTTAGTGCAAACGAGTGGGCATATTTGCTCCCGAAGGTTTTCGGGATTTCACAGTTCCGTTTTCCAATTCTGCTTTTGCCAAATTTCAAAAGCAATCTTCGGCTTTAAATTTTAATTATTGAGAAAAGGTGTTCATGTCATAACATTATAAACATTTGCAAATTATTTCTCCGTAATCAATAATTTATAAAAGAAGATCATATCTCTTAAATCACTTACAGCCATGCGCTCGTCAATGCCATGATAGCCTTTGGCATCACGCATGGGTGCAAAGTTGAGCACCGCATCACTAAACGGACGGAAGTATCTTGAATCAGTTGCACCTACAATGAGGTAAGGTGTTACATGCACATTGGGAACTGTTTTGTACACGGCATCTTCCACTTTCAAAAACATAGGATGACTTGTAGAAGTAGTAGCAGAAGCTTCAAACAAAGAAATGGTTTGTTTCTTCACCTGTACACGATCATCATTCACCACCTTTTTTACAAAGGCAACAACATCATCACTTGTTTCGCCGGGTAAAATGCGGCTGTTGAAAGTTGCTTTGGCAACTGTAGGAATTACATTGTCTTTGATACCTGCTTTTACAATCGTTGGTACCAGTGTGGTATGCACCATGGCATTGGTTTGTTTGTCTTTCTCCATCATGCTGATGATGGAACCGCTGAGCAACCATTGATTACTCACTCCTAATTTCGTTACAAAGCCATCCACTGCTGCAATACGGCCCAGCATTTCCTGCACAGGTGGTGTAATACGGCCGGGTATTTGTTGTGCACGTATTTTTTCAATGGCTTTGTTCAGCACATCAATGGCTGTTTCTGTTGCAGGCATGGATGAATGGCCACCGGGAATTTCAACTGTCAAGTCAATATTGCAATAACCTTTTTCACCTACACCAATTACGGCAACTGGTCTTCCAGCCTTTTTAAATTTTTCTGTATCTACCATGCCACCTTCATCCACCACCAATTGTGGTTTAATATTTTGTTGTTGAAACCATTCAGCAATTTTTGCAGCACCACGTCGTCCGGTAATTTCTTCATCATGACCAAAACATAAATACACAGTTCGCTGCGGTTGGTAATTTTCTTTGAGTAATTGTTCTACAGCTTCAAGAATTCCTATCACACTTGCCTTATCATCCACAGCACCTCTTCCCCAGATGGTATCATTGATAATTTTTCCACTGAAAGAAGGAACCTTCCATTTGCTTTCTGCAACAGCTTCTACAGGTACTACATCCATATGCGCCATCAAAACATAAGGAGCCAGCGTTGTATCTTTTCCTTTCCACGTAAACACATAACTGAACTGATTGAACATCATCCGTGGCAATTGTGCATGAACGGTTGGATACGTTCTTTCTAAAAACGAACGGAACTTTAAAAACTCTGTTGTATCAATCGCTAATGTATCACCAAAAGAAACGGTTTTGATTTGTAATGCTTCACTCAAATGCTGTGCAGCAGAATCACTGATGCCAGTTATTTGCATCGCCTGTTTAGATGGTGCTGCTTTTGGGAAACGAAACGTGTTGAATAATAAAACAGCAATTAAGCCTAGTATGGCAATTAAAAAAGTGTAGAAAATTTTTTTAAACATGTGGTTGTTTTGATAAAGGCAAGATAATTGATATTTTAATTCTAATTTATTTAATCTGTCTGTTATTATCTTCAATATCATTTGCAATAGATTTGCTGCATGGTCACTCCTCAGCAATTAATTGAAACTTACCAATTGCAACCGCATCCTGAAGGCGGTTATTATGTAAGAACGTATTGCAGCGATGAACAAATTGCTGCTGCTCATTTACCAAAACGGTTTACAGGCGATCGTTTTATTTCCACCGCTATTTACTTTTTATTGCAGGGGAAAGATTTTTCAGCTTTTCACCGTATCAAAAGTGATGAGCTTTGGCATTTTTATGCGGGAAGCGGTTTGTATATTTATGTAATTCATCCAAATGGTGAAGGAGAACTATTAAAGCTGGGTAATGATTTAAAAAATGGTTTTTCATTTCAGCACGTAGTAAAAGCAGGTTGCTGGTTTGCATCCAAACCTGTAGACGAAAATGGTTTTGCATTTGTGGGTTGCACCGTTGCACCCGGTTTTGATTTTGAAGATTTTGGAATGGGAGAGAAGGAAGAGTTGATGAAAGCATATCCCCAACATAAAACTTTGATTGAACTGCTGTGCAGATGATCTTTACGGATTCCTCATTTTATAAATCACCATAAACGCAATTACCACCAAAACCAAAATAATAAACGTTGTGGCAATCAATATTGATTGATTGGGTAATTCTTTTCTCAATTTCTTTCTTCGTTTTTTCAACTGCTCAGCAAGTCTTGCATTCAACTGTGCAGTAACAGCATCAAGGTTTTGTTTTTCTTTTACTTCCTGCAAACCT
>JBKCJY010000008.1:0-4818 GCA_046301455.1 Chitinophagaceae bacterium | reverse complement strand
GGGCACAATTATACCAAGCACATTACTTTGCCTGGTACGCAATTGCACAGCATAAGCATTGGGTTCGTACTCCATTGCTTTGGCCAGTTCTTTTACCCTTGCTTTTGTAGCTGATGAAATATCAGGATGATCTTTCAATGCCCTTGAAACAGTGGAAATGCTGATGCCCAGAACTTCAGATAACTTTTTAAGCGTGCTATGCTGCATAATTGTTTTGCTAGTGGTTGAGGCTAAAGATAAATGATTGAACAAAATCGTTAAAAAAAATAAAACATTCGGAAGAATTCAGTGATACCTTCAATAGGTGCAACGTTTTTTGATGCAGCTTTGTCAGGTTATAAAATTGATTTTATGAAACGACTTATCGCTTTATTCACTATTGTAACAGTAAGCATATTAAATGTTGCCTGTGAAAAAGAAGAACTGCAAAAAGTGTGTACACTTGAACTTCCGACAATTTCAAATAAAACTTCTAAAGAAGAAGATAATACTACTCTCAGTGAAATCCTCAAAAAAGTTATGGAAACTGCACAAATAAACAGCTGTATTTCAAACGCTGATTTTAACATCATTCCTATTGGCAGCAAAGCCTGCGGCGGACCTATTGGATTTATTCCCTATAACAGGGGGATTGACACCAATTGTTTTTATCAACTTGTAAATTTTTACGGCGAGCAAATGCAGAAGTTTAATACAAAGCACGGTATTGCATCAGATTGCTCTGTGCCACAAATGCCTAAAGGTGTGAAATGCGAAAACAATAAGCCCGTACTTTTCTATTAAAAAAGTGTGAAGCAAAATGCTTCACACTTTTCAATATTACGATTTACTTAATAATACTCAATCCGCACCATCCGTCTGTGCTCTTGCAATAGCAAATGCACCCACTTTATTTCCCGCTTCCAATCCTTTTTCACAATCACTTCTGTAATGTATTGCTCCATATAAACGAGAGAGCGATGCTTCTTTTGCCATGTCATTATAGGCCTGTTTGCGTGCAGGCAGTATATGACCCAATATTGTTGCAGCCGCACCGCTGAATGTTGAGTGACCACTTGTATAAGAAGGAAAATTGGGCAAGCCAGTCCATGTTTTAATAGCCGGATTTGTTTGTGAAGGGCGTGGGTTGTAATAAAAATATTTTGTATCCCAGCATGTAATGGCCGCATCCATCAAACTCATATTAAGTAAAGCAAGATTGCGAGCCCAGCGCACTTCACTAAAACGAAGCGGAATAAAATCATCAGCAGCAATAGCATTCCAGTGGCCAGGTGGTGTATAAGTGCTCACCCCATCCGCCCAAAAATGTACAATCGCCACTTCATCTCTCGTAGCGTTTTTACTGTAATTCAAAACTTCTTCCGTTTCTTTTCTGAATTGTTCTGATGAAGTTGATGGCGGCGGCACAGAACGAATTTGTGTAACCATCGTTAATGAATCAAACAACCATGTTCTTACTTTCCCAAAATAAGGAAGCATGGGCGGACGCTTTGGAATTTCCTGGCTTATCCACGGAATTTCGCCTCTGCTTATACAATTTGTTTCAAACTCTTTCCATAAATCAACACCATTTATAATAGCAACAGCAGCTCCTGCACGGTCACCACGTGCACGTGTTACAAATTTTTGTGCAACTGATCTGCCTAATGCTTCACCTGCTTCCATATCACTCCGCACATTCATACCTGCAGCAATGCGTGCATTTCTGTGCTCTGTTGCCAGTGTTTGAATACGTGCTTGCTCACCGGGAAATAATAATTTCAGCATCTCCGTCATTACACCAATTACCACTGCATCTTCACTCGGATAACTAGGCAAATCAGTTTGCGGCAAAATTGTGTTCACCGTGTTGTTAATTTTATAAGGCGCTAAACGATTGTATAATTTTTTATAATGCCATGCCGCAACCAATGCATCATATTGCGCAGCGCTCACATATGCATAAGCACGTGCAGCGTAAGGCGGGTTTGCAAATGGAAATTTTGTTACTGCCAGTGGATTGTTGGCATCAGGAATAGGATAAGTACCATCTGCATTTTCATAAGGTGGCAAATTATATTTAGCCACCATCTCTCTTAAGATTTCATTCCAGCGCAGCACAGCACCACCACCCCAATACCTGATTTGATTACGCTGTGCATTACTCATATTTTGCTGCCAGCTTTTAATTTCATTTATTTCGGCAGTATAAGCAGGTGTGTTGGTTGCACCCGGTGCCGCCACTGTAAACTCTGTGGGGCCTGTTAATAAAATGGGGCGCCATGTGCCTGCGTTGATATCAATGTTTGAAGGGTTGAGTGGTGTAATATCTTCTGTGCGACTGACAACTTCTTTTTTGCATGATGATACAAGCGCAGCAAAAATTACAGAAGTGAATATTATTGATTTAATGTTCATATTCTTAAGATTATTCATGCTCGTGATTAATGAAATGAGTTATTGTTTCTGTTCTTCTTTCTTCACTTTTTTGCCGGTATTGATTACATAAAATACTCCAAAGTTGAGATTCAAACTCTGCCCCATGTTTCTTCCTGCAATCACCTGGTGTGCACCACCAGTGAGTGAAAGATGATCCATCTTTTTAAACACATATTTAAAATTGGCACCAATACTACTTGCATTCATTCGGTTGCTGGGGAAAGGCATATTGTTTCTTGTAATATCAAAGCCGCCTTGTGTTGTCATGCTATTAAATACTGCTTCTGCAATTAAGAACTGCGTACGCCAACCTGCACGAATATTGAACGTAGTAACATTTGGCATAAACACTTCATTACTCAAAATCAATTCATCAGTGTAATAAGAATTCCTGTCAAGCTTGATATTACCACGATACACATAAGTGCCCGATGCAGTCACAAACCATTTGTTGTTGTAATAATAATCAACCATCAATCTTGCTATGGCAGTGCGGCTTCTCAATCCAATCGACAACGGTAACATATCTGCATTGTAATTGCTCAGTGGAGCTGATACTCCACCAATGCCATACACAGCCAATCTTGCATAACCTATTTTCTGATTGATGGGTCTGTACTTTACCATGAGGCTCAAATCCTGTAAATCGCTTTGCCCACGCAACTGTCCCGCACCTGCTTTTGTTGTTACATAAGGTACATTAAACAGGAGATTGAGTTTTTGTGATACACCATAGTTACCCATTATACTAAACGTTTGAGTACTTACTGTTCCCAGGTTTTCATTGATGCGTTTATTGGTTCCTTCCCAATAATTTTTCCAGCTCCCGTAGCTGTACATGGGGCCGATACAGAATGCATTTTTTTCCATCATAATCGCATCAATATCTGTTTGTGCAAACAGGTGCTGTGCAGATGACAATGCGATAAGAAAAAATATTGTTGTTGCTTTTAGTAATTTCATTCTTGCTATTTTAATTCTTTTTGAGTTTTAAACGGTGTACAATTAATTCGCCCACTTTTTCCCCAACAATTAATCCCTGATCATTATCAAAACGGTAATGAATACCGCCGTACAATCTGCTCATCGCTGCTTCTGCAGCTGCATCTCGAAACGATTTTATTACACGGTTTTTAATACCAAACTCCAATAAGGATGTATCAGTAAATGAAAGTTGTTCACCAAACATACTCGTCATCGCTTCTGCTGCTGCAGAGGAATTGGTAGCATGCCCGCTCACATAAGAAGGAAAAGGTGGTGTTTGAATGTAAGGACGCCAATCCTGATATTGTTTTATTCTGTTGATTGCAGTTTCCGGGCGAATATAATTGCTGGTGTATTTTTCTTCCCATCCACGAATGAAAGCGTCAAAGAAAGCAATAGATGTTAAAGCATAGGCGGCAACGGTCGAATTGAAATCTGCCTTTGCTTCTTTGGCCGCAATACCTACAATATTTAACCAATGACCGGGCGGTGAAAACTTTTTGGTTGCAAACATTACATGCCCGCTCACATTCATCTTAAACGGATTGTCGTCCCAAAAGTCTGCAATGTGTTTTTGTTCTTCAGTTAAACTATCGCCTATGTTTTTAACTTCCATCATGTATTTATAAAACACGCTGTTTTTATTTACTGTATCGAACTTTGGTGGACGTGGAATATCAAATTGTGATGAACTGTCTAATACCATTGGTCGTATTTCACCCCAATGCGGTTCAACTGCTGTTGCATACATCGGTGGTGTGGGCACCCATCTTCCTTCTTCATCTGTTACATTGTATTTTTCGGCACCACGTGTTTGCAGATAGTTATCTCCTTTGCTCCATTTTAAAATACTTGCAGCAATGGTATCGGAAAAAGCAATGGTACTTTCCAATACATCACTTGGAATACCTGCAGAGTCTGCATCACGTTTTAGCCCACTGTAATATTCCATCATACTTCCTTCCGGAAATGTAACAGCATTTCCCACTTTTGTAAACGCAAATAATGCAGCTAATGAAAAATCAATCTTTGCTTTTGAAGTATCGGGTTTGGGCATTGGGGGCATGTGTTTAATTTGCCCACTTAATGTTTGATAGTTGGCATCGCCTGCTGCAATACATTCATAACCTGCAATACTTGCATACACATAGTTGCGGCTTGCAATCATGGGCGGAAAATTATTTTCCAGCACAATATTGTTGAGCTTTTTAACGGTTTTGCTGTAGAGCAGCGGGTCATTGGTAAATTGTTTTGAATTATCAGGTTGGTTGCAACTAATAAACACCAGCACAAAAGCCAAAGAGTTAAATAATCGTTTCATTGTAGTTGAATAAAGTATTTGTTGGGCAATGCAAAGTCTCCAGACTTTGCGATTCTATGAAAACAGAATGTAACTGTTTTTATGATGATCTCAGA
>JBKCJY010000007.1:0-11776 GCA_046301455.1 Chitinophagaceae bacterium | reverse complement strand
TCTTAATCTTGATTTCACTATCACTTAGAGTAATTTAAGGACTGCTGCATGGCTTAATCGGAATCTTTCTATGTAGAAATAAATAGACCCCTTAAGAGGTGTACTCTTTTACTTAGAAGGTTACCTGCATTTTTGAGGAATGCTATTCTAAATACTTGGAAGTGCCTCATTTGAACCCCAATTTTACATCAGAATCCAAATCCAAATAGAAAAACTGAAATTCAATATCTAAAAAAGAACCCTATCCAATCCTAAGAAAATCCGTACCCTCTTGAACAAACACCGCTTCTGATATCCTGAAAACCAACAAAAAGAAATTAGAAGCAAGAAATCAAAAATCCCGAATTACTTCGGGATTTTTTATTGCCTATGGCCGTCAATTGCGCCTACGCTTCCTTATAAAATTCTAAAACGGAAAGGATAAAGTTTATGAAACCCAGTTAATAAAATGCTTGGTTTATAAATCAGGATTTGCTGTTACTAAACATAACTGGTAGTTTTTAATAAAGGCCATACTGCCCGACATTCATAAATCATGAAATAAACGGAGATCATCTTAAGCACTGATGCCCGTCATGTTTAGTGACTACAGGAAAATTATCTTTGTGTAGAAATCAGCAATTAGTTCTTTACCATAAATATTTCACTATGTCTGCAATTCAACACAACCGTTTTTTTCATTTGCATATGAATGAAGCAACGAAGCAGGCATTGATTGTGTTTGCATTCTTTGCTACTGTTGTTACATTGACTCTCTTATTCTTTTTTTGAGTCTTTATAACAAGTAATTTAGTTTTCTCATGATGAATACCTAAGGGTACAACGGTAGTTGTGCCCTTTTTTTATTCTATGAGACGGGAGCTATTGTGCTACAAGCATTATAGAAACAGTGAACAAAGAGGACTCTTGTGTTAACAGGTTAAAAAACTTGTACGCATAAACCCGGAAGTATACAATAACTATAATACAGCAATGAAGAATGTTATTCACAGCAGCTGTGTTCTTACAAGAAACATAAAACAGTACAATGGTAACTTATTCCGTTCGTGACGAAATTGTTGAACTCATCAACAAACTCTTTGTGTATACCGACAGGCAGGAGTGGGAGAAACTGCAGCATGAAGTGTTTTCCAATGAAGTGCTATTTGATATGTCTTCCATGGGCGGCCCCAATGAAGAAACAGCATCCAAAGACATTTGTGCTATGTGGAAGAAAGGCTTTGAAGGTTTGGATGCCATCAACCACCTGGCCGGCAACTACCTGGTAACGATACAAGATCATATTGCGACTGTGTTTGCCTATGCTACCGCCACACATTACAAAGCAGCTGCCACCAAAGGCCCCACACGTGAGTTTGTGGGCACTTATACCATCAGCTTACTTAAACATGGTTATGGATGGAGAATCTATGAATTTAAATACGATCTTAAATTCCAAACCGGTAACAGAGAATTGGTATAAACCTTAAGCACATGATTAAAGGAATACCTATCTGCCTGTCTTTAAATGTACATCACGGCCTCGCATAGGGTAAACGTTGCTGTACTTGCGTAGTATAATAAGCGTCTGTTCCTAAAGAGGTAACAATCTCCTGTTGATCCAGTGCCAAAAAACCATCAGACTGCAGCAATGCTTCATCAGCTATTACATGTTGTACGGCTCCGATAATAAAAAACGTACCGTTCCATTGTATGGGGATGATCTCTTTTAATGTAAGCGCATATTTCACCGGGCTCTCTTTTACAAAGGGAGCTTTGCTTGCTGCGTGCCACTCAGGAGTAAGACCCGTCATTTCAAACTCACTTACACCTTCTGCATACTTTGCACTTGTTTGATGGGCAGCTTTGATGGATGTTTTTGTAAACAGGTTAATTGTGTAAACACCGGTTGCTTCAATATTGGCCAGTGTATGCGGGGCCGCCTCTATTGGACGGTTGACCATGCCTATCAATGCAGGATCAGCACCCAGGTGCACAATATTGCTGAAGAGTGCCAGGTTGGGCTTATCCTGTGCATTAACTGTAGCTACCAGGCTGGCGCTTTTAAACCCACTCATGGAATTAATGAAATGGGCACGTGTAAACCGATCCCATGTTTGCAGTTCTTCTAATGTAAAATGACGCATACTACAGTATAAACAGGAAGAAGAATGAATTGTTTATGTGAGATGCACTTGCGTTATAAAGCTGCAACTGTATGTTGTGCTTTATTTACCGCAGAAAAACATGGAATGTGCCATTCATGCTTGAATATATGTATTAAGGCATAGCCTTCTTAAGAGGTACACTCCTTTGCTTAAAAGGTTACCTGCATTTTTGAGGAATGCTGTTGCAAATACTTGGAGATGCATGATCTGAACCCCAATTTTACATCAGAATCCAAATCCAAACAGAAAAACCGAAATTCAATATCTAAAAGAGAACCCTATCCAATCCTATAAAAAATCCGTACGCTCTTGAAAAAACACCGCTCCTGATATCCTGAAAACCAAAAAGAAAAGACATTAGGAGTAACCAAAAAATCCCGAGTAATTCGGGATTTTTTATTTTGTTCAAGCAGGTAAGCAGTGTTGAAACTTATTTAGAGGGTTTAAAGGATAATTTGTAAGCATTTGGCACCTTGAATATTTTAGATACAACCCTTAGTATATACCTCCCCCATTTTCACCAGATCAACCAATCTGTAAGATTCAACTCCTTCCTTGTGGTGGGTTTTTGTAACCCGTTGGTTAATTGCTGCACTCTGTTACCCACGTATTCTTTTAGTTGTGACACTCTCAGAGATTGATTATTACGGAAGGCCTCTAATAACGAAAACGTAAACACCCCGTTTTGAAGTTCGCCCCGCTCCTGTGCCAGCTGCACACCGGCGGCAGCTGAAATAATAGTAGTACCGGTTGCTTTACCTGTGCCTGCAAATAAAGTTTGCATAAGCTCAAATGAATTTTGCAAGCCTATGGTCTTTGTGGTAATGACTTCTTCTTCAGAACCACGGTGTAAAACCAACGACTGATTAGACGCTTCTTGTTTTTTACCCTCTATTACGATCATTTCATCTTTATCTACCTCACCGCTATGACAGGCATCCAGAAAGAACAGTTTTCTCCTGGGCGGTATAGAATCCAGGAGGTACTCCATTGTTTCAAAAGGAATTCCATTTTCTTGTGGCTGTTTGAAGTTTACCAAATAAGAGGAAAGATAATAGTCGAACCGACTGTTTAATAAACCATGCCCTGAGTATGCAACGATGACCTTATCATTTACGCCCGCCTTTAAAAGTTTTGTTTTGAGTGCAAGGATGTTTTGAACAGAAACGTTCCTGTTAAACAATGTGTCTACCTCCAATCGCTGGCCAAATTTGGTTTTTAATTGTATAGCAAGATCTTTTATGTCTTTTACACACCAGCGGAGATTATGTGTTTTATCTTCAAAGCGGTCAATTCCCACACCGATGAAATAAACACGTTCCGGCACCGCTGTTTCAGTCTTGTAAAATAAACGCAATGGTGTTTTGATACTCTCTGCACCTTCTGTTGTAATTACAGCTGCATCAATGGTATTGCTTCCATGAGAGAGCGGAACAGTGATGACGGTATCTATCAAACGCTGCCGGGGGTTAGCAAACCGATAGCCATTAGCGCCAAAGAGCGGAACTTCATTCACCCAAATATTCAAGCGGTTCAATGCAGCCTCTTTTACCTCAGCTTTGATATGCAACTCAACGGTAGCGTTTGTTTGCAAGTAATCAAATTGATTTCTATTTACAATCTGTAGTTCCGGAAGCGATCCCGGATGGCCGGTAGCAACCACAAGTCCTGATCTTTTAATTCTTTTTTGCCAGGCATTCTTATAAAGTTGGATGCGTTGTGTATCGGCAATACCTAAGCGCTGCATTACCAGATCGGGTCTGTTGTATTGAAGATCAAAGGAGTGAAATGAAACAGGCAAGAGATTGCTGAAAAGTTGTACCTGACCGGAACGGCCTTTTGAGGTAAACCATGCCTCTTTTGTAGATACTACATAATCATCTAAACCAAAAGCAATCCACCTGGTGTGCAAGGAAGAATCCTGCTGTGATTGGTTGGGTATGAGTGTTATGGTGTTTGCCTCCGGCTGAGCTAAAGCAAGAAAATAACTGTTATGATCAAAATAAGCATCAGCCAATGGTACAGCCGGCTGTATAAGATGAGTGGAGTTTGTTCTGCTGTGCCAAATAACGGTACTGTCTTTATACGCAATCAGTAATTGGTTTGGCATGCGGGAAAGATCAATCTGCTGCGGCGGATCGTTATAAACAAAAGTTGCCAGTATGGCTTTTGTTTGGGCATTGGCCAGAAAGAAGAAAGGAGGCACAGGGGTAATTCCTTTTACCAGCTCATAAAACAGTTTTACTTTAACATCGGGAAGCAGGTGCCGCTGTATTCTTTTTGCAAAGACGGGTAATGAATCGGCATTACAGGCATAGGCATAACAAAGATCTTTTTCCATGATATCCCAACTTGCAGTTTCCGGCCCTAATCCTGCTGCTGCCAGCAATGCTGCCGGCGTTTGGTAAGAAGAGGATAAGGTGCCTTTGGGACAGGTATGGATACCCATGTTTACAAAACCGATTTCGGATTCCCCGTTATTGTCAGCAGGAAATACATAGATGCCTTTTTGAGCAATTATTTGCCGTAAACGAGCTGCCTGTTTTTCAAGTAAACTCTTCTCATCCTTGTCCAGCTGCAAAATAATTGAACCGTAAAAGAAAGGAGTGGAGCTGCGTTTGAGCGTGTCAATGACATAATGGTCCTGTTTCTTTACAAATAAATAAATGGCATCATCGTAGTGATAAGAAAGAATACTATCGCCCCCGCCACGTATCAGCACTTTATAAACGGCCTGGTTGGCCAGTTGAAATGATTGATCTAAACGGGCGGTAGCAAGATCCCAAATTTTTAAGGCCGTGCCCCGGTTACCAAAGTGCGTAGTTACCATAAACGCATTCTCATGAAGGTATACCCCGTTAACGGAAGGGGTTACATCTTCCATGAGTTGAAACAAGGGTTGCCGGGAAACCGCATCTAACACAAGAACATTACCAAAGAAGTCGCCCGCCAATAAATGATTCCCTTTCAGCTGTACAGCACTAAACGATTCATATGCCTGCCGGTATATGGGTTCGAGAAAAGTAGTACCGGGTTTTACACGTAACAACTGGTCTTTGTTGGTACCTGCATAGATTGTGCCGTTAACATTATCCAGCCCTATTCCCAAGATCAACCCCTGCCCTTTTTCCATTGCTGAGGTATACAGGGTGGTGTTCCATTTTTGGTTGCGATATGATAATTTTTTGATCCCATTTTCATGTGCCAGATAACAGGCCGAATCAGCCGCATTAACAGTATAACCATATGTGCCGGTATTATATTCTGTTGCCGTTGCCAATAGCTCAAGGCGAGGAAGTGCGTATAACAACTGCTTATTGCTACCTAAAACGATGAGCAATGAACCTTCCTGCGCTATTGCATAAGGCATTGCAACCTGCGTAGTTAAACGTGTGCTGCTGTTTCGGCTCAACAGCTCATTGTAATTGCGAAAGCCCAGGACCAACCCTTTATCAGTAAGCAGAAAGATAGATCCCGATGGCTCATGGAATGAGAGGGCTACCACCGGCGCATCATTCCAGAAAAACACACCTGTTGCTTTTTGTTGGGATAATAACTCCCGGATATCGTAAACCTCAAGTCCTGCATCACCTGCAAGCAATAGCTTTTCCATTGCAGGGATATATTTTACAGCCGATAGTTGCGTAGAGATACTTTGGCGACGCAGCAAAATACGGTTACTAGCCATATCCCAAGCCAGCCATTCTCCGGTTGCTGAAAATACAAGCATCGTTTGTTCGTCACTCAAGGGAATGATGAACTTTACAGCATTGGTAAGCCCGTTTTGATAACGGATGCTGATTGGCTGTGCAAAAGACATTTTTGCGGACAGCAACAAAAGGAGCAATATGATTTTAACCGGAAGACGAGCAATAGATTGATTCATGATAAACAGTTTGATACCTTACAACCTGAAGATGCTAAAGTTAATATACCAAAAGTTGTAACCCTATGGAGATTTACAAAAAGAAACTGTGCGCTACAATAAGTTCCTTTATTTCATCAACGCTGAGCCAAATCCCTCTTTACAAAATTCAGTTGCAAAACTGCAGGTTGTTTGGTGGGCCTGTTGCGAAGTTGTTGAACAACCTATAAGCAGCGGGCTTTGCATGTATAGAAAAAACCCGGCCGCTGAAGGACCGGGTTTTTGAGTGCGCCATGAATACAGTTACAGCTTTATGAGCTTAGATACAAACGTTTTTTGACTGCTGTTCATCACTTTGATGATATACATACCCTGCGGTATGCCAGAAATATCTACTTCCACATTACCTGCATCAGTAGCTTTTTGCGACTTAAGTAATAATCCTGTGGCACTGTAAATATTGATTGTAGTGGCACCAGTATACCCGTTCAGGTTTACATTAACTGTTTTTTGAGCCGGGTTAGGATACAACGATGCAGAGCCGGCAGTTTCAACATCCGTTGATGGCATGTTACGGGTTGCTGTACCCAGCTGCACTCGTACAGTATAGCAGGAGCTTGCGCTGAATGTACTGGAATTAGCTGCATACACCCTAACAAAGTAAGTACCTGCTGCTGCAGTGTAACTAATCGTTTCATTGTTAGTGCCGTTTTTAGCAGATGTTGCCAAAACAGTTCCGGCACTGTTCACCAGACGTAAGTTGTAGTTCAACGGCAGGGTGGTAAGTGAAAGGGTAATTGTACCTGCGGTAGTAATGACAAACCGGTAATGATCCACATCATTTGAGCTTTCGATCTGTCCGGTAACATTTGTATTGAAGGGTATGTTTGCCGCTCCCGATGTGGTATTATTGGTTGTATTATCGAGACTGCTGCGGCAGCTTGTAACAACCGTTGCAGTAGCCCTGATCGTATAACAATTGATACTATTGGCGCCATTAAAACCAATTATCCTAATGTAATAGGTTCCCGCTGCCTGGTTATTAAGCGAAATGGTTTCGGTAGAAGAAGTGGTTGCAGCTGAGGCAAGCTGTGTGCCGGCACTATTATATATATACAAGTCGTAATCAACGCCTGTGGGGCCAACCAGATTATAGACAATATTACTTGTAGCTGTTGTGGTGATCTTGAAATAATCCTGATCGGTACTGCTGCCGATAGCAGCCGAATTAACTACACCGCTAACAATAGTTGCTGCAGCAGCAAGCGTTTCATTAGGCTCAAAAGCGGTTACACATGCGGGCACAGAAGCTGTTGTGAACTGTGCGGTGGTATAACTGCTGTTGCCCTCAACACCGCAATTGGTTCTTACCCTGTAATCATAAAGAGCCGAAGCACTTAACCCGGTTAAATTAACCGTGGTGGCAGTGGTGGCGGTTGCTGCGGCGATCCAGGTGGCAGCACTGCTGAGTTTATAATCTACCGCATAACTCTGTGCCCCACTCACTGCAGTCCAGCTAACCATAGCGCTACTTGATGTAATGGAAGAAGCGGTAAGGCCACCCGGCGCATTACATACAAATGGAGCATTGGTAGTAAACTGTGCCGTAGTAGCACTGGTAGTACCTGATGGGCAGGTAGCGCTTACCCTCCAATCATAAAAGCTAGAAGCTGATAGCCCCGTTAACGTGGCCGTAGTGGAAGTTTGTGCGGCAGCGAAGCTGATCCAGGTAGCAGCGCTGCTGAGTTTATAATCAACTGCATAGCTCTGTGCCCCAATCACTGCTGCCCAGCTGAGCGTAGCTGTTGTGGAGCCTGGTGTAGCTGCCAGACCGGTTGGTGCCACACATACAACCTGTGTGGTGAACTGTGCAGTAGCAGGTGCACTTGATTCTGTAGCACAGTTTGTTACCACTCGCCAGTCGTACAAACTTGCTGCATTTAAGCCGCTGAGATTAACAGAAGTAGCGGTAGTGGCAACTGCCGCACTGATCCAGGTGGCAGAACTACTGAGTTTATAATCAACCGTATAACTCTGCGCTCCACTCACAGCGTTCCAGCTTACAGTGGCGCTATTTGTGGACACAGATGATGAGCTGAGGCCTGCAGGCGTTCCGCACGAAGAACCGGATAAGATGGTAAAATTGGTATTTGAGATATCAAAGAAAATATTTCCCACAGCTTCGATCTTGATGCGGGCAGTGGTGCTTGGTGTGTTGGGGATAACCACCGCCTGCGAACCATCGTTGGGTGTGCTAGAAGCCAATACTGTAGGAAAGGTTTGGCCACCGTCTGTACTCAATGAAATTTTAACGTTTGCGCAACTTACCGGTGTAGCCGTAGTATTGGCCACATTCCAAGTAACGGTTTGAGTGGTTCCCCCTGTCCAGGAAACAACAGTATTGGGTGCCGACACCTGAAAAGGTCCTGATGAGTTTGTTACCGTAACCACCACATCGGCAAATTTTGTTTGTCCTACTTTAACAGGTGCGGTAGAGCTGTAAGGGCTGTTATCTCTTACCGTTAACCTGAAATTCAACGTGCGGGAAACGGAGCTGAGCGCCTCTGTATTAGCACCTGCATCTCCGCCCGGCAAGGGGCCGGATACCACCCCCCCGGATAAAATAGTTGACAGTTTTGGGAAAAGGCGTGTGGGTGTTATGCTGGGTGTATAAGAGATCCAATTAGGTCCTGTGGTTTTGGTAGGACTTGCAACACTATTGGTACTTGTTGTGGTTGAATTATCGTTCTGCTCCCAACAATAAGTAAGTACATCGTTATCGGCATCTGTAGCAGATCCGGTGAGTGCAAAAGGTGTACTGATGGGAATGGTATAATTTGTTAAAGGAGCAATAACCGGTGTGGCATTGGTACCGCTAAGCGATGTGGTTACAGCACAGGTCTTATTGGCAAGGTTTGCCTGGATCTGTGCAATGGAGGTAGCATGGAACATATCAATAGAGTGGGGCGCCAGATCCTGGCTGGTAATACCTGCATATCCCATAATAGTGATGCCTGATCCCGGCTCTTTATTCTGACCGGTACCTTCAAGGCTTTGAGAAAAGGTATGATTGGCCCCCAGTTGATGGCCAACCTCATGCACAACATAATCAATATCGAAATTATCTCCCTGGGGTATGCCGTCTGATGGAGACGTATAACCGCTGCCTTTGGATCCATTTACACATACACAACCGATACAACCTGCATTACCGCCGCCGCCAGAACGGCCAAAAAGATGTCCGATATCATAATTGGCCTCTCCTATTACAGAAGTTAGAGTAGCCTGCAATTCGGAATTCCAGGCCCCTGCTGCACCGGTATTTGCTGCCGAATAGGGATCTGTGGAAGGGGAATAGTAAATGACATTGGTAGATGCAGAAACAAGGTTCAGGTGTAAGGCCAAGTCTCTTTCATACACCCCATTACAACGGGTAAGTGTATTGTTGATAGCCGCCAGCACCAATGCCACCTGCGCAGCACTGGAGGCTCCAAAATAGTTGGAGTATTCAGCCGTAACAGACTGCGCCAAACGAAGCGTTTTGAGATCGCCGGTAGAACGTGCGGCAGAATAATTATTCTGGATCTGCAGATTGATACCTTGGGCCATCGCCGTATTTGGAGAAGAACACTGCCAGGGCAGTTGCCCCGGTTTCCGTTGGGACTTGAAAACGGCATAAACACGGTGGTCTTTTGAATAGGGTTCAATATACTCAGTTTCCTTTCCACTTCGAAACACCATTGTTTGAACACCCTCAGGTGATATACTGATTTTCAAAGTGGCGCTTTTATCCGTAATTCCTTTTCCCGAAAAAGCTCTGATCTCGGGGAAACGAGCTTGAAGTTCTGTATCAAAGTTGGAAGCTTCTGTAAGTTCAAAAAGCTCCATATTCCCCTCCGCATTGGGCACTATGATGTTTGTACTATGCATCCGTGCATTGTTAACAACAGTGAACATTTGTGAACGGAGAGCGGGCAGATCAAGATTGAACAGTTTAAAAACATCGGGGAAACCGGCTCTTGCAACTGCTTTATCTGTTACAATTCCTTCCTGGCTTGCTTGTAAC
Source organism: Chitinophagaceae bacterium (assembly GCA_046301455.1). Taxonomy (GTDB): domain Bacteria; phylum Bacteroidota; class Bacteroidia; order Chitinophagales; family Chitinophagaceae; genus Lacibacter. The sequence continues at coordinate 1,698 of JBKCJY010000007.1, read as the reverse complement.
TTCCATGGGTTTTCTTTTTGAGCCATTAAAACACCTGAAAACAGGAATAAAGATATTCCGATGAATACTGATTTTTTCATGCTGAACATTTTTGAGTTAAAAGGTGTAGTGCAAAGAAAACGGGGGAAGGAGTAGTTATAAGTCAAGGGCCCGGATGAAGGGGCTGCTAAGATAAAATATATTCAGAAAATAAAAGAAAATAATTGACAGGCCCCATGAGCTGCTGCAGTAAAGAACGATCCGACTACGCTGCGATACTTTAATATCTACGAACGTAACGAACAAAACTAAAGAAACGATCTTGCACAGGGATCAGATGCATTACTGAGTTATTTTGGCTTTTCAATTGGCAGTAGCATAATGAAAAGGCAAACTGTTTGAATGGTACTGTTCAGAAGTATTCAAAGGTGATTTTAACGATAGGAAGGGCTGCCAGCGCAGGTTTGTATGTAAAATACCCTAGTTTGCTTAAGAGGTGTTCCTTTTTGCTTAGAAGATTACCTGCATTTTTGAGGAATGCTGTTCCAAATACTTGGAGATGCATGATCTGAACCCCAATTTTACATCAGAATTCAAATCCAAACAGAAAAACCGAAATTCAATATCTAAAAGAGAACCCTATCCAATCCTTTAAAAAACCATGTGATCGTGAAAAAACACCGCTCCTGATATCCTGAAAACCGAAAAAGTAAAAACATTAGGAGCAGCCATAAAAAAATCCCGAATTAGTTCGGGATTTTTTGTTCTATCTGTTCCCGCAGGTGATCTGGAGCCGTCGCGTTATTTGTAAGTTGCCATCAATTCCAACCGGCATCACAATAAGATTGATGTGTATATAACACTGAAGTATAAACGATAAATTAACAGTAGTATTTCGACTACCAGAGAACAAAAGATCAGGATTGCATCTCAGAATAAACATAGATTTTGCCGGCCAGCACTTCATCTATTGAAAACTGTTTTTATTACTTTACACACCTTACTCCATACATTGATGATTTTCCTCTTTTGTGACGGTATACATTTTTCAATACATGACGCAGCTCAACAGCAAAGGCCAAATCGTTTTCCACTTCCGTTGAGCTCCAGAAATAAGCACTAGCTTCCTTATATTCCCACTCGGGCATAGAAGCGCTTGGTAAAACAGACATGCCGCTTTCGTTAGTTCCTCTTGCTTTACCAATATATTCCGGATGTTGTATTTCCCAGTCTGTAATACCCTCAGCCCATCCATAACTGGTTTTCATTTTTTGACCAGCAACTTCCTCTCCTAGTTGCACACATAACTCATACCATTCCAATGTTGTTGGTATACGCCATCCTGCGGGAGCCAGACCCCGTGGATCATTAATGGCATACCAGTTATACAGCCTTCCATATTTCAATCCGTTTAAAGGATCAAAATCAAGATAGCACCAGGCCGGTTTTTTTTGCTCGTGTGCCTTTTTCATTTCATCAAATGAGCGCACCTGCAGAATGGGATCGCCATTCCTGAATTTTTCTACATTCAGGTTCTCTGTCGTCCAGCTCAACGCACCGATTTTAACGGATGCCTGGGCATAAAAAATAACAGGAAGCAGCAACAGGGCTACTGTGCAAATAAATCTACCGATTGAGAATTCTACACTTGTTTTCATATTTTTATTAGAAAAATGGATATATGATAATGGGTTTAGCAACGGCCATCTTTTTTATTTA
>JBKCJY010000006.1:0-8261 GCA_046301455.1 Chitinophagaceae bacterium | reverse complement strand
GATATAGGCAAAAAATGCTGTGTACAAAATTCCTTCACCAAACAATTCATTAGACGGTTTTGAAGAAAATATTTGAATGATTATGGCAGGAATCACACTCAGGCAGCCCAGCAAAAAGCAAACGAATAATTTGAGTTTTGGTTCCCGGTTAAATTGGTCCTTTAAAAAAACATAAAGACTGATAGCAATTCCCGGAGCTATGGCTAACGCAAGTAAGAGCATGGCTAAATATTATCTTTAAAGATAATCCGAATGATTTGATATTTTTAAAGTGGTTGCTTTAAATTTATGCCCACACTATGCGTTATTTTATTCTTGTTTCTTTTTTATTGCTTGTAACTGTTGTAACAAAAGCACAGGTGTTTGGCGGAAATCCGCCATCATTAAAATTTAATCAGCTGAATACAGATTCTGTACGTGTAATTTTTCCAAAAGGTTTGGAAAAGGAAGCGAGGGAAGTGGCGTGGACAGCTCACGAATTGTATAAGAACAATCCTGCTTCATTAGGGAATAAGTTGCGCAAGTTCAATATTGTATTGCAAAACCAAACGATACAATCCAATGCGTATGTAGGCATCGCTCCTTATCGAAGTGAGTATTATATGATGCCAGGATTAAATAATGTGAGTGATGGTTCCATACCATGGCATTTATCATTGGCTGTGCATGAACACAGGCACATGGAGCAGATGTCAAATTTTAATCGCACCATTCCGAAAATACTAAATGTGTTTTTGGGTCAGCAGGGAACAGCACTTGGTTTTGGTGCTGTTGTGCCCAATTGGTTTTTTGAAGGAGATGCAGTGTGGCAGGAAACAATGGTTACCAAACAGGGCAGGGGACGATTACCTGATTTTTTTAATGCCTATCGATCATTGTGGCAAGCCAATAAAGATTACAGCTACATGAAATTGAGGAATGGTTCCTTTAAACATTTTGTACCGAATCATTATGACATTGGTTATTTTTTAGTTGGATATGGAAGAGAGAAATATGGAAATGACTTGTGGAAAAAAGTAACAGAAGATGCTGTTGATTATAAAGGTGTATTTTACCCGTTTCAACATGCAATCAAAAAACACACCGGGCTTAAGTATAAAAATTTTGTGAATGATGCTTTTGCTTTTTATAAAGAGCAAATGAATCTTAAGCCGTCAGATGTTTTTGGAACAATGCAACCTGTTACACCCATTGTAAAAAACAATGTGGTCAACTATCAATATCCTTTTAAATTGGAAGATGGAAGTTTACTCACTTTAAAATCATCTTACCGTCAAATACCGGTGTGGGTGCGTATTGATGAAAATAGAAAAGAAAGAGTACTCCGTGTAAAAGATGTTGCCAATGAATCTTATTATTCATTTAAAAACAACACACTTGTTTATACTGCTTTTGAACCTCATCCACGTTGGGGCTGGAACGAATATTCTGTTGTGAAGGCATGGGATTTGAAAACGGATCAACTCATCAAAGTGAGTTCACGATCCAGATTGTTTATGCCCGATGTAAATGCAGCAGGTAATCAAATCATAGCAATGCAATATTCAACAGACATGATAAGCAATTTGGTGCTGATGAATATCGAAACTGATGCTGCTCAGCAAAAGCTGCCCAATCCAAATAACTATCTGTATACCTATCCAAGATTTACTGCAACAAATACGATTATCTCTGCCGTGCGAAACAGGTTTGGTGAAATGAGTTTGGTTGAAACGGATCTAACTAAACAATCAGAAACTATTTTGATTCCATTTGGTAATACCACCATTTCATTTGTACAGGTATCAGGCGACAGTATTCTTTTCACCGCTTCACAAAAAGAAGGTGATGTTTTGTTTTTGCTCAATAAGAAGAATAAAGAGTTGTTTAAAATTGCACAACTTCCTAATGGTAACAATCAATCTTTTTTGGATGAAAAAACAGGGATAATTTATTTTAATACGTTTACTGTTGATGGTATTCGATTGGTGAAACAGAAAATATCAGGACTTTCTTTTCAAAAGGTGGAAACATTAGAGTCGTTACCAAATTTATATTTAGCAACTAAAACATTTACTACATCACCAGATCTTATACGAAATGTGCAGCAACTGCCCGGAGAAATAAAAAAGTATAAACAAGGTTTCAAACTGCTTAATATTCACAGTTGGCAACCCACCATTGCTGAGCCAGATTATGGCATTACTATTTTAAGTGAGAATGTTTTGAATACATTCACAGGTGAATACGGATATACTTACAATCGTAATGAAGGGTTTCACCGTGCAAGTGCAACAATGGTATATGGGGGTTTCTTTCCGCAGTTGCGTGCAGGTGTGCAGCAAACTTGGGAAAGGAGAGAGCTGGATGAGAACAACCGACTGCTCACATGGAATCAAACCAATGCCAATGCGGGAATCAGCATTCCGCTTAATTTAACAAGTGGCAGAACGTTTAAGTTTCTAACGTTTAATTCATCTTTTAATACAGAACAATTATTTTATACAGGTCCATCACGTTTAATCAAACAAACTGAAACATTTAATTATTTAAGCAATTCGCTTGTGTTTATTCATCAAAGCCAACGGGCTTATCAGCAAATCTTTCCAAGATGGGCACAAACTTTTCGAATACAGTATAGAAGAACAGTAAATGGTGAGTTGGGCAACCAGTTTTTTGCGAATATGGGATTGTATTTTCCCGGCTTGTTTCATAATCATCATTTGGTATTATTTGGCAGCGTGCAATCAAGAGATACGCTACGAGGCGGCAAGTTTACCAACAGCTTTCCATTTGCAAGAGGTTATAATGCTGTGAATTTCCCGAGAGTATTTCGCCTGAGTGCCAATTATCATTTCCCGGTTGTATATCCTGATTTTGGTTTTGGAAATATTGTTTACCTCTTGCGCATCAGAGCCAATGCGTTTTATGATTATACTAGAGGTAGAAGTCTGCGTACCGGTCGTTTATTCCCTTTGAGCACTGCCGGTTGTGAAGTGTATTTTGATACAAAAATCTGGAACCTTTTTGATGCAAGTTTTGGGATACGTTACAGCAGATTATTGAATAATGATTTGGCTCAGCCGGGACTCAATCCCAATCAGTTTGAAATCGTATTGCCAGTTGATTTATTTTAAGTTAGTACATTGGCTTCGATTAATTTACTGTAATCATAAGATCAGGAGCTTTAAAGAAATTATTGCGTTTATCTCTTACGATAATTTCAGTGATGAGAATTTCATCGCCCGGTTTGAGGTTTTCATAAATCATCTTCCTCCATTTTTCTTCGAGCACCGGAGCATTCCGAACAATAGTTGAGTTGCTGTTGAATCTTGTTTTTACTTCGCCTGTCTGTTCATCTTCATACCTGTCTTTACTGCGGTACACCATTATGAATTTTGAAATGGCATAACGGTTCTTTTTATCATCAATCACCCAAACAGCAGAATCAATCACATTCAATACAAATTCCAATGGAAGCTTGCCTCCTTTCGTATTACCCCAAAAAATTTGCAATGGAGGTGGTATAAGTTTGGGAGTGGGCTGCTGTGCATTACAAAGTGTAACTGCCAATACAAGTAAAGACAATATGATTGTTCTTTTCATCATGACTATAACGCTGCTAAACTCTCTTCTATTGCTTTGATCTTTGCTTCAGCATCTGCTTTTTTCTTTTGCTCCAATGCCACTACCTCGGGCTTTGCATTCTGTACAAATCGTTCATTACTCAGTTTTTTTTCAACTGATGCCAAAAATCCCCGCTGGTAATCCAACTCTTTTAAGAAAGCTTCTTTTTGTGAAGAACTATCCAACTCTATTTCACTTTCTAAGTAAAACTTATCTTTTTGCACTACTGCAGAAATCGCTCCTGCAACGGTAGATGAAACAAAACTCACCTGCGTTGCATTTACCTGCTTGGCCAGAATGGTTTCAAAAGATTGATAGGCTTCCTTTGTTGCCGTTTCAATGTGCAATTTGATGGTGTCTTTTGGTTTCAGCTGATTTTTAATGCGTACATCACGGAGTGAAGTGATCACATCTTTCAGTAAGATTCCATTTGCAATAACCGCTTCATCTTTAACAACAGTTGTTTTCAGTTGTTTGATAGTTAAATCATCTCCAGCACTGCGTTGTTTCAACTGCTGATAAATTTCTTCAGTAATAAATGGCATGTAAGGATGCAGTAATTGCATTAACTCTTCAAAGAAAGAAACTGTTTTTTCATATACGGCTTTTTCAATGGGTTGTTCAAAACCGGGTTTCACCCATTCTAAATACCAACTGCAAAAGTCATCCCATATTAAAGAATAAATCGTTTTCAATGCTTCACTCAAACGGAATTCTTTGAACATGATTTCAAGATCAGCTTTTGCTTCATTCAATCTGTTTTCAAACCATAGTACTGCAAAACTATTGTTTACCGGCTGTTGATTATCGGCTTGTCTTCCTTCCCACATCTTCACCAACTTCAATGCATTCCAAATTTTATTATTGAAGTTGCGGCCTTGTTCATTGCTGCTTTCATCCCATAGTAAATCATTTCCAGCAGGAGATGAAATCATAATACCAAAACGACAGGCATCAGCTCCATACTTATCAATTAATTCTAATAAATCAGGAGAGTTACCAAGACTCTTACTCATTTTTCGACCCTGCTTATCACGCACAATTCCTGTAAAATAAACATCACGGAAAGGAATTTGTTTTTGATATTCCATTCCCGCCATAATCATTCGGGCAACCCAAAAGAAAATAATTTCAGGTGCAGTAACCAATGTGTTGGTGGGATAGTAATATTGAATGTCTTTATTGCCTGGATCACTGTAACCTTTAAATACTTCAAAAGGCCAAAGCCAGGAAGAAAACCATGTATCTAAGCAATCATCATCCTGCCTTACATCATTAATTATTAATTGTTGATTGGCAATTTTTAGCTTTTGATAAGCTTCTTCTCTTGTAGCTGCTACTGCAAATGAACCATCCGGAGCATACCATGCTGGAATACGATGACCCCACCATAATTGACGGCTAATGCACCAGTCTTTAATGTTCTCCATCCAATGGCGATACAAATTTTTAAACTTGGGTGGATAGAATTTTATTTCATCATTGATCACTACATCCAATGCAGGGCCACTTATTTTTTTCATATCAACCCACCATTGTAAACTCAGCCTTGGTTCTACAACTACATCTGTACGTTCACTATGTCCCACTTCACTTGTATAATCTTCAATCTTTGAAATAAACCCTTTTTCTTCCAGCTCTTTTACAATTTTCTTACGTGCTTCAAAACGGTCTTCACCAATATAAATTTGAGCAGCTTCGCTAAGTGTACCATCATCATTCAACACATCAACAACTTCGAGGTTGTGTTTTTGACCAAGCTGGTAATCATTCATGTCATGAGCAGGTGTAACCTTTAATGCACCGGTACCAAAATCCATTGTTACATAATCATCAGGAATAATTGGTATACGTCGATTAATTAAAGGAACAAATGCAAACTTTCCATGCAAATGTTTGTAACGTTCATCTTTCGGGTTTACACAAATAGCAGTATCACCCATAATTGTTTCGGGGCGAACGGTAGCGATTGTAATATTGTTATTAGTTCCTTCTATTTTATAGTTCAGATAATACAACTTCTGCTGCGTCTCTTTGCGTATAACTTCCTCATCACTCAACGCAGTCTTGGCTTTTACATCCCAATTGATCATGCGCTTGCCACGGTAGATGTAACCTTTATTGTACAAATCAATAAATACATTGATTACACTTTTATAGTAATCATCATCCATGGTAAAACTTGTTCTGTCCCAATCCAAACTACAACCAAGTTTTTTTAACTGTTGCAAAATAATGCCGCCATATTTTTCTTTCCATTCCCAAGCGTACTTTAAAAAATCTTCACGGCTTAAGGATGCTTTTTGAATTCCTTTTTCACGAAGCATCTGTACTACTTTAGCTTCAGTTGCAATAGATGCATGATCAGTACCCGGCACCCAGCAAGCGTTTTTGCCATTCATCCTTGCACGACGCACAAGTATATCCTGTATAGTATTATTGAGACAATGACCCATGTGCAACACGCCCGTTACATTGGGTGGGGGAATAACAACGGTAAACGGCTCACGCTCATCGGGTGTGCTGTTGAAGTATTTTTTTTCATTCCAGTAACTATACCACTTCTGTTCTGATGCACTGTGTTCGAAATTTTTACTCAGCTCCATAATTATAATTATTCTTCAATTCTTAATGGCGGCAAAGGTAATAAAAGAGGGCGGTGGGCAGAAATGAAAAAGTCCTGCTCATTGAGCAGGACTTTTTTTATTAGAAATTAAGGTCAAAAATTATTTTTCATTTGATCCATCAGCAGGTATATTGAACATACTGCGTACTTGATCATAACTCATTGCTTTAACCTGATCAACTGTATAGCCAGCAGCAGGACCGCTGGTAATACGACCACCTGCAATGCCACCAGGAATTAAGACGTAACGATACTCAATACCAAGTGAATTAAAATTTGCAACACTTACAGTCCAGACAATACCTGTAGCTCTATATTCAAAATTAATTGTACCGCCAGTGGCAGGTAATGCATGTACCCACTCATTAGTATAATTAGCAAATGTACCCGAGGCAGGTGGGAATTCAATCCTGTTTGCATCAGTATATGGTAATGGAACAACCTGACCTGTAATATTTGCAGTAGGTGCAACACCAGTAACTGCTCCGGTTAAGGTTGGGGGATTACGCATAAAAGTTAATACTACACTAGTACTTAATGATGCTGCAGTAATACCAGGTGCAGGACGTGAATATCTTGTTCTGATCTGTCCTGTTGTTGAAACTACAGTCCACGATGCTGCAGCCCAGCTTGAGTAAGTAACAGTTGGTGCAGGTGCAGCGGGACCAGTAGGGCCTTGTACACCTGTAATTCCTTGAGGGCCTACTGGTCCTGACTGACCGATAGTGCCTTGTACACCTTGCACACCAGTGGGGCCGGCAATACCAACAGGACCTGTAGCACCTTTATCTCCTTTTGAGCAAGAACTAAACAGTGCAATTGCTGCAAATGATAATAGTGAAAATATATGTTTTGCTTTCATTTGAATAAATTAAAATGTGTTAAGAATTATTTTTCATTGCTGCCTGTCTCGGGTATGTTAAACATACTTTTAACCTGCTCATAAGATAAAGCCTTGATTTGATCAACTGTATAACCTGCAGCAGGACCTGAAACCATTTTACCTCCCAAACTTGTTCCCGGTATAATGATATACCTTGTTTCAACTGTTCCCAACTGTGCAGTTGTATAAGGAGTTGTACTGTTATGTTTATAAAGGAAACGAAGGTTGCCTCCGATATTCATGATATAACTGATTTCATGAAAATTAATTCCTGTACCTGTTTGAATACGCATAGGTAATTGTGCAGTATTTGATGCCGGTAATGTAGGTACTGAACGGGCAAATGCCAGTACAACACCATTTGACATGATTGTACTTGTAATACCGGGAGCAGTTCTGTCATAAACAAATCTTGCTCCATAAAGTGCAATATTTGTTGTTGTCCAGTTTGCTTCACCTGAAGTTGCCCATGAAGAATAAGTTACATTGGTAACGCCTGCAGCACCTTGAGCACCAACTGGGCCAGTTGCACCAATGGGGCCTATTGGGCCTTGTGGTCCGGTAGGACCTACTAATCCGACAGCACCGCTAGGACCCTGAGGGCCGGTAGCACCACGGTCTCCTGTATCACCTCTCCTTGAGCAGGAAGAGATGAAAATCGCAACTTGAAGAAGTATTATTAAGATTGATATTTTTTTCATAACTGATTTCATTGTAGATGTAAAAAATTATTAAGAGTACAGCATTATTCGTTTGATCCGTTTTCAGGAATTTTAAAAGTTTTAATCACGTCATTGTAGGACATACTTTTTAATTCATCCTTAGTGTAACCTGCTGCAGGGCCACTAATAAATCTTCCACCTGACGTTGAACCTGGAATAATTACATATCTCAACTCAATTGCACCTAATGTTCCAAGAGTCCATGGGTTTGAACTTGAATACAAAAACCTGAGTGTTCCGGGAGCGGGTATCACAAAATTATAATAGTCGTTATAAGTAGAAATCCATTCTGTATAAGGTAATTGTGATCCTATTGTTGGACCGTAAGTTGGTGTTTTACGAATGAAAGCCAAAACAACTCCTTGATTAATAATGGCTGATGTTATAGAAGGAACACTTCTGTCAAGCAATGCCCAAACACCAG
>JBKCJY010000005.1:0-4640 GCA_046301455.1 Chitinophagaceae bacterium | reverse complement strand
ACCTACACAGGTGAAAGTTTGGGCATGTGGCTTTTGATGTTAATGCGACGAGGAGTGGCAACAAAACTGCTTGAAAGTGTTGCCTTGTTTAATTTGGCGCGATTCAGTTGCATGATGCGCAATGCAAAAACTTACAATTATGAAAAGACTTTTACTCTTACAGGTTGCAGTTTTTACTTTTTCTTTTGCTGTTGCACAACGCACTTTGCCTGTTTACGCAATTACTTCTGATGAAAACAATCTCCAGTGGTTGAATATTAAAATTGTAGATATTGCCAAAGGCCAGGTTTTATCAACTGTCTTTAATGCAAAGGATAGACAAGTAAATGTATTAAATGCAACTACAAACAGTAATATTTCAAAACGTGAAGAAGGTGATGGCCCAACTGGCTCAATGGTGGCAGCAGCAGCTTATTCTCGTGCGCAAAGCAAATTCTTTTTTATTCCAATGCGTATTGCAGAGCTTCGTTGGGCTGATTTGAGCAAAGGAACACCTGTTTATTATGCTTTGCAATCTCCTGTGCTCAGTAAGTTAAATATGAATGATGCTGCCAATCATTTCACACGCATGTGTATGGGTGCTGATGGGAAAGGATATGCACTTACAAACGATGGAAACCATTTGATACAATTCACAACAGGGGCTCAACCAGAATTATTGGATTTAGGAGCTTTAGTAGATGCTCCGGCAAATAATAATAATTCAATTCACAATCAATGCACCAGTTGGGGCGGAGATATGATTGCAACTGCCGATGGTAAACTGCTTATCATTTCTCAACGTAGTTTTATATATGAGTTTTCACCAAAAGACAGGATAGTAAAATTGTTGGGGCAAATTAATAATCTACCCCAGAATTTTACAACTAATGGTGCTGCTGTTGATGAAAATGGAGATTTAATAATTGCATGCAGTAATGGTAATTTTGCTTATTATAAAGTTGACATGAGCAACTATACCACAACAACTGCGTTTACTCAAACACCTTCGGGAATGAATGCCTCAGACCTTGCCAGTAATTATTTGTTACGCAAGCCTGCAACTAATAACGGTACTTATGTTGAAAGAATAAATATTGCGACCAATACAAAAATCAGCATGTATCCTAATCCTGTTACAGGTAACCGGGTTCAGTTAATATTTGATGAAGTTGAAAAAGGTGAATATAGTATTCAACTAATGGATATCAGCGGAAAAATTCTAATGAATAAAGTTGTAAATATCTCAGGCCGTGGACAAATCAGTTACCTGGATTTACACAAGGCTATGAGTAAAGGAATGTACCTGGTTAAAGTACTTAATCATGATTTAAAAACTGTATTTGCTGATAAAGTTGCGGTGCAATAAGATCAAAGCACACGTACTTCATTTCTGTTGTTCATATTAGGCCTTCCGGCTAATGAATTTACATGTGTAATTCCTACAAGTTCATCAGCCCTTGCGCCAAGTGGCCGGTAATACACCAGAATAGTGTAATTGTTTTCCGTTTCCCACCAATTACCTTCCGTAATATCGGTGCTTTGTTGCTTTGTTTTACGGTCAATGGTTACATAACAGTAATCATAATTACCCTGTTTTAGAAATTGTTTGTTTTCATACAAACCTTTTTCTTGATTATAAATCAAACGATTTGATTCTGTAAGTTCATAATTTGTAAATTCTCCAAATAGATATACATCTTTATCAGCATAAGGCTGTTTATCAGGAGTAAAATATTGAAACCAAACGCCTGCATAATCACCCTGCCAGTAAGGGTTGTTATTTTCAATATTGCCCAGCATATACATTCCGTTGATATCACGATAATACATATAGCGCAACTGGTTTCTTTCGCTTTCCGGTTTTATCCATAGTGTTTGACCTCGATTGGTATAATCTCCCTTTTCAATACGGTCTGTTTGCAAACGAAGTATTGAAAGATTCACCCATCGCCATTCTTTTTGGGCTTTAAACAATCCTTCATTTTCAGTATTGTATTCCAAAACATTCTGACGGATAAAAGTTGGCTGCAAATTGGCAATGCAATTATCCCACCTGTTGTTTTGAAGTACAACAACTTTTATTTGCTGAAATATATTTGTGGGTTTAATGTTTTGAACATTTACACTAAACTGGAGTTTCTGATGTGATTTTGCAACTGATGCATTAAATGCCTGTAAAACTGAAGCTCCTGCATTGACCCTATTGTCAACTACAAGAAAACGTTTTGTAAACACCGTTTGAGAAGTATCGCCGTTAGTAAAAACTTTCAATATGTAATTGCCGCTGCGTGTGGGTGATGTATTCTTATCCGGCAGCATGGCCATATAATGTGTGTATCTTGTAAGTGCTATGGAAGAATTTCTGTAAGTACCAATGCGTACATTGGAAAAACCACGCATATAATCAAATTGTGAAAGAAGAGCGGGAGTCCAGTCGGCATTGCAAAGCAAAAAAGTATAAGAGTAGTATTTTACATCAGCATCCAAATCATCAAAATGCAATTCAAGTTGATCTCCACCGTTCAGACGAATGGTGGGATAAGCTAACTGATCACCCTGATTATGCAATTTTATTGAGCGGATATTTTGCTTGTAAACATGATCGCCCATTTGTGCATGCACGGCTGATGATGTTTCCAAAAAACTCAAGACAAACACACATACTGTTTTTACATTCATAAAGGAGAATCCATTAGTTTTACAATTAATCAAAGGTAGATTGTTTGAATATTGTTTCCTTCATAGCCCGGCGCATTATTTGGCAAAAGAATTATTCTTTTTCCAGGTTTATCATTCGTTTATCAGCTTCTGCAACAGCAATCAGCGTTGCCATTATGATTATGGCTTTAGCCTTTGTTGCCGGATTCCAGGAAGCTGTTTCAAATAAAGTTTTCAGTTTCTGGGGGCATATACGCATCCAGCAACAGGAGCCATCTGTAAGCGGACTTGCTGAAGAGCTCCCAAGTTTTAAGAACGATACAATTGAAAAAACGTTGCGTGCGCATCCGAAAATAAAATTTACTGATGCATTTGCAACCAAAAGCGCTCTGTTAAAAACAGAAGAAGGCATTGAAGGTGTTTTGTTGAAAGGAGTTGAGCCGGGGTTTCATAAAGAGCGGATTGAACCTTTTATGATTGATGGCCAGTGGCTGGACTTTAAAAGTGATTCTTCTCAAACACCAGTAATTATTTCGGCATACACAGCTAAACAGTTACAATTAAAAACTGGCGATAAAGCAACTTTATTTTTTATTGGCGATGAAATGAGCAAACAGGCAAGGCCAGTACGGATCTGTGGTATTTATAAAACCTCTATTGAAGAATATGATAAAACATTTGCCATTGCTGATATTGGCCTTATTCAACGTATAAATAAGTGGAACCCAAACCAAGTTGCAGGTTATGAAGTTACAATCGATAATTATAACGATGATGGGAGAATAAGTAATCAACTGTTAGATTCGATACCTATTAGCTGGTATGCAAGTACTGTGCGTTCGATTTATCCCAACATATTTGACTGGCTGCATTTGCAAAATACAAATCGCATCATCATTATTGTAGTTATGTGCGTTGTTGCAATTATGAATTTAATTACCTGTTTGCTCATTTTAGTTTTAGAACGCAGCAGAATGATTGGACTTTTAAAAGCAACAGGAGCAACAAATTTACAGGTACAAAAAATCTTTTGGCAGCAGGCAATATTTATAGCACTTGCAGGAATTATTATTGGCAATATATTCGGACTAGGTTTAAGCTGGCTACAGCAATCAACAGGCTTTATCAGGCTATCCGAAGCTGCATATTATGTAGCTCAAGCCCTGGTAAAAATCATCTGGTGGCAAGTGCTTCTGGTGAATGCAATTACATTTATAATCAGCTTTCTTGTATTACTGCTGCCGGCGTTGCTTGTAAAACGTATTACTCCTGTTAAAGCATTGCGCTTTGAATAAAAATTCGTTGTTTTCAGTTTTTATTATTCATGCATCACCAACACAGGTACTTTGCTGTGAAATGCAAGTTCTTTGGTATGACTGCCTGCAAATATCTGATACACCAGGTTGTGCTTTTTAGGAACAGCAATCAGCAACTCAATACTGTGTGTTAAAGCATAATTGCTTAATCCTTCCGCAACGTTTTCGCCTTCAATAAAATGATAAGCTGGGTGTAAATTTTCAAACATTGTTTCAATTAATCCACTTTGAAAAGGAACATCATTATCCCAATCTTGCTGAGTGAACGCAATATTTAATACGTGTAACCTTGCGTTAAGTGTTTTAATGAGTTCTATAATTTTTTTATCGGGAATGTTTTCAACTACATCTCTGAAATCGGTAGTTAATCCAATATCAGTGATTGAGGAAAAATTGGCTTGCTCCGGCACAATCAAAACGGGAACTGTGTTTGCCTTTGCTACTTCCAATGTATTGCTACCAATAAAAGTTTCTTTTAGTCTTCCGGCGCCGGTAATCCCAATTACTATCAGGAACACCTGCATGGCATCAGTTAAAGATTTAGTAACATCACGCAGGTTGCCATCCATAACCATGGCTTCCAGTTTTATTTTTGAATCTTCTTTGTCAAGATCAATAGCCAGTTGTTCTGTTTTTTCTTTCATTAACTGTCTTAAAGAATCTTCAGTGTACAGCATGCCTTCC
>JBKCJY010000004.1:0-4455 GCA_046301455.1 Chitinophagaceae bacterium | reverse complement strand
GCATCAACACCTAATACAGTTGTAGTAATGGTGAGGTTTTCGGGAGTTTTAATATCTCCGAATTTATATTCTGTTTTTTTACAGGCTGATACAAATGCAACTACGATTGTAAATGCAACTGCCAGTATTTTATAATTCCTTATCATAATTTGCTGATTTAAAGTTTTTAATTCAATCTGATATCATCAAAATAATAAACACTGCCATCACCTGCATTTCCAAAATCAAAGAACACAACTAAACGCTGGTATTGATTGGCATTGTTAATACCTGTAAAATCAAATGTAAGTTCCTGCCATCCATTGGCTGTTGTTACCGTTACATCTCTTTCAATGTTTACATTTGGATCAGACAACTTTTCGAGTTTCATTTTAACAACTGCTCCGGCTTTTGGTGACCACACTTTGATTTTAATTGTTTTCAAAACTGAGAAATCAATGGGTGTTGCTAATTCAAGAAATGAACCGGCCCACACTTCTGCACCATTGGCTTTTGTAAGTGCACCAACTTTTGTTGATGTATTAATGCCGTTTTGCTGCGGGTTGGTAATTACTGTTGAGCTTGCATTACCAAAATTGGTAAATGTATAGGGTAATGTTGCTGACTGGAATGTAATGGGTAACACCAATTGTTCAACTGCATTGGTTAAATCAATATCATCAAAGAAATAATTTGAATTATCACCTGCATTTCCAAAATCAAAGAACACAACCAAACGTTGATAATTATTGGCGTTGTTGATACCGGTAAAATCAAAAATCAATTCTTCCCACGCATTAGCAGTTGTGTTTACAACATCACGTTCAATATTAATACCGGGATTAGCAAGGTTTTCCAATTTCATTTTTACCGTAATACCAGATTTGGGCGACCACACTTTCATTTTAATTTTCTTGAGTGTAGAAAAATTAATTGGTGAGTTCAACTCCAGGAAGGAACCTGCCCATACTTCAGCTCCACTTGCTTTATTCAATCTGCCAACTTTAGCGCTAGAGTTATTGCCATTAATTTGAGGATTATTTACAACGGAACTATTTGCATTTCCAAAATTGGTGAATGCATAGTTTACAGTGGGGCTCTCAAATGTAATGGGCATTTTCAGTACATTATCAGGAAGCGCATTTGTTAATTTTATATCATCAAACAACCAGGTAAAATTAGCCGATCCGTTTCCTGCAGTTCCCAAATCAAAAATCAACACTACTTTCTGATAGCTGTTGGATGTATTGATGGCACTAAAATCAAAACCTAGCTCTTCCCATGCATTAGCAACAGTAGAAGTTGCTTCTTTCTCAAAAAACACACTGCCATTGGTAAGATTTTCAACCTTGAGGAGTACACGTGCACCAACACGGGGAGAAAATACTTTCATTGTAAATATCTTGTTACTCGTAAAGTTGATGGGGTTACCCAGAGTAATTAAACTGCCCCCCCATACTTCAGGCGCATTTTTTACCATTCTGCCCACTGTGTTGCTGGTGTTAATTCCCGTTTTTTGAGGGTTTGCAATTTTTGTTACAACACCACCACCAAAGTTTGTAAACGTATAATCAACTGTTGGAGACTCAAATGTGATAGGCAATAACACAGGGTCAACAATTGTAATTGTTTTGGTAATCTCTGTTGTAGCTGCACCACCACTTAAAGCTACCACACGAATGGTATATGTTCCAACTCTTGGATAAATAAAGCTAACAGTTTCACCTTCGTTAAAGGATTTGGGCACCTCATTAGGATCAGCACCAAAATAAACTCTGAAAAATGTTTCATACAAAGCTTTTGCAGTAACATCCACTTTATAATTATTGGATGGATCAACTACTGCTGTTACTTCAAGATTTTCAGGCGCTCTGAATGTTACGGTGAGTGATTTTGTTGCTTCTGTGGTTTTACCTGCAATATTATACCCAACCAGTTTCACATTATATACACCTTCTGCATATTTGCGGCGCACATTTTGTCCTGCTTTTACTCTTGCAGGAGCCGTAGTGCCATCACCAAAAAAAACATCATATTCAACAGCACCTACACCATTGGGTGTAATGGTAACCCAACCGGTATTATCCTGTGTAATTTCAAACAGTGCAGTTAACTGCTCAGGAGTTTTAGCACTGTCAACAAACGATACATCATCGTTATTGATTTTTTTACAACCGGTTGCAACTGCAGCAAACAGTACAACAGCCATAATATATTTTAATACTTTCATAAACATCGTTTTTGAGATGATTGAATTAATAATTCGGATTTTGTGTTAATCCGGAAACAAGAACCTCCTGCTGAGGAATAGGGAATACTTCATGCTTTCCTTTTACAAAGCCTGTGATCTTATTGGTTTGATTGGTACGAACAAGATCAAAAAAGTATTCGCCTTCCATTGCAAGCTCAAGACGACGTTCATCCAGTACCGCCTGGTACAGCGCCTCGCCTGTTGAAGTAATATCATTAAGATTATTACCAAAAGCACGACGACGAACCAGATTCAAATAAGTTTGTGCTTTTGTAAAATCGGGTGTGGTTGCCTTGCAATATGCTTCGGCTGCCATAAGCAATACATCAGCATAACGGATGGTGCGGTAGTTATTAAGATAATTCAACTCTACCTGTCCGGATGTTTCACCCTTACGTGGATGATACTTTTGATTGTACAATCCAGTGTTTTTATACGGTGCAACGAGATATGTAATATTAAAACCAGGATTTGCATTTTTATACGCTTCAATATCAAGAATCGTTACTGCTTTACGCTGATCACCTGCTGTATAAGCAGCAGCAAGATTTTGTGTGGGCAGGTTAAAACTCCAGCCAGATGCATAAGGCATAGTGCCGGAACCATTTAAGCCCCTGATGCCACACATTTGTACTGCTAAGTTTCCCTGGCCTCTAGTTACACCACCCCAGTTGTAATAAGGTGAAGTGTTTGAGTATTGAATTTCAAATACTGATTCAGGTCCGTTTTCGCCTGTTGCTAAAAAGATAGAACCAAAATTTGAAACCAATGAAAATGCATTGGCATCAATCACACTTTGAAGTACAGCTGCTGCACTTGTAAACTTATTTTGATAGAGATACACTTTACCAAGTAATGCCTGTGCAGCGTATTTCGTAATCCGTCCTTTTTGTACCTGTACTCCCGGGAGTGAATTGATAGCCGTATTTAAATCGGCTTCTATTTGCTTATACACTTCAGCTTTGGGTGCACGTTGCAACTGCCTTGAATCGCTTAATGATAAACGCTTGTCAGCAAACAACGGAACATCACCAAACATTTTCACCAATGAGAAATAATAACAGGCTCTTAAGAAATATACTTCACCATACAAAGCCTGCTTTCCTGCAAACTCTACTTTCTCACCTGCAGGATTGGCATCTTTGTACTGATGCAGATAATTGCAACGGTTAATACCTTCATAAGCTGCCTGCCATACTTCAGTAATATTGGCATTGATGGGTGTATGCGTATAATCATCTATTTGCTGAAAGGATAAAACGTCTGATGCATTTTCGCCTCCACTCACAGAGTTGTTGGTAGCAATATCACCAATCATGGTCATATACGTCATCCATTGGATTGGTGTATAAGAACTCACAGCCATGGTGCGGTAATCAGTTTCGGATTTTAAATAATCCAGCTCAGTTATTCTGAAATCTTCACGAGGGTTATAATCCACCCACTTTTTGCAGGAAGAACTCAGCATAAGGAGGAATGCGGTATATATAATCAGTTTCTTGTTCATAATAAATAATTTTCAGGAATTAAAATTTAATATCAAGTCCTAAAGAATAGGTTCTGGGTTGAGGATAAGCACCACGGTCAACACCAGTATCAAGAATACCGCCTGGTATTTCAGGATCAAAGCCAGTGTATTTTGTAAATACAAAAACATTACGAACCTGTAAATAGAAACGTACTCTGCTGAATGTTTTACCTGTAACAGATGCAGGGAAAGTATAACCCAACTGAAGATTTTTTATTTTAACAAATGATCCGTCTTCAACATATCTGTCAGACACCCTGATGTTACTGTTTGCATCAGTAAATGAATAACGGGGATAACGTGCATCGTTGGTTGTGCCGGGGCCTGTCCAACGTGCAAGAATGTCTCTTGATTTATTGGTATAAATGGCATTACGCTCATAAGCCCTGTAAATATCATTACCAATAGATGCGTAAGTAAATACATTCAAATCAAAACCTTTGTAATCAAAGTTGAGGTTCCATCCCATTGTAAAATCAGGGAAGGGATCACCAATTTTTGTTTGATCGAGTGCGTTAATTAGTCCATCATTGTTCATATCTACAAACCTAATATCGCCGGGTTGTGCGCCATCTTGTTTTGGAGCTTTGGTTACTTCATCAATGGTTTGGAAAAGACCATTTGTTTTGTAACCATAGAAATAACCGGGTGTTTGTCCTTTTTCAAATACAGTTACACTTTGTGATTGACCGTTGAA
>JBKCJY010000003.1:0-8479 GCA_046301455.1 Chitinophagaceae bacterium | reverse complement strand
CGTCAACGTTTGGACGCCATGTGGTATGATTTGAAAGGGCCAAGAGAAAGCCGTGGTTTTTTGGCGTTTTTTGATGTGTTTTATAAGCCCGTGCTCAAACCTTTTTCGGCCAACTTAAGATTACAATACTTTGAAACTGATGGATTTGACAGCCGAATTTATGCTTATGAAAATGATGTTTTATACAGCTTTTCTATCCCTGCTTTTTTTAACAAGGGATTCAGGTACTACACGAATATTAACTATGATTTTTCCAAAAAACTATCGCTTTGGGTTCGGCTTGCCCGCCTGGATTATATTGATCAGTCTGTAGTAGGCTCAGGGCTGGATGAAATCCCAAAAAATCATCGAACAGAGGTAAGAGTACAAATCCTGTGGAAGTTTTAGGTCTTTTTTTCTAAATCTGTGCAGCAATTGTTAAAATAGCGTTGTCATCACCTTTGTTAAAGCCCGTGGAGGGATATTTTAACATTTTTTTGTTATTAAAATAGATGCCTTATATTTGGACGTCTTAAAACTAAATCTATCAACATGAGAAAAAAGCTATCCATCCTCGCTGGTATGCTGGTGCTCTGTGTACAGTTAGCACTGGCTCAAACAGTTGAGGTGTCCGGTAAAGTATCGGATGACAAGGGTAATCCGTTGGCCAATGCATCAGTAATTGAGCGTGGCACAAAGAATGGTACCACCACAAATGCAAGTGGTGAATTCAAACTTTCAGTAAAAAGAAACGCTACAATTGAAATTTCAAGTGTAGGTTTCGACAAACAAGTGCTTTCGGCAGGAAGCGGTGGCAACTTCAACATTCAGATGGCGAATGCCAACCAATCTCTTGCTGAGGTGGTTGTAACTGCATCTGGTATCAAGCGTGAAAAGAAAGCGCTCGGTTACGCTGTTGCAACTGTTGACAAAAAGCAACTGGAACTTCGCCCAGAAGGTGACCCAATGAGGTTATTACAGGGTAAAGCTCCTGGTGTAAACATTTTGAACAGTAGTGGTATCTCCGGTTCAGGTACAAACATCACCATTCGTGGTGTATCGTCTTTAACTGGTGGATCTCAACCTTTATTTATTGTGGATGGTGTGCCATTTGATGGATCAACCAACTCACAAGGTGGATTTACTTATGGTAACCAAACCGGTAGCCGTTTCTTTGATTTGGATCCAAACAACATTGAAAGCATTAACGTGTTGAAAGGCCTCAGTGCAACTA
The DNA here is from genome assembly GCA_046301455.1 of Chitinophagaceae bacterium. GTDB lineage: Bacteria > Bacteroidota > Bacteroidia > Chitinophagales > Chitinophagaceae > Lacibacter. The sequence continues at coordinate 7,266 of JBKCJY010000003.1, read as the reverse complement.
CACTCTATGGTTCTTTGGGCCGTAATGGTGTGGTATTGGTTACTACAAAGAATGGTGCTGTTAGCCGCCGTGAAAAGAAAAAAACAGAAATTACTGTTAACCAGTCTTTATTCTTAAACCAGGTAGCAAATCTTCCTGAGTTTACAGAGAAATATGGTAATGGATTTAACAATGCAATCGGTAACTTCTTCAGTAACTGGGGCTCTATTGCATTTACTGATCCTCCGCAGCGTCAACCTCACCCTTATGACAGGCCTGCATTGAATGGTGCATTTCCTGAATTAATTGGTGCCAAGTATGATTATAAATTCTATCCTTCTGTTAAGGATTTCTTCCAAACAGGGGTTGTAAGTAATACAAGTGTAAACATAGCAGGTGGTGGCCCCGGTGCTGCTTTCAATGCTAATTACAGTAACTTGAACGATAAGGGCTTTACACCAGGTAACACTGTTTCAAGAAACTCATTTGGTGTGGGTGGTAACGTGAAATTGACTAATAAGTTCACGTTAAATGCTTCTGCCAACTTTGTTACTTCAAACTTCAAAACTCCTCCTACTGCAAGTAGTACAGGTAGTGGTGCTGATAACGGTGTATCTGTTTTCGGTGACCTTATTTATACTCCTACTTCAGTTGACCTCATGGGCTGGCCTTATCAGAATCCAGTGGATGGTTCTTCTGTTTATTACAGAACTGGTAATGATATTACCAACCCCCGTTGGACTGTAGCCAATTCAAGAGTTGAACAAATTACAAACCGTGTGTATGGTAATGTACAGATGCGTTTTGATGCGATGAAGAACCTGAACTTTACTTATAAGATTGGGTTTGATAACTATTCTGAGCAGCATATTCACAAGCACAATAAAGGGGGGGTAGAATCACCTCTTGGTTTCTACAGAACAGTTTCTGCCAACCGTGCTATCTGGGATCACTCTTTTATTGGTAACTACAACACCAAATTCGGTGATAATTTCACTTTGAATGTTGATGCAGGTGCAAACGCTTATATCAATAATTACAAGCAATTTGGACAGTACAGTTCTCAACAATTGGTGTTCGATTTGTTTGATCATTCCAATTTCATCGTTCAAAATAAGAACTCTGAAAGTGGAAGTGATATGGATTACCGTGTAGAACAAATGCTCCTTGGTGCTTTTGCATTCGCTACAGTTGGTTATAAGGATTACTTATTTGTGAACGTAGGTGCACGTAACGACTGGTCATCTAAGTTTGAATCAGATAACAGAAAGCAGTTGTATCCTAACGTTACAGCATCATTTATACCAACAAGTGCTATACAATCTTTACAGGGAAATAAAATTCTCAATTACTTAAAGATCCGTGCCGGTTATTCAACAAGTGCGTCTTTTGGAGATGCTTATCAAACAAGAGCAGTATTGGGTATTCAGGCAAACCGTTTCTTAACTCAAGGTGGTACAACCATCAACTCAAACACATTGGGTGGCCGTCGTCCAAATCCTGAGTTGACTCCTGAGTTATCACAAGAAGCTGAGATTGGTATCGAATCAAAAATGTTCAACAATCGTTTGAATATCGATTTGACTTTGTATCAGCGCCGTAACCCTAACCAGATTCTTGATAAGGATTTGGATCCTGCTTCTGGTTTTACAGTTCAAAGTATTAACTCTGCAACTGTTGAAAATAAAGGTATTGAGCTTGGTTTAGGCTATACAATCATCCGTCGCAAAAACTTTGTATGGGATGTTAATACCAACTTCACGCTTAACAGAAACCGTGCTTACGATTTCCCTGCTGAAATTCAGCAAATCGGTTTGGCCGGTTACACTGATCTCGGAATTTTTGCATTCCCCAATAAGCCACTTGGTATGATCTATGGATCAAAAACTTTGAGAGATCCTAATAAAGGAAATCAACCAATTGTTGATGGAAGTGGAAATTATATTCAAGATCCTAATTTGGGAATCATTGGCGACGTAAATCCTGATTTCCAGGTGAGTGGTATTACCAATCTTTCTTACAAAGGTTTCAGCTTCCGCATGCAGTGGGATTATTCACAGGGTGGTGATATGTTTGCAATGACTCCATTGATTCTTTTATCTCGTGGTGTTACAAAAGATACAGAAATCGACCGTCAGCAAATGTGGATCATCCCCGGTGTAAATCAAGCTGGGCAACCTAATAACGTTCAGATTGACGTTGCCTCAGTATACTTTACAAACAGATTACAAGGTGCTGATGAGTTTGCTGTTTGGGATGCAACTGTAATCCGCTTACGTGAAATGTCACTGTCTTATGCTTTGCCTGAATCAGTGTTAAGCAAAACTCCATTTGGTGGTGTTTCTTTAACCATTTCCGGTCAAAACCTCTGGTATAATGCTCCTGCGTTCCCCAAGTATACCAATTTCGATCCTGAAACATCTACTTTGGGTGTAAGCAGCTATGCACGTGGTTTTGAATTAATGACAGCGCCTTCTTCACGTAGAATGGGTGCAAGCATCAGAGTTACATTCTAAAAAAAAGATTATGAAACAATATAAAATTCTATTCATTGTAGCCGCACTGGTTCTTTCGGTTACATCCTGTAAAAAGAAGTTGGATGATCTGCTCTCCAACCCAAATACTCCTACCTTGGATAAAGCTGACGTGGATTTGTATTTGAATGGTATCCAGCTTAGTTTTGGTGATTTCTTTAATACCATGTCAGATCGTGGTAGTGAAGTTACCCGTTTAAATAATATGGGTGGTAATACCTATCTGAACACTTACAGACCTGAAACCTTTAACGGTGCATGGTCTACAGCTTACAGATCGTTGCTTACCCAAATTAATGCCATGGAACCTTTAGCAACAGCTCAAAACAAATGGCATCATCTTGGAATTGCCCAGGTATTAAAAGCCTATACAGGCATGACACTTGTTGATCATTTTGGTGATGTTCCCTGGAGCGAGGCTGCAAATCCGGCCAACTCTGTTATTAATCCTAAGATTGATAAAGGTTCAGACATTTATGCAAATTGTATTACCCTATTAGATGCGGCAATAGCCAATTTTAATAAAACTGCCGGTGCTGCTGTAACAAATGATTTATTTTACAGCGGTGGCAGCTCAACAACAGCTACTGCAATCAATCGCTGGAAAACGTTGGCTAATACATTGAAGTTAAAAGCTTTTGTAACTACCCGCCTGGTTGATGCAACTGCAGCTTCAAAGATTAATGCACTTATTACAGCTGGTGATTTAATTGATACTGAAGCTGAAGATTTTGTATTCCGTTTCAGTACAAATCTGGAAAATCCGGCTTCACGTCACCCAAAATACACAGCTTCTTACAGGGCTGCAGGTGGTGTAAGTATTTATATTTCTAACTACCTGGCTTGGGAAATGGCAACTGAAAAAGGAATTGTGGATCCACGTATCCGTTATTATTTCCGTCGTCAAACAAATGCCAGAAGTACCCAATTGGCTTCTAATGGTCAGTTCTTTATTCCTGCAACAGCGGTTTCTTGTCAAGGAGCTTTGTCTCCGGGACACTATCCTGCAAACATGGCTTATTGTATGGTAGGTGATGGTTATTTTGGACGTGATCATGCCGATCCATCAGGTATTCCTCCTGATGGTCAATGGCGTGCTGCATGGGGTATCTATCCTGCCGGTGGTGATTTTGATGCTCTTGCTGTAAATACAGGTGCTGCAAGCAGTTTGGTAAACAGTACTGTAACACTTACCTCAAATGCAGGTGCACGTGGCGCAGGTATCCATCCTATTTGGTTATCTTCATTTACACATTTCCTCTTAGCTGAAGCTAATTTAACGATCGGAACATCTGGCACAGCACGTTCGTTGTTTGAAACAGGTATCCGTCAATCAATTGCTAAGGTGATAGCTTTTCCTGCAACAATGAGCATTACTCCTAATCCTGCATTTGTACCAACTTCAGCGCAAGTTGATGTATATGTAAATACTGTGTTAAACAGTTATGATGCAGCAGCAACTAATGCTGATAAGCTGAATGTAGTTATGAAGGAATACCACATTGCATCTTATGGAAATGGTGTTGAGGCCTATAACAACTACCGCAGAACCGGAATGCCTCGTAACATGCAACCTGCATTGAATGCTGCTCCCGGTCCGTTTATCAGAAGTTTCTGGTATGCGCAGGATCATGTAACATTAAACCTGAATGCGAAACAAAAGCCTGATAATACTGTGAGAGTATTTTGGGATAATGGTTCAGCAACACTGTTCTAATAAAATAAACTTATTAATATGAAAAAGAATTTCATTAATTATTTACTGTTGTTCTCGCTTTCAGTGAGCTTATTTAGCTGTACTGACAAGACTGTGAACGACTTCGATGCGTATCAAGCCGGGCTTACTACCGGTGCCTACCTGAAAGGGAGAGCATCATTTAATCCCGGTAACAATACCTGGACAGACCAAAGTTTGATCTCAAACACTATTGATGCCAATAATCTTGCTGCTGCAGGCATTGGAGTGGTTGTAAGACAATGGGGAGCTCCTATTGTAACTGCAAATGTATATGTGGTTCGTAATACAGATGCTAACCAGGCAAACTGGAAGTTCATTAAAAAGTATGATGTAAAGGATACGAACTATTTCAACATCAACGTAAGTGCACAGGAAATTGCAACTGCTTTGGGTCTTCAAATGAATGCGAATGCCGGCAATTTTGCTCCCGGCAGCATCTTTACCTGTTATGTTGAAGTTGTTACAGCTGATGGACGCAAGTTCACCACAAACAACTCAAACTTTACAAACAGTGGTGCAAACTTTTATTATCCTATTTTCTCATTCAGAGGAAGTGTAGTATGTCCATATAACCCGGCTCTTATGCCTGGTAATTATGTTGTGGTTCAAGATGGTTGGGATGATTGGAGTGCAGGGGATATTTTACCCAATATCATTTCAGCAACAAGCGCAACTTCATTGTCATTGTTTAATGTTTACCCCAATCCTGCTTATGGCGGAAACAGCCCAAGAGCAGTTGTTGTAAATGTTACACCAGCCACAGGTGTTGCAACTGTAACCGACCAAACTTATGGTAATTACGGTACTACAGCTATTGCAGTAACAACTCAAGGAAGTGCCAATTTTGTTTACTCTTGTACCGGATTGATTACGCTTTTATTGCGTCATCATGTTCCGGGTAATACATCTTTATCTTACGGCAACTATCAGTTAACCCTGCGTAAGCAATAAAGAGTTTAAAGATTTTCTTATTAAAAAGACCGCTTTTACAGCGGTCTTTTTAATTTAGAATACAACCCCTAATTTTACCGCCTATACTTACACTATGCCTTCATTAGATAATCGTCAGTTTATAGAAATAGAGAAACCCATCAAAGAATTGGTGGATGAGCTCAAAGAATTAAAACAACGAGCCGAAAAAAATCCAAAAGTGGATTATGCTGCTATGATTCAGCAACTGGAGCAAAGCATTCATGAAAAACGGAAGGAAATTACACAGCATCTTACCAGTTGGCAAAAAGTACAGTTAAGCCGACACCCCGACAGGCCTTATACTTTGAAGTACATTGATAAGATGTGTACCAATTTTGTTGAAATACATGGCGATCGTGGTGTGAAAGATGACAAGGCAATGGTTGGAGGTTTTGCACAGCTTGATGGAGAAACGGTGATGATCATTGGTCAGCAAAAGGGTATCAATACCAAAATGCGCCAGTTACGCAATTTTGGAATGGCCAATCCTGAAGGCTACCGCAAGGCATTGAGGCTTATGAAAATGGCAGAAAAATTTAATAAGCCCATCATTACCTTAATTGACACACCAGGTGCATTTCCCGGTCTTGAAGCTGAAGAAAGAGGACAGGGTGAAGCCATTGCACGCAATATTTATGAAATGATCCGTTTGCGGGTGCCTGTGATTTGTGTAATCATTGGCGAAGGTGCCAGCGGTGGTGCATTGGGTATTGGAGTAGGAGATAGGGTACTGATGCTTGAAAATACATGGTACACTGTTATTTCACCCGAAAGCTGCAGTTCTATTTTATGGCGTAGCTGGGAAAAGAAAGAAGTGGCTGCCGATCAATTAAAACTTACGCCCGAATACATGAAGGAATTTGGTTTGGTTGATGATATTGTTCAAGAACCTGCAGGTGGCGCTCATTGGGATTATGATGAAGCAGGACAGTTGCTTAAGAAACAACTCATTCCTTTATTAAGTGAATTAAAACAGCAAAGCCCTGAACAACGGATAGAAAACCGCATCAACCGTTACAGCAAAATGGGCTTTTGGGATGAACTGTAATGATGAATAAAGTTTAATTGCAAACATGAGTTTACAAACTATATTAAGAGGTACCGGCGTGGCATTGGTTACACCATTTGATGCAAATGGTTCCATTGATTTTACATCGCTTGAAAAAGTAATCAATTATGTAATTGATAATGGTTGTGAATATGTGGTTACATTAGGCACCACAGGTGAAACTCCTGTGTTAAGTAAAGAAGAAAAAAAGGAATTGATTGAATTTACCTATCAAACCGCAGGAACAAAAGTGCCGGTTGTAGTTGGTATTGGCGGCAATGATACAAGAGCATTGGTTGAAGACATGGAGCATTTTCCATTGCAAAAAGCTGCTGCGGTTTTAAGTGCCAGCCCTTATTACAGCAAACCATCACAACAGGGAATTATTGAGCATTATAAAGTGCTTGCAAAAGCATCGCCTAAACCCATCATTCTTTACAATGTTCCCGGCAGAACGGGAAGAAGTATGACGGCAGATACCACATTGCGTCTTGCAAATGAAGTTGAAAATATTGCAGGTATAAAAGAAGCGAGTGGTGATATGAGTTTATGTATGGGTATCCTCAAAAACAAACCTTCACATTTCTTAGTTGTGAGTGGAGATGATGCATTGGCAATGCCGCAAATTGCATGTGGAATGGAAGGAGTTATAAGTGTTGCGGCTAATGCGTTGCCAAAGCAATTCAGTGAAATGGTTCGTTCTGCATTGCAGCATGATTTCAGCAAAGCAAAACAGTTGAATGATAAAATGATTGAAGCCTATGATTTGATGTTTTGCGAAAATAATCCATCAGGGGTAAAAGCATTTTTAGCAGATATGGGTTTGATACAAAATCATGTTCGTTTGCCGCTTGTGCCGCTTTCATCATCAGTACATGAGAAGGTGAAAGCATATTTAGCCTCTCAATAAAAGGGGTAATTATGTTTGTAAGATCAATCTTCATTTTATTTTTCTATTTTTTTTCAGCTTACAATTCGCAACTCATTGCGCAGGT
>JBKCJY010000002.1:0-4790 GCA_046301455.1 Chitinophagaceae bacterium | reverse complement strand
GTACACCAAATCCAGTTCCTGCTGCATAAGCGGGTGGCGGTGTGCTAGTGTGAGTAAATCGTTTATCTGCTGCATTGGAGCCGCAAATTTAGGTGCTGGAAGCGGAAGGATAAAAAAGGGTTTGTATGAGTTTGGTCATTTTTGGGAGTTGTTTCAGGCGGAGATAGAGGGGGTACGGAAGAATACAGACGTTCAATGATGTTTGCTCAAAAGAGGTAAACAGTTGAAGGGCTGCCCGATGGAAGCGGCACCGAAACAAAGTGGAGGTACAGCGTACAGCGGGGAAACAGCTCATAAAACCTTCAAAGTTCACAGCCCCAAATGCTTCAAAAAAATATCTCCACAAACCCCCTGAAAAATGTGGATTTTTTGACCCGAAATCAACATAATAAATCGCTTCAACCCGATGCTTTTCCTTACTTTTGTCGGCATCGATTTTTCTCTCACAAAAACAGATTTTTGAGCATCATTTTATGAGTACAGAATTGCAGGAAACAGTAGCAGCAACAACCTCCACCAATAGCGCAGTGAACCAGGAAAAAAATTACGGAGCAGACAGTATTCAGGTACTGGAAGGATTAGAAGCCGTTCGTAAACGCCCTGCCATGTATATTGGCGACATCAGTGAAAAAGGTTTGCATCACCTGGTGTATGAAGTGGTAGACAACTCCATTGATGAAGCGCTGGCGGGCTATTGTAAAAATATTACGGTAACCATTCATGAAGACAATTCTATAAGCGTGCAGGATGATGGACGTGGTATTCCTACTGCTATGCACACCAAAGAAAAACGCAGTGCACTGGAAGTGGTTATGACGGTGCTGCATGCAGGTGGTAAGTTTGATAAAGGCTCTTACAAAGTAAGTGGTGGTTTGCATGGTGTGGGTGTGAGTTGTGTGAATGCGCTTTCAAATAAGTTGCATGTAACCGTACAGCGTGAAGGAAAGATTTTTGAACAGGAATATAATATCGGTATACCGCAATATGCTGTTCGTGAAATTGGCACCAGTGAAGTAACAGGAACACGTGTTCATTTCTGGCCCGATACCAGCATCTTCACTGCCTCTGTTTATAAAAAAGAAATTTTAGAAGCCCGTTTAAGAGAACTCTCCTTCCTTAATAAAGGTATCCGTATTGTTTTAAACGATTTGCGTGAGCTGGATGATAATGGTGTTGCTTATTCAAACACATTCTTCAGTGAAGGCGGTATTATTGAGTTTGTTGAGTTGATTGATAAGAACGGCAAACGTGCTCCATTGTTACCCAATGTAATTTATATGGATGGCCGTGATGAGGCCAGCAATGTAGCTGTTGAAGTAGCTTTGATTTACAATGATTCTTACAATGAACATATTTTTTCTTATGTAAATAACATCAATACGATTGAAGGTGGTACGCATGTAACCGGTTTCCGCAGAGCTATTACCAGGATCTTTACATCATACGGAAAGAAAGAGGGGTTGTTTGAAAAAGCAAAGGTTGATGTTGAGGGTGATGATTTTCGTGAAGGATTAAGTGCCATCATCAGTGTAAAAGTTCCTGAGCCACAGTTTGAAGGGCAAACAAAAACCAAACTCGGCAATAGTGAAGTAAGTGGTATTGTTGAAAGTACCGTTGGTCGCACATTAGAAGCTTATCTCGAAGAAAACCCAAGAGAAGCAAAAAACATAGTACAGAAAATTATATTGGCTGCACAGGCGAGGGCTGCAGCACGTAAAGCACGTGAGTTGGTGCAACGTAAAACCGTTTTGAGTGGTGGTGGTTTGCCAGGTAAACTGGCCGATTGTTCTGACAGAGACCCTGAACGTTGTGAATTGTATCTGGTTGAGGGTGACTCAGCAGGTGGTACGGCCAAGCAAGGTCGTGATAGAAGTTTCCAGGCTATTCTTCCTTTGCGTGGTAAGATTTTGAACGTGGAGAAAGCAATGGAGCATAAGATTTATGATAATGAGGAGATTCGTAATATGTTCACAGCATTGGGTGTAAAGATTGGTACACCAGAAGACCCCAAGGCTTTGGACTTATCAAAACTCCGTTACCACAAAATCATCATCATGACGGATGCTGATGTGGACGGTAGCCATATTGCCACCTTGATTCTTACCTTCTTCTTCCGATATATGAAGGAACTGGTGGAGCAGGGTTATTTATACATAGCCCAGCCTCCTTTGTATTTGGTGAAGAAAGGAAAGGAGCAGGCTTATGCATGGACAGACGAAGAACGCAAGGCGGTTGCCATAAAAATTGGTGGCGGTAAGGAAGATAACGTAGGTTTTCAACGGTATAAAGGTTTGGGTGAGATGAATGCCGACCAATTGTGGGATACTACGATGAACCCGGCTACCCGTTCACTCAAACGTGTTACGATAGAAAGCGCTGCTGAGGCGGATAGTGTGTTCAGCATGCTGATGGGAGATGAGGTAGCGCCACGCAGAGAGTTTATTGAAAGCCATGCAAAGTATGCGAAGATTGACGTGTAAATAAGCCGGCAGACGGCAGTATTTAGTCGTTGGAAAGGCTGATGATATAGAATTTGTTTAAAAAAAGAGCGGTTTACTAACCGCTCTTTTTATTGAAAATCAATCAATTAGACCTCATTTGTCCTGCATTTTACCTGTTACGGACATCGTGTGGAAAAGGAATTTCCCGCCTTTCAGCCTTAAAAAACTAAATTTGCTCTGAAATTTAAGTTGTGGCCGTAGGCTGCGGCAGGCGATGAAAAACAATTTATTCACTAACTCAAAATTTATACTATGCAACTAACAGCGTATAACGTTAAAACAAAAGAAAAGAATGTTCCTATCCAGAACGCAGTAATCAGCCGCACAGCAAAGGGTGGCTACATTGCAAAAGGAGATGATGGAAAAGGCAATAAGCTTACCGCTTTATTGGGCGAAGCAAATGCACTTGCTGCTATTAAAGCTGGTACTGCCAAACAAGATTGGTAAGATTGAAACTGATTTATAAAAAAGCCGCTCTGTCATCAGAGCGGCTTTTGATTTTGTATTATTCTGTTTAAAGGGGAAATTCTCTTGCAATAGCGGCTGTTACATTTTGTATTGAATTCTGAAAGGGATAGTTCCAATCTGTTTGGTTGGTGAAACGTGTACCCCACATTGAAAATCCTTTTTTAATTAAGGAGCAGCTTATATACATATCGCTTGTTCGGGCCTGATTCACAGGCAAATTTGCCCTGGGAACTGTTTGTCTGAGAATACCACCTACTACATCTACGCCTGCAGCAGCTTCACCGCTCATAATATGTTTCTGTGTAATTTTTGTAATTACTACCGCATCAACACCCAGCAGTTCAGAAAGTTCTACGGGGTCCATACTCCAGCATGCAGAATCTGTTATCCCTTTTTCTTTGAGAAGCGATTGGGTACGGTCAATACTTTGAAACTGTACCTGTGAATAATAGCGAACCCTTGCATTGGCAAATTGCAACAGGTCATTATAAAGTGATTGATTTAAGAACTTTGTGTTTCTTTTTTTAAGCTCTTCAAACTGCTCTGTTGTCATTTTTTTGGGAATATTTCCTGTTATTTCCAGTTGAGCGGGCAACACGGCAATGGTTTTGATATCATATTGCCTGATGCGCTGCATGAGCATTTGATTGGCCATTTCCTGTTCCATGGCTCTGCGGCTGGCGCAGGAAGAAGAAATTAAAATGATTGCAATAAACGAAAAGAGTAAAGAACGTTTCATAAGCGGATGTTTAAAATGTGAATAATACAATGTGCTGTATTGGGTTATTCAACACTTATACCAAACGATAAAATGAAACGGCTATTGTATTTGCTTTATCAAATACTTAACATGCGGAACGTAAAATTACCTGTGGGAATAACGATGACTGTATTGAATTCTGAAAGACAACACCTTCTTAAAAAGGTGTCGCCTTCCAAAATTCATTTTTATTTTACCAGCCTGATGTTAAAAGGGTATTTGTACAAAATATTATCACTTGCTTTGATTGTAGCAATAATGCACAGGATAATATTGGCAATATAAAGAAGCCAAATCAGGAGCAAGCCGATGAGTAACAAAACCAAAATGCCGCTGATGATGTAAAAGATGGTAATACTAATTTGAAAATTAAGTGCCTCTTTAGCATGTTCCGCCACATAGGTTGATTCATCTTTTTTCATCAGATAAATAATTAATGTAGGGAAAATTCGTAAGAAAATACCCAGCACATGACAAAGTATGGCCATAGTACGTTCGTAACTGCTTACGTTAGGGTATTTGATTTCTTTTGATTGGGAGAAATTTTGCTCTTCCATATTGTTTTGATTTTGCATCAAAATCAACCTGAAACGCTATCCTGCAAGCGAACTGTTCTTTTCTTTTACACTTTGGCTCATACGGCTGAGCAGGCGATGTAAGACTTCCATATCTTTTATATCTTCCACAATGAGCAAAAACAGTTTACCGGTTTGTTTGAGTTTGGCTTTGTTCAAACCCGTTTGCACAAACTGCATGATGGATTGAAAAAGATCCGATTCAAAATAAGGCGAATCAGGATTGTTGATGAAGTGGCAACGGAGTGTTTTATTCTTCAGCGTCATTTTTTCAAAGCCCAATTCCACTCCCAGCTTGCGGCAACGCACAGTGGTAAACAAATCTTCCACCTGTTTGGGCATAGAGCCAAAACGATCCTGCAGTTCTGTATGAAATGCATGGAGCTCTTCTTCACTTTCTGAATTATCCAGTCTTGTATATAAGCTCAAACGTTCTGCAATACTTTCAACATATGCATCAGGAATGAGTATTTCCAGATCTGTATC
>JBKCJY010000001.1:0-5956 GCA_046301455.1 Chitinophagaceae bacterium | reverse complement strand
GAATACCATATAGTAGTGTTATGTGCGTTGTGTTGTTTTAACTTTGAAAAATTTATTATATTAACAGAAATAACCAATTCAATTATAAAACTTTATTATGATTAAAAGTGAATCTCAAATCAAGTTGAAACTCCTTTTTTTATTCTTTTTATTTTTTAACTCAATCCTACTTTTTGCCCAACAAACATATGATGAGATACTGTTGACCAATGGTATTGAATATAAGGGTAAGGTAGTAGAGATAACCTCAACGGATATCCGCTTTTCTCATAAGGGCGAAACGCTTGTTTATTCGCTTCCGAAAACACAGGTATTCCGTATTGCCTTTGCAAGCGGGCGAACAGAAGTTTTTTCCTCCGTTGAAACATCCGGAGAAAACACTTCGGTGGTGAAAGGGAATGTTATCAATTCACGTATGGTAGCTGTATTACCTTTCAGGTATATGTCGGGTAAAGGACCTGGTAACTGGCAGGATATGAGTTATCGGATACAGCAAGAGGCACAGCTTCTGGCATCTCAATCCTTTGTTCGTTATGAGTTACAGCCGGCAGCCATTACCAATTCCATTCTTTTAAAGAAAGGTATCAGTGCCGAACAGTTGCGTGCATACACAATGGATGAACTTTGCAGTATTTTGGGGGTAGGTTATATCATTACCGGTGAAGTGATGATGCGTAGCACAGGAGTGAGCAGCAGCGGTTCACAAACTACTTACCAGACTACCAGGCCTTCTACAAAACCTATTTACAAACCGGGTCAAACAAGCACTACGACTTCTTCCAGCACTTTCAGTACTATAACCTATAAAGAAAATTATCAAACCACAGTTAACCTCTTTATATATAATTCATCGGGGAGCCCTATTTTTTCAAAAAGTAAGGTTTCTGTTTGGTCTAATGCCGATGCTTATAAAACAACGCTTAGCTACTTAATGAAAAGAACACCACTACATTAATTTTTTTAAACTTTAAAAAGTAAGAAATGTTACGAATTTTTCATTTATTCATTGCCTTAACAGTTTTACAAACTGCAGTTGCCCAAGAAAAATCAAAAACTGAAGGCAAGCAATCATCAGTTCATTTAGGATTAAGGGCGGGTTTCAATGGTTCTGTTACTACATCCGGTTTTGGTATAACTAGTTCTTACAGGGATCCATCAATCAAAGCTGGAACATTTGTGGGGGTGTTTGTATCCATTCCGATCAGTTCACAGTTTAGTTTTCAACCCGAGTTGAGTTATTCCGGTGAAGGTTCTTTACAAGATATAAAGATCAGCGATGCAAGCGGGAACAGATATGTGTTAGCGCTTACTACAAAACTTCAGTTTCTGAACTTACCTTTATTAATACAGTATAATAAGGGACATGGTTTTTATGCAGAAACAGGGCCTCAGCCAGGTTTTTTGCTTAAAGCACAAGTGACACAAGAGTTCCCGGCTCCGGCTCAAGCACCTGCAAAGATTCAAGGCACCAATAATACTACGTTAAGCTGGCTAGCCGGTTTAGGCTATAATTTTCGGTCAGGCTTAGGCGTTGGTTTACGTTATTCTTTGGGTATGACCAGTTATTTTGACGTTCCCGGCATTACAGACCAAAAAGTAAATACTATTCAACTCGGACTTCAGTATCGCTTTAAAAAGTAAAAAAGCAGCTAGTCTTACAACGGTTGATCACATTGGTTTAAAGGGGCAAAATAACTTTTGCCCCTTTATTTGTTTACAGACCCGCTACTCAGTCTTTTGCATGTAATCATGATTAAAAGCAGATGCTGTTTATACTTGCCATTAATCATTGTTTTTCGTTTGATGATAATTATTGGTACTTACATACCGGAGTTATTAAACCAGGATAGCGGGGGGTATGTAACGCAACGCCCCTCGCAGGAGACGTTGCTGTGAAAGGAGGATTGCCGGCATTGAAACCAAAGACACATTGCAATACCGGTTGCTCACGGCGTTTCAGGAGGAAAAAGTGGGACTTGTGTTTAATAAAATAACACCATTACAGGCGGTATTACGAAATGGTGATGAGGAGCCGGAGGTACAATCTGTACAGTATTATGATACCGGGAAAAAAGCATGGGATATACCGGGGTTTGTTATTTATGAAAAAGGAGTACCGCTTGCAGCCGTACAGTTCAGAGGTGATAACCCGCTTAAAAATCATTTGCAGAATTATTTTTGGCTGGCACCACAACTTACTGCTGAGCGGCAATTGTTATTTACCGCTATACTTACTACCATGCTGGATATAGGACAGGACTCCAATTTTACTTCTGTAGAGCAGCGGGGAGATTTCAGGAATTAAATGTGTGTATGTTGTAAGAGCCTGAGATGGAAAATCAGGATAGCATGAGAAAAGTGTGTTATTCAACTTCAACCACTTCAAGATTTGTAATACAATAATCCGAAAATATTCTATCAAAAAGTTTTTTCTTAAAATCTGAACTACCGAGAAGAATTGTTGAAAAAACTTCGATTCTGTCATCAACGTTTAATAGATTCAATTTGTCATTGTCACGAAAGAAGGCCATAAAGTCATCTCGTGTCAACAGCCTCTAATCCTTATTATCCATTTTATTTTTTAAAATTTATATCATACTGTTTTGCAAAGATAAATATATGACCCTTAAAGTCCGTTGACTTAAAAGCCACAATAACTGATCTTGATGGCATGGATGTCAAACAAAAAATTGGACAACGGATTAGACAGTTGCGCATAGAATTAGAACTCTCACAAGAAGGTTTAGCCTTAAAAGCTAATGTTGATAGAACTTACGTAACAGATGTAGAAGCTGGGAGAAGGAATGTATCATTAGAGATATTAGAGAGATTAATTAAAGCACTTGATATTTCTTTCACAGAATTTTTCACCAGTAAAGAGTTTAAAAAGTAATGGCTATTTATCCTGGTGATATTATTTCACATGCTGAAATGTGTTTGGAAGAAGGCATTAGTCTGCAAAAAGGAATGAATTTTAGAGTGAAAGGAGGAGCAACTGTTATTCTTATGTCAACAAGAAAGGGGTCGCCTTATGCAGATAGAGTAGAATAAAATGGTCAGGTGTTGATATATGAAGGACATGATGTACCAAAGAATTTGGCTAGAGACCCAAAATCGGTTAATCAACCTGATTATACACCCAAAGGCTCCCTTACAGAAAATGGCAAGTTTTTTAAAGCTGCTATTAAATATAAAGACGGAGAGCAGCAAGCTGAGTTAGTAAAAGTATACGAGAAAATTAAGGATGGCATCTGGGTATTTAATGGCGTATTTGAATTAATAGACGCTTGGATTGAGAAGACAGAGAATAGAAATGTGTTTAAGTTTAAACTTCAAGTAACTGACAAAACTATAGACCAAAAGGAAAAAAGAGCGACTGAATTAAAAGATCTTGATCATAACCGTATGATACCTACTTCTGTTAAACTAGAGGTTTGGAAAAGAGATAAAGGTCAATGTATTCAATGCGGAAGCAAAGACAATTTACATTTTGATCATATACTGCCCTATTCAAAGGGAGGCACATCGTTAAAATCAGAAAACATACAATTACTTTGTGCAAGGCATAATCTAGAAAAGAGAGATAAGATTCAATAATAATTTCTCTTCAATATTTCTTTTACTGAATGATGATGTCTTCCGGATCTTCTACAACGATCTGTGGCTTTCCTTTGAATTCTTCAATAGTGCCTTTTACACAAATGTTTCTGTCTTTAAATAATTCATCCAACGGTCGTTTAAACTTTTCGTAATTCTTTGCAAAGATGACAATGGTAACGGGGTTGTTGGGAAATTTTGCACCAATGTTGATCTGTGTTATGGTGGGTGTATAACGGACGCTGTACACCCGATCGCAAATGGTGACGTTCTTCCCTATTTTGTTGGGGGCGTCTACGGCACGGATGCCGTTTTTATACTTCTTAACTAATTCATCAAGGTTGATCTCCGGCGACGGTGAGGTAAACAGTTTGTTTAAGATAAAGGCAAGACGGAGGCCCGCTTTGAGGAGCTGTTTTTCAACGGTTACTTTATGCCGGGCAAGGTATTGAGGGCTGAGTTCAAAACCGGGAAAGTCGTACACCTGTGGCAGCAGGGAACGGCTTTCATACATCCATGCGGTGAAGTCTACTTCAGTTAAGGAATCGAGAAAGGACTGTTTGAAATGCTGGAGGCAATCCTGATCGGTGATGCGAGTTAAACGGATGATGTCTTCATCCCAAAACCAATGGAGGTTGTGGTTCTTGATGGAATCATACTGCACCATGACTTTATTACCACCCACATCTTCTGCAAAGCCGTTGTGGAGGGGCATGTGCAGATCGCCCATGAGGTGGAGCATGACATAGAGATCGAATCTTATCTGTTCTGTACAGAGGACCTTTTTGTTTTTGAGTTCATTGAATGTCCAGAAAAGGCGGTTGATGCTGTTATCGGTATTGGTAATGGTGTATTGCTGCTCCTGCGGGAAATTGACATAGTGCCAGGGGCGCATGAATTCATAATCGGCATTGGATTTCATGATGTCCATCCAGTTGGCGGCTGTGTCAATGGGCATGGTGCCGAGGAGGGTGAGGATGTTCTGCCTCACTTCCGGTGTTACATACTGCATGGCAATTCTGCCAACGATGGCGTGGCCATCGGGTCCCCATGCGTTTACGGTGATGGGTTTTGTTGTTTGCAATAATAATAAAAGGATCAAGCTCTTTATAAATCGTACGTTCATCTTTGTTTGTTTTAGTCTATACGCTGTACCTTACCGTTAGTTGTTAACGGGTTTTTATTTTTTTATTTACCGTCGTGTTTTAAAAGAAAGACTTGTGTTGCCGCTTTGTTGTTCTTTGGAACAGAAGGGGCTACGGGTGAAGATGCATGAGCAGCGGGGGTGGTAGAGATAAGTTTGGGGTGCAAGATAGGGGATTGAGAGATGAGAGAGGAGTGATGAGAGAGGAGATGGTTGAGATGGTTTAGATGGTTGAGAGGGTTTAGGGGTTTGGGAGAGTGGGCTCCTTCGCTGCGCTTTGGAGCAAAAGAATTTTCAACACGGAGGAAAGGTTTAGAGAGAAGTGATGAGAGATGAGAGATGAGAGCGGAGTGTTGAGAGCGTTTAGATGGTTGAGGGGTTGAGGGGGTTGAATTATTTCCTTTGACGCATGGGCGGTAAGCCGGTAATGACGTACTACCGGATAAACGAAGGGGGATGTATGCAGTTTAGAACTGAATCTTTATTGTGATGCCGGGTGCAAGTCTGGTTAAGGAGCCACCCAGGTGAATGGGTTGTATGCCGGGTCCTGCCATTGCTGCTGCTTTTGCTTTATTGTTTCCGGAGCTGATGAAGAACGGAATACTTGCTAAAGACACCGGTACACCGGCAATAAAAACAAATACCCCATTGAAATCAGTCCAGTCATCTGTATTCTCTGACATGATAAAGCCTCCCGCCATCATGGCTACTCCTGCACCTAACATTATCCAGGCGGTTGTTTTCTGGTTGTTGCTTTTAGTAAGATAATACTGACCGTCTTTAACTACGGGTTGTTCCTGTGCCGTTGCTTGCATTATGAGTGAAAGGGCGCAGATATATAAGAATATCTTTTTCATACGGCCTCCTTTTTTGTTGTGTAAATTTCGTTTATGTGAATAAGGAAAAGAATGATGGAGCTCAAGGTTACGGCTAATCGTTGGGTGGTGAGCGTTAGTTTAAGTGAAGCAAAGTGAAAGCTTGTGGATTTTGATGATGAACAGGTTGGGCGCCTGCAGCTTATTTTACAAACTGCGTAAAGCCGTATTTCTCTGATTTGCTGTTGAAGGTATCGATGATGGCTTCTTCGAGATCAATATCGAGTAGTGATGCCAGTAAGTCAAGGTAGATGGCAATACCTCCAATTTCTTCTTTGAGCATTTCTTTGTTGATGTCTTTAGCGGTATAGCTGCTACCGCCATCGATGCCGCCTTTTTC